>JAEWDF010000047.1 GCA_023390245.1 Pseudomonadota bacterium
CGCCCGGCGCGCCCGTGGCCCTGGCCGATCTGCTGGCCGCCCCCCTGCCCCCGCCGGCCGTCGCGCCGGCCGAACCGCCGCCGGTGGCCAATGACGACGCCGCCCCCCAGCCTGAGCCAGGGCCCGAGCCCGAGGCGGCGCCGGCTTCGGAACCGCCCGTCCCTCCGTCCGGCGCCCAGGGCTGGCGCATCGGCTCGGGCGCGCATCAATTCTATTCGCCCTACAGCATCCTGCCGTCCGGGACCCTGCCTCCCCTGTCCGTCGCGCCCGTCGCCATGGAGGCGCCGGCGAACGCGGCGCCGGACGACGAGGAGACCGCCGTGACGGTCCCGGCAGTCGAAGCCGAGGAGGAGCCCGTCCAGGTCCCGGACTTCGCCGCGACGCCGGCGCCGCTGGACATCGCCGTCGGACCCGAGCCGACGCCTGTCGAGCCCCTGGTGCTGACCGCGCCGGAAGCGGTCGAGCCGATCGCGCCCGCGCGCGTGGTCTGGCCGGAGGCCGCCCGCGCGTCCGCCGAGGAGGGAGACGCCCTGTTCGACGCCGCCGCAGCGCAGGACGAACCGCTCGGCCTGGAGACGGCCGACCCGGCCGCCCCGCGTCGCTTCGACTGGAGCGAGACGGGAACCTTCCTGGCCATGGGCGGCATCGGCCTGGTGTCGTTCGGCGCGGCGATGGCGGCCTTCCGTCGCGCGGGCGAGACCGGCGGCGGCGACACGGCCCTGATCGGCTGGGTGCTGGCGGTCATCGCCCTGGCCTGCGTGACGGTGTCCGGCTACAACCTCTATCAACGCTGGGGTCGCGCCGACCGCGACTAAGCCCACTTGGCGAAGGGCCGTGCGCGATGCTACGCCTTCGGGCATGAGCATTCCCTTCGCGCCCCAATCCATGGAATTCGGCCTCGGCGAGACCGCCGACGCCATCCGCGACACGACCGCCCGCTGGGCCGCCGAACGGCTGGCCCCCCGCGCCGCCGAAATCGACGAGAAGAACGAGTTCGCCCGCGACCTGTGGCCCGAGATGGGCGAGTTGGGCCTGCACGGGATCACCGTGGAGGAGGAGTTCGGCGGCCTGGGCCTGGGCTACCTCGAACACGTGGTGGCGATGGAGGAGGTGTCGCGCGCCTCGGCCTCGATCGGCCTGTCATACGGCGCCCACTCCAACCTGTGCGTCAACCAGATCCGGCGCTGGGGTACGCCCGAGCAGAAGGCCAAATACCTGCCCAAGCTGATCTCGGGCGAGCATGTCGGCTCCCTGGCCATGTCCGAGGCCGGCTCCGGCTCCGACGTCATGTCCATGCGCACCCGCGCCGAGAAGAAGGGCGACCGCTACGTCCTGAACGGCACGAAGTTCTGGATCACCAACGCCCCCCACGCCGAGACCCTGGTGGTCTACGCCCGCACCGGCGACGGCAACGGCGGCGTCACCGCCTTCCTGGTCGAAAAGGGCATGAAGGGCTTCAGCGTCTCCAGGAAGCTGGACAAGATGGGCATGCGCGGCTCGGACACCGCCGAGCTGGTGTTCGAGGACTGCGAGGTCCCCGAAGAGAACATCATGGGCGGCGAAGGGCGCGGCGCCGCCGTGCTGATGAGCGGCCTGGACTATGAGCGCGCCGTACTGTCGGCCGGTCCGCTGGGCATTATGCAGGCGGCGCTGGACGTGGTCCTGCCCTACGTCCGCGACCGCAAGCAGTTCGGCAAGGCTATCGGCTCCTTCCAGCTGATGCAGGGCAAGGTCGCCGACATGTACGTCGCCCTGAACAGCGCCCGCGCCTACGTCTATTCGGTCGCCCGCGCCTGCGACGCCGGCCTGACCACCCGCTACGACGCCGCCGGCGCCATCCTGCTGGCCTCCGAGAACGCGGTGAAGGTCACGCTGGAGGCCGTCCAGGCCCTGGGCGGCGCCGGTTACACGAAGGAATGGCCGGTCGAGCGCCTGGTCCGCGACGCCAAGCTCTACGACATCGGCGCCGGCACCAACGAAATCCGCCGCTTCCTGATCGGGCGGGAACTGCTGGGAAGCTGATTGATCCGCGAACGTTTCGGCGTCCGGGCGCCGCTGATCCGCTGGTCGGAACCGATGTCTTCCGTGGGGTTTGAAATCACGGAAGGAGATTCCCCATGCCCGCCAAATCCGCAGCCCAGCAGAAGGCCGCCGGCGCCGCCCTGTCGGCCAAGCGCGGCGACACGCCCAAGTCGAAGCTCCAGGGCGCGTCCAAATCGATGATGTCGATGAGCGAAAAGGAGCTGGAGAAGATGGCCCACACCAAGCGCAAGGGCAAACCCGAGCACGTGAAGCACTGACCGCGGCTTCCCGCCCCGGCGACGCCCGCCTGGGATCGGCGGACTTTTCCGCCATCCTGTCCGTTCCGTAAGTAGCGGTTCAGCTTCCGGCGGCCTACATGGCGCGGACCTGAACCGAAGCGCCGCCGAATGCTCCTGCCCGACGACCAGACCGATGCGCGCCTAAGTTTCTCCGATGTGCTGGAGGCCCTCGGCGCGCGGCCCGAGCCGAAGCTGACCCTGCAGGAGCTGGTCGCCGCCTTCGGCGAGCGCGGCTTCGGGGCGATGATCCTGGTGCTGTCGCTCCTGGCGCTGCTGCCCTGGCCGCCGGGCGGCAAGGCGGTCTTCGCCATCCCGATCATCCTGATGTCGCTGGAGCTGGCGTTCCAGCGCCGGTCCGTCTGGCTGCCGCGTTGGATGCTGAGGGCGTCGCTGTCGCGCTCCGCCTACGCCAACCTGCTGACGCGGCCGATCGAGGCGCCGATGTGGGCTCGGCGGTTCGTGATCAGGACGCGGGTGCACATCGGATCGCACGTCTATGGCTTTTCCGACTGGGTCCGGCGGCTGGCGCGCAAGCGGCCGAACGGCGCCAGCCTGCTGAACCTCGTGCGGGGGGTGGAGCGCCTGACCCGTCCGCGTCTGCCCTTCCTGACGGGAGAGGTGGCGGACACGATCACCGGCTTGGTGTGCGTGCTGATGGCCGTCGTCATGGCGCTGCCGATCCCGTTCGGCGACACCCTGCCCGGCCTGGCGCTGGTGCTGTTCGCCCTGGGCATGATGCAGCGCGACGGCTTGGCCGTGCTGCTGGGCGCGGCCATGACCGGCGTCTGCAGCCTGTATCTGTTCCTGATCTGGCGCACCGTGCTGGAGATCGGCCAGCATCTGGCGGGCTGGGTCGCGTCGCTGTTCGGCTGACCCAAATGAAAGGGCCGCCGCGTTTCCGCGACGGCCCCGCATTGTCTGACCGCGATGGGCCGGACCGCAACTCAGCCTGAAAGGATCAGGCCCGGCCCTCCGGGAGGACCAGGGTCGAAGCCGCCTTACGCGATGGGTGACAATGAGACACGGGTCACCTCCTTTCAGCTGTTGAACAGGGAGGAGGAAGGTAGGGCGCCCCGGCGTCCCGCGCAAAGCCCCGTCGCGGTTTCGTGAAGTCCGCTCTTTCCTACGCCGCCTGGGCCGAGCCGCCGGACAGCCCCTGCATCATCATGCGGTTCAGCTCGATCAGGGTGTCGAAGTCGTCCTCTCCCCGCATCACCGCCGAGGAGTGCCGGTTGACGAACAGGCTGAGCGAGATGATCTGGGCCCGCACGGGCTGCGGCAGGGCGTTGTCGGGCGTGGCGCAGTCGCCGGCCAGGGTCGACCACAGGCGCCGGTTCCAGTCCAGCGCGTCGATGCGGGTGGCGAGATCGGACGGGTCGACCGAGGCGGCGTGCGCCAGGGCGCGCGTCACCTGGCCGAACAGGCGATACTCCATGTCCCGCGGGGTCTCAGCCCGCGTCGCCGCCGCCGTGTACGCCTGAAGCGACATTCAGCACTCTCTCTTCGTATTCGACGATCTTACGCGCCGACATCAGGGCCTTGTAATATTCCCGCGCCAGCACGTGGCGCGACGCGGAGACGCACTCGGCCAGGATGTCGGGATTGCGGCTTGCGCTCATGAATTCGTTGAGGCGCAGCGCCAGCTCGTCATAGAATTTCGGCGCCGAGCCTTCGTCCAGGTACATCATCATGATGGGGAAATAGATCCGCCTGGCGGGACTGTTGACGTCCTCCGCCTGCATGATGTCCTTCTCACGCAGGACGCTGGCCTTGTTCTGGAGGATCAGCACGCCGCGCCGATCCCCGTTCTGCACCACGGCGCCGTTCAGCACGAACTTCTCGCCCGGCTTCAGGGACAGCTTCAAGGGCATGGGACGGGGCTCCTGGGAACGGCCTCCCCCGGCGGCGGCCATCACGAATCCCAGCCTAGCCGGGCTAGGGTTAACCATCCCTTGTAGCCGCCCGCCGCGAGGAACGGGCGGAGAGCGGCGGCGTTCTCTTGGCGACAGGAGGCGCCGATGCCGGACAACGATTATCAGGACGATCAGGAACAGTCGGAAGTCTTCGACGAGACCCACCTGGACGACGAGGGCGATGGCGACATCCTGCCGGACGAGGCCGACCAGGTCCTCGACGTCACCCAGGCCGACGGCGATTCCGACGAGGAGCCGTTCGACGAGGATGACATCGACCTGGACGGCCAGTTGGCGCTGGATGGCGTCGAACGCGAGGCCGACGCCCTGCTCGGCGTCGACGGCGAGCGCATCAACCAGTCCGACGCCGACGGGAACGGCCTGGAAGCCGAGGACGAGGTGGAACTGGTCTATTACGGCCTGATGGAGAACGAGCGTGGGGCCCAGGCCAGCGCCGCCCACTGGGAATCCCGCCGCCTGTCCGACGACGACATCGAGGACCTGGGCTACGCACCCGAGGAAACCCCGACCGAACCCCGATAAGGAGACCGCCATGGACCGCGAGACGACCAAGCACGAGCACGACACCGACGCCCCCTTCGCCAAGCGCACCACGCCCGAGGCCGGCAAGCCCGACCAGCTGAAGGACAAGGTCGATCAGGCCGAGAACCGCCAGGAGGCCCTGATCGACGAAGGGATCGAGGAGACCTTCCCCGCCAGCGACCCGGTGTCGGCCAAGCACATCACCTGATCGCTGTTCAGGACCGTTTCGATCCGCTACCTGCTCCGTGAACACACGGAGCAGGTTTTTCATGAGCCGGTTCGAAGGCACCGACCGCTATATCGCCACCGACGACCTGAAGATCGCGGTCAACGCGGCCGTGGCGCTGGAGCGTCCCCTGCTGATCAAGGGCGAGCCGGGCACGGGCAAGACCGTCCTGGCCTATGAGGTCGCCAAGGCCTTCGACGCCCCGCTGATCACCTGGCACGTCAAGTCGACCACCAAGGCGCACAACGGTCTCTATGAATACGACGCCGTCAGCCGCCTGCGCGACAGCCAGCTGGGCGAGGAGCGGGTCCACGACGTCCGCAACTACCTGAAGAAGGGCAAGCTGTGGGAGGCCTTCACCGCCCCGGTCCGCCCCGTCCTGCTGATCGACGAGATCGACAAGGCCGACATCGAATTCCCCAACGACCTGCTGCAGGAACTCGACCGCATGGAGTTCTTCGTCCAGGAGACGGGCGAGACCATCCGCGCCGAGCGCCGGCCCATCGTCATCATCACCTCGAACAACGAGAAGGAGCTGCCGGACGCCTTCCTGCGCCGCTGCTTCTTCCACTACATCCGCTTCCCCGACGCCGAGACCCTGGCCGAGATCGTCGAGGTGCACTTCCCCGGCGTGAAGGCGCGCCTGGTCTCCGAGGCGCTCAAGACCTTCTACGAGATCCGCGACACGCCGGGCCTGAAGAAGAAGCCGTCGACCTCGGAACTGCTGGACTGGCTGAAGCTGCTGCTGGTCGAGGACATCGACGCCGAGACCCTGCGCGAGAAGACGCCAGGAAAGCTGATCCCGCCCCTGCACGGGGCCCTGCTCAAGAACGAGCAGGACGTGCACCTGTTCGAGCGGCTGGCCTTCCTGGGCCGCCGCGAAGGATCGAGGCCGGGCGGCTGATTACCGCGATTTCACTGGATCATCCGCCCCGCCAAGGCACAATGAGGCCATGAGAGGCTCGATGCTGCGCCCTGCCCTGATCCCCCTGGCCCTGACCACCCTGGCCCTTGGCCTGGCCGCCTGCGACGGCGAAGGCGCCGTGCGGATCACCACCACCACCTCCACGTCCGACGACGGCCCCAAGGGGGTGCTGAAGGTCATCGACACGCTGCAATGCCCCGAAACCATCGGCGTCCTGACCCGCAAGGGCCTGGCGGCGGCCGGCGGCGACAACTGCGTCTATGGCGGGCCGCGCGGCGCCGAGGTCGTGCTGCATCTGGTCCGTCTCAACGACCAGCCGACCGAGACCATCCTGCAGGGCTTCGAACAACGGCTCGGCCGGGACCTGCCGCGGACCGCCGCCCGGCTGAAATCCGGCGAGCCCACGCCCGTCTCCGTCGACGCCCAGGGCGATGCCGCCACGATCACCGCTCCGGGCGTGCGGATCGACGCCAACGGCGACGACGCCTCGGTCCGCCTGCCCGGGATCAGCATCGACGCCAGGGGCGACGACGCTTCGGTCCGCATCGGGGGGTTCCACATCAACACCCGCGACAGCGGCGCCGCCCAGCCCGCGGTCAAGGCCGACGTCCAGGCCGAGGCCGGGGGCGACTCCGTCAGCATCCGCGCCGACAGCAACGTCAGCGAGGTGCGCACGATCGAGGGCGGCGACGCCACGCGCATGACCTACATCCTGTCGGACGACACGGCCTCGGACGGCGGCTGGCGCATGGTCGGCTTCGAGGCGCGCGGGCCGAAGGGCGGCCCGATCGTGGTCGCCACCGTCCGCTCCAAGGAGCGCAAGAACGACCGCGTGTTCGACGCCGCCCGGGACCTGGTGGCGCTGAACGTGGGGAAATGACGCCGGCGCGGCCTTGATCCCGGCTCCGGGATGAGTCACCTGACCGACCCGACAGCGATCAGGATGCCGCCTTGGCCGAGCGCCCCACCAAGAAGAACGCCCCCCGCGCCTGGCAGCGCATGTTGTCCGGCCGCCGCCTGGACCTGCTGGACCCCTCGCCGTTCGACATCGAGATCGAGGACATCGCCCACGGCCTGGCCCGGGTGGCGCGCTGGAACGGCCAGACCATCGGCGAGCACGCCTTCTCCGTGGCCCAGCACAGCGTGGTGGTCGAGGAGATCGCCGCCCACATCAGGCCGGGCCTGGACCCGAAATGGCGTTTGGCCGCCCTGCTGCACGACGCCTCCGAATACGTCATCGGCGACATGATCTCGCCGTTCAAGGCGGCGCTGGGCGCCGGCTACAAGGACTTCGAGGCGCGGCTGGAGGGAGCCATCCACGTCCGGTACGGCCTACCGCCCAAGACGCCGCCGGCGATCAAGGCCCTGATCAAGAAGGCCGACAAGGCCTGCGCCTATTTCGAGGCGACGCAACTGGCCGGTTTCACGCCCAAGGAGGCGCTGGGCTTCTTCGGCGCCCCGCCCGAAGGCTACGACCTGGTCATCGAGCCTCAGCCCGCCACCGTCGCCCAGGCCCGTTACCTGGACCGCTACCGCGTGCTGGCGGGCGCGGTCGGCATCATCCCGGCCGACGACGCCTGGCACACGGAGTAGCCGCCATGGATACGCCCGCGCCTCCGATGGAACACGGCGTGCGCATCGGCCTGTCCGTGGTCATCATGGCCCTGCAGGCGCGGCGGGCGGTGGTGCTGACCACCCCGGCGGAGGACGGCGCCCGGGCCCTGCCGTTCGGCCCCTTCGACCCGGCGCGCGACCGCACGTTCGAGCGGGCGCTGCGGGACTTCGTGGGCCAGCAGACGGGCTTCCCTCTTGGCTTCGTGGAGCAGCTCTACACCTTCGGCGACGCGGGCCGCGCCCTGCCCCGCGCCACGCCCGGCCCGGACCGCCTGCGGGAGGTGTCGGTCGGCTACCTGGCCCTGACCTCCGACGCCGCCGCCGCCCCGACCCACGACGCCGGCTGGGACGCGGTGTTCGACGTCTTTCCGTGGGAGGACCGGCGCGCGCCCGACGCCCCGCTGGACGCGCGCATCCGCGACGGCCTGCTGCAATGGGCGGCCGCCGACGGGGGCCGTCTGGCCCGCGCCCAAGGCCTGTTCGCCCTGACGCCCCAACACCGCTGGAACGAGGAGCGGGTGCTGGAACGCTACGAACTGCTCTACGAGGCCGGACTGGTCGAGGAGGCGGCCCGCGACCGCGAAGAGGCCCCGACCGCCGCGCCGCGCCCGGCGCTGGGTCGCGCCATGGCCTCGGATCACCGCCGCATCCTGGCCACCGCCCTGGGCCGGCTGCGCAGCAAGCTGAAGTACCGGCCGGTGCTGTTCGACCTGACGGCCGAGACCTTCACCCTGTCGGACCTGCAGGCGGCGGCCGAGGCCGTCTCCGGGCTGACGCTGCACAAGCAGAACTTCCGCCGCGGCGTCGAACGCACCGGCCTGGTCGAGCCCACGGGCCGCCTGTCGGCCGCCACGGGCGGGCGCCCGGCCGAACTGTTCCGCTTCCGCGGCGCCGACCCCCGCACCGGCGCCGCTCCGGGCCTGTCCCTGCCCGCCCAGCGCTGAACGACGATTTCCTTCACGAACCGCTTGCGATGCGCCGCGCGCGCCATTAGAGAAGCCGCTCGCTCAACCATGCCTCATGGAAACGGCCTCGCGGAGAGGTGGCAGAGTGGTTGAATGTACCGCACTCGAAATGCGGCGTGCCTTCACGGGTACCGGGGGTTCGAATCCCCCCCTCTCCGCCATTCTTATCCCCGATCCGCCTCGCGAAGCCGATAGACAGGCTGACCTGCAAGTCTTGTCATTGTTCTCACTTGTTCCATTCCGCCTCGCATGCAGCGCACGTTCGGTTTTGGAGCGGTTATCGGGGATGTGACCTTTCCGGACGTGAAGGCGCGACGCCTTCGTCAGGCGCTGCGAACGATCGTCGCCCGGTATTCCGATTTCGACCTGACGTTCCTGAGCCGCTTCGGCGTCGCGGAGGCGCTCGCCTGGCTGGAGCGTCTGCCCGGCGTCGGCCGCAAGGTTTCCGCATCCACCCTGAATTTCAGCACCTTGCGCATGCCTGCGTTCGTCATCGACACTCATGTGTCGAGGGTGCTGCAGCGCTTCGGCTTCGTTCGGACAGGCGCGGACACGCCCGGCGCCTACGACAGGATGATGGAGTCCCTGGACGGCTGGAACGCCGCCGAGCTGGCGGAACTCCACATCCGGATGAAGGGCCTGGGTCAGGCCGTCTGCCGCGCCGATTATGCGGACTGCCGGCGCTGCGTCCTCAACGAAGGCTGTCGCGGCGCGGCCGTCTGAGTCTCCCGCCGGCGCGTCTCGGCTTCATCCGCCTCATCCCGCCGTGCGGCTGTTGTCGTCGCGATGGCTGTCGGGCAGGCGGCGGTCCGGATCCATCGTCGCCGAGACCACCGCGCCGCGGCCGGCGAAACGGAAGGCATGGCTGCGCTGCTGGAGCCAGGTCTCGACCGGGATGCGCTGGTCGATATGCGAGCCGTCGGCGAAGGCGACGCGCAGGGTGGCGGGCAGGACCAGCTTGTCGCGGTTCTCGATCACCACGTCCGCGCCCCGGGCCGCGTCGCCGTCGATCGGGGTGATGGCCGCGACGGCCAGGTCGTGCTTCCAGTTGTTTAGGTACCAGCCGCGCCAGAACCACGACAGGTCCTCGCCGCCCGCGCTTTCCATCGCCCGGAAGAAGTCGCTGGGCTTGGGGTGCTTGTAGGCCCAGTCGGCGATGAACTTGCGGAAGGCCGGGTCGAACCGGTCGGGGCCCAGGATGTCCTCGCGCAGCAGCGTCAGGCCGAAGGCGGATTTGAAGTAGGTGATCGGGTGCCGGTACTTCTCCTGGATGGCGTCGGCGCGGGTCATGATGGCGGGCGCCTCCGCGTCCTCCAGGATGGCGGCGATCTGCTCGGCCGGCGTACCCTGGCGGGGCGCGTATTCCCCGTCGCGCTTCGGGCCATAGACGCCGCCCTCGAAGGCGTCGGATTCATAGACGTCGATGAAGGTGTTGAAGCCCTCGTCCATCCAGGCGTCACGGCGCTCGTCGAAGCCGACGATCATCGGGAACCAGCTGTGGCCGATCTCATGGGCGGTGATCCAGAACAAGGTCTTGCCCTCGTCCTCCACCCCATCGAACACGATGCCCGGATACTCCATGCCGGCGGCCGGCCCGGCGACGTTGATCGCGTTCGGCCAGGGATAGGCGTACCAGCCGGAGAAGGTCTCGACCGCGTGCTTCAGATACTCGGTGGAGCGGCTCCAGCGGTCCTGCCCCACGCTCTCGACCGGATAGACCGACTGCGCCAGCGCGGTCTTGCCGTCCGGCAGGGCGATGCGCGCGGCGTCCCAGACGAAGGCGCGCGAGGCGCTGAACGCCACGTCGCGCGTGTGGTCCATGTGGAAGCGCCAGGTGCGGGTGTCGCCGCCTGCGGCGCCGGCGGCCTGAACCTCCTCCGGCGTGCGGATCATCACGGTGCGGTCGCTGGACCGGGCCTGCGCCAGGCGCCGGCGCTGCTCGGCGTCCAGCACCTGGTCCGGGTTGGTCAGCTCGCCCGAACCGGCCACGATCATGTCGGCGGGGACGGTCACGGCGTAGTCGAAATCGCCGTATTCCAGATAGAATTCGTTGGCCAGATACGGCAGCGTGTCCCAGCCGCGCACATCGTCATAGACCGCCATGCGCGGATACCACTGGGCGATGCTGTAGATGTCGCCGTTGGCGCTGGGCATCCAGCCGGTGCGCCCGCCGAAGTCGTCGGACGGCACGACATAGCCGTAACGCACCCGCACCTCGACCTTTCCGCCCTTGGGCGCCAGCGGCGCCGGCAGGGTCAGCCGCATCCGCGTGTCGTCGACCAGCGGCTGCACCGCCGTCCAGGGGCCGCGGCCCTGGCGCACCTCGACCCCGTCGATGCGATAGCCGTCGGTCGACCCGCGCTTGGGCCGGGCCGAGAAGGCGACCGCGCGCGCGTCGTCGCGGTACAGGTTCTGGTCCAGTTGCAGCCACAGGACGTCCAGCACGTCGGGACTGTTGTTGGTGTAGGCGATGACCGCCTGGCCCGTCAGGGTGCGGCTTTCGGGGTCCAGCCGCGCGTCGATCGAATAGTCCACCCGGTTCTGCCAATAGGCTTGGCCCGGCGCGCCGTCGGACGCGCGATAGACGTTGGCCGGCGCCGGCAGGGTCAGGGGCGCAAAAGTCTCCAGCGGGTGAAAGCCGTCCGACTGCGCCAGCACCGGCGGCGCGGCCGTCGCCAAGCCGGCCAGAACCATCATCCCCATCAGACCCTTGCGCATGGTCGTCCCTCCGGTCCGGGGCCGGCCCTGCCGCGCCATCGCGACGATTCCGCCGAACCCCGGGTCGGACCTGTCCTAGGCCGCACGCCGCGCGATGCAAACCGCCCAGGTCGCGGCGGGCAAGAAAAAGGGCGGAGGCCCAAAGGCCCCCGCCCTTCATCCGTTCAGGACCGGCGCTGCGATCAGCGGGCGGCCTGGAAGCTTTCGACCGAGGCGGTGACGCGCTCGTTGATCGGCTTGAAGCTGTCCTTCACCGTCGCAGCGACGATGTCGTTGGTCTTGGCCAGTTCGGCCATATAGCCTTCCATCGAGGCGCGGGCCCACTTGGTCTGCAGTTCGAAGAACTCCTGCACCGAACGGGCGGTCGACAGCTCCTTGCCAGCGACGACGCCGTCTTCCCACGACTTCTTGGCGTAGGACAGGGCCTGTTGCGACAGGGCCTCGGCGCCCTTCTGGGCGGCGGCGGCCGACTCGACCACGGCGTCCAGGTTCTTCTTGCCGTGGACGTTCAGTTCGCCCAGCGAGGCGACGGTCTTGTCCACGCCTTCGCGGAACGCCTTGGCGCCGGCGGCCTGGAAGGTTTCGGCCTGGGCCTTCGCTTTGGCGGCGGCGGCCGCGGTCTGGTCGGCGGTCTTCTTGATGGTCTCGGCGTTGTCGGCCATTGCGGTCTCTCCGTGTCTGTCGCCCCGGGGGCGGGCGGTTGCGGATGCGAACTTGCTCGCGGAGGTCCGACCTCCGCCTGCGCGCCTTATGCTGCACATGCGAAATGAGGTCAAGAGCCATTGTGCAGCGCACAATATGATCGGCGATAACCCTGGAAGGCGGTTCAAATTCCCGTTGACGGCCGGTTAACCACCATGAAACCCGCAGTTCCTATGCTAGCCATTCATTGACGCGTCGGCCGGGGGGCCTGCCGCACCCTGCTTTCGAGGGTTGTACCTGCCCATGATCGATCTGTTCCGCCGCGGTCTCTTCGCCCTTCTCGCCCTGACGCTGATGACGGCCGGCGCCGCCGTCCATCCGGCCGCGGCGCAGGAAAACGCCCGCTACGCCGCCATCGTCATCGACGCCGAGACCGGCGAGGTCCTGTTCGCCCGTCATGCCGACAGCCGCCGCTATCCGGCGTCGCTGACGAAGATGATGACCCTCTATCTGACGTTCCAGGCCCTGTCGGAAGGCAAGGCGAACCTGAACGATGTCATCACCGTCTCGCCCCGCGCGGCCTCCCAGCCGCCCTCCAAGCTGGGCCTGGCGTCGGGCCAGACCATCACCCTGGACGACGCCATGCACGCCACGGCGGTGCGTTCGGCCAACGACATGGCCGTGGCCATCGCCGAGCACATCGGCGGCTCCGAGGCTCGCTTCACCGCCATGATGACGCTGAAGGCCGAAGAGCTGGGCATGAGCCAGACCCGCTACGTCAACGCCAACGGCCTGCCCGATCCGCGCCAGCTGACCTCGGCGCGCGACCTGGCCATCCTGGCCCGCGCCATCATGCGCGACTATCCGCAGTACTATCGCTACTTCGGCATGCACGACTGGGCCTACAACGGCCGCGACTATCGCAACACCAACGGCCTGCTGCTGACCGGCGCCGGCTATGACGGGATGAAGACCGGCTTCACCAATGCGTCGGGCTACAATCTGTGCGCCTCAGCGGTGCGGGACGGCAAGCGGCTGATCACCATCGTCATGGGCGGGCGGTCCACCGCCAGCCGCAACGCCCACGTCGCCGAACTGATGGACACCGGCTTCGAGGTGGCGCGCCGCCGCCGCCAGGGCGAGACCATCCAGGTCGCCCAGACCTTCTTCGAACAGCGTGGCTTCGGCATCGGAACCGAGGCGCCGAGCGCGCCCATCGCCTACGCCAGCATCGGCGCGGACGAGAACGCCATCGGGGCCGAGACCACCGAGGTCGCCTATACCGCCGCCCCCGCCCCGGCGATCCTGCCGACGCGCGTCGAGGCGGCGCCGTCCGAACGCGCCGAGGCCCGCCCCCGCGACCTGACGGCCCTGCTGAACGGCCTGCGCGACGA
>JAEWDF010000070.1 GCA_023390245.1 Pseudomonadota bacterium
GCCTGGGGCCGCGCGGCGCCATTTCCGCCGGCCAACGGGTCATCCTGCCCGAGGCGGCCGTCGACACCGGCCGCGATCCCTACGCCACGGGCCCGTCGCCGGTCGGCGTGCTGGTGCCCGAGGACGGCTACGCCCCGCCGCCGCCGCCCCCGCCGCCGTCGGGCAATGCGGCCCTGCCGGCGCAGACGCGCCCGACCGCGCCCGTGACGCCGCCATCCTCGTCCGCCGCGCCCCCCGCCGCCGCGCCCGCCGTCGGCGGAATCAACCTGGCCTGGCCGGTGCGGGGCGAGGTCGTGCGGCGTTTCGGCCCGGTCGGCATGGGCGAGCGCAACAACGGGATCAACATCGGCGCCAGCGCCGGCGCTTCGGTCGTCGCCTCGGCGCCCGGCCGCGTCGCCTATGTCGGCGACGACCTGGTGGGGCAGGGGCTGACCGTGCTGGTCGTCCACGCCAACGGCTGGCGCACGGTGTATGGCCACCTGGGCTCGACCACGGTGCGCGACGGCGACGACGTGCGCCAGGGCCAGCAGATCGGCACGGTCGGCCTGACGGCCGGCGACGGCCGCCCGTCGATGCATTTCGAGACCCGCCAGATGCAGGGCGACGACCCGGTGGCGATCGATCCGCTGACGGTTCTGCCGCGCTGACGCTTCGCCGCGTTGCAAATCGGCAGGCTTGTCCCTAGGTTCCGCGCCTCGTTTTGAAATGGGGGCGCCGACGAGGGCCTGCCCTCGCGTGTCGGAGATCAATCCATGGGCGCTTCCGCTGACGGCGGCATGATGGCCGTGATCGTGCAGTTCCTGCCGATCGTCGCCATCTTCATCCTGTTCTACTTCCTGATGATCCGCCCGCAGCAGAAGCGGGCCAAGGACCATGCGGCCGCCATCGCGGCGGTGAAGCGCGGCGACGTCGTCGTCCTGTCCAGCGGCCTGATCGGCAAGGTCACCCGCGTCGAGGAAGCCGAGGTGAACCTGGAGATCGCGCCCAGCGTCAACGTGCGCGTGGTCAAGGGCATGATCGCCGAGGTCCGCAACCGCACCGCCATCGCGGCGAACGACACCAAGGCCTGATACACGCGTATCGCTGATCCCGGATCGCCCACATGATTCAGCTCTCGCGCTGGAAAGTCACCCTCGTCGTCCTCGCCACGGTGCTGGGGGTGCTGTTCGCCTATCCGAACCTGCTGAGCCCGGCCCAGCGGGAGGCGCTGCCGGGATGGCTGCCGAAGAACGCCCTGAACCTGGGGCTGGACCTGCAGGGCGGCTCCTACCTGCTGCTGGAGGTCGACGTGCCGGCCATGCAGCAGGCGCGGGTGACCAATCTGATCGAGGATGTGCGCGTCACCCTCAACCAGGAGGGGATCAGCACCGGCGGCTTCCAGCGCGAGCCGGGCGGCGTGGTCGTGACCCTGACGGACCCGGCGCAGAGCGACGCCGCCTTCCAGGCCCTGCGCCAACTGGGCGGCGCGACCGGCCCGACCGGCCAGGTCGAGCGCGCGGCCACGCGGCTGGGCGGGGACCGCATCCGCTTCGCCTATACGGACTCCGCCCTGAACAGCATGGGCGCGACGGCGGTCGACCAGTCGATCGAGGTGGTGCGACGCCGGATCGACAGCCTGGGCACGCGCGAGCCCTCCATCACCCGCCAGGGCGCGGACCGCATCGTGGTCCAGGCCCCGGGCGAGAGCGATCCGACTCAGCTTGAGGCGGTCATCGGCCAGACGGCGCAACTGACCTTCCAGATGGTCGACTCCGAGAATTCGCTGAACGACGCCCTGGCCGGCCGCGTGCCGCCCGACTCCGTCCTGCTGACCGACGAGCGCGGCACGCCCTATCTGGTCAAGAAGCGGGTGCTGGTCTCGGGCGAGAACCTGACCCGCGCCAGCGTGGGCTCCGACCAGAGCGGCCGCCCGGCGATCGACTTCCGCTTCGACGGGACCGGCGCGCGTCGTTTCGGCGAGGCGACCGCCGCCAACCTGGGTAAGCCCTTCGCCATCATCCTGGACGGCAAGGTCATCTCCGCCCCGACGATCCAGAGCGCGATCACCAGCGGTTCGGGCCAGATCACCGGCCAGTTCACCATTCAGGAGGCCGCGACGCTGGTGAACCTGCTGAACGGCGGCGCCCTGCCGGCCCCGCTGAAGGTCGAGGAGCGTCGCGTGGTGACCGCCGAGCTGGGCGCCGACGCCGTGGCCGCGGGCGCCCTGTCGACCGCCATCGGCTTCGTCATCATCGTGGTCTTCATGATCCTGGCCTACGGCCTGCTGTTCGGCGGGGTGTCGGTGCTGGGCCTGATCCTCAACGGGGTCTTGATCGTTGCGGCCATGTCCCTGACCCAGGCGACCCTGACGCTGCCGGGCATCGCCGGCCTGATCCTGACCTTCGCCGTGGCCGTGGACGCCAATGTGCTGATCTACGAGCGGATGCGCGACGAGGCCCGGTCCGGCCGCAGCATCGTGGCCAGCATGGACGCCGGCTTCAGCAAGGCCATGGGCACCATCGTGGACGCTAACCTGACCACCCTGGTGGCGGCCGCCATCATGTTCGTGTTCGGCGCGGGCCCTGTGCGCGGCTTCGCCTGGACCCTGACCATCGGCGTCTTCACCTCGATGTTCTCGTCGGTGATGGTGGCGCAGGTGCTGCTGTCCTATTGGCTGAAGACGGCCAAACCCAAGAAACTGCCGATCGCGGAGTGATGGCGATGCGTGGATGGCCCCTCATCAAGATCCTGCCGCAGACGACGAACTTCCATTTCGTCAAATATGCGAAACCCGCCGGCGTCCTGTCGGTGATCCTGTGCGTCGCCTCCATCGTCGCCTGTTTCGTGCCCGGCCTGAACATGGGCATCGACTTCCGGGGCGGCGCCTCGATGGAGGTGTCCAAGCCGGCGGGGCAGGAGATCCAGCTCGACCGCGTGCGCGAGGCGGTCAGCGGCCTGAACCTGGGCGATGTCCAGGTGCAGGGCATCGCCCGGCGCGACACCAACGCCAATGACGGCTCCACCGCCATCCTGCGCTTCCAGGTGCCGGAAGGCCGCGACCAGACCCAGGTGGTCCAGCAGGTCGAGGGCGCGGTGACGGAGGCGGTCGGCCAGGTCGCCTATTCGGGCGTCAGCGTGGTCGGATCGAAGGTCTCGGGCGAACTGTTCACCTCGGGCCTGATGGCGCTGGGCGTCGCGATCGCCCTGATGTTCGCCTACATCTGGTTCCGGTTCGAGCCGCAGTTCGGTTTCGGCGCGGTGATCGGCCTGCTGCACGATGTGATCCTGACCTTCGGGCTGATCGTGCTGTTCAAGCTGGAGTTCAGCCTGAACATGGTGGCGGCGATCCTGACCATCATCGGCTATTCGATGAACGACACGGTGGTGGTGTTCGACCGCCTGCGCGAGAACCTGCGCAAGTACAAGACCATGCCATTGCGCGACGTGATCGACCTGTCGCTGAACGAAACCCTGACACGGACCATCATCACCGGCGGCACCGCCGTCATGGTGCTGGGCGCCCTGGCGATCTGGGGCGGCGAGGCACTGTTTGGCTTCTCCATCGCCCTGATGTTCGGCATCGTCATCGGCACCTATTCTTCAATCTACGTCGGCGCGCCGGTGATCCTGCTGTGGGGCGTCAAGCGCGGCGGCTCCAACGACGAAGCCAAGCCGATCAAGCTGGGCATGGCCAGCCGGCCGTAGGCCGGGACGTCGCGTTCGTCGCAAATCGGTCGGTTCGCGGCCCCACGAGCGGGCCGGCGGGGCTAAGGGCGGGGGTCTTTCCCCCGGAGCCCGATCCATGCGCGTCCTTTCGTCCCTCATCGCCGCCTCGACCCTGATGGTCGCGGCCGCGCCCTCCCACGCCCAGGACTTCCTGGGCGGCCTGGCGCGGAGCGTGGGGAGCCAGGCGGCGCAGGCGCTGGTCAACCGGGCCGTCACGGCGGCGACCAGCGGCGCGACCGCCACGCCGGCCGCGATATCGGCCCCGACGCCGGTAGCGCCGGGCCGGGCGAGCGACGGCCTGCTCTATGACGACCAGGGCGATCTGGTCTATGAGCGCCGGCGTTCGGCGACCCCCTTCGACGACAAGGCCCACTGGCGCAACGCCGCCTATTGCGTGGCCCTGAGCGACCTGGTCGATATCGATATCGCCGAGCGCCGCGCCCTGGCCGAAAAGGGTGGCCGGCCCTATTCGGGCCCAACGGTCGAGGAGGCGCGCGCAACCCGGCGCGACGGCCAGGATGCGCGCTGGCGCCGGTTCGGCCAACTCAGGCTGCAGATCGACCACCCCGAGCGCGGCGATCCCGCGCAGACGTTCGAGGCGGAGGTGTCGCGCCAGGCCGCCGAACTGCGCCAAGGGGACTGGAGCGAGCGATTCGCCTGGCGCAACGCGGAAAGCGCGTGCAACGGGCACTATCTCGCGCTGGGGTCGCTCCAGCAGAATATGGAGAACGGCCGGGGCGCGGGATCGCGCGCCCCGGCGCGTTGACGATCAGCGCAGCGAGGCGGCGAAGCGCTGGATGCGGGCGCAGGCCTCCTCCAGCACGCTGTCGGAGGTGGCGTAGCTGATGCGGAAATAGGGGCTGAGGCCGAAGGCCTCGCCCTGGACCACGGCCACGCCCTCGGCGTTCAGCAGTTCGGTCGCGAAGGTGGAATCGCCGTCGATCACCACGCCCGTCTCCGTCGTCTTGCCGATCAGGCCGGCGATGGACGGATAGACGTAGAAGGCCCCTTCCGGCGTGGCGCAGGCGATCCCGGTCGCCTGGTTCAGCATGGAGACGACCAGGTCGCGGCGCTTTTCGAAGGCGGCGCGGCGTTCGGCCATGAAGTCCTGCGGCCCGTTCAGCGCCTCGACCGCCGCCCACTGGCTGATGCTGGCGGGGTTGGAGGTGGTCTGGCTGGCGACCTTGCGCATCAGGTCGATCAGCGGCTTGGGACCGCCGGCGTAGCCGATGCGCCAGCCGGTCATCGCATAGGCCTTGGACACGCCGTTGACCGTCAGGGTGCGGTCGATCAGGTCCGGCGCCACCTGGGCTATGGTGGTGTATTCGAAGTCGCCATAGACGAGATGCTCGTACATGTCGTCGGTCAGCACCCAGACGTGCGGGTGACGGCGCAGCACCTCGGCCAGGGCCTCCAGCTCGGCGCGGGTGTAGGCGGCGCCGGTGGGGTTGGACGGGCTGTTCAGTATCAGCCAGCGGGTCCGGGGCGTGATCGCGGCCTCCAGCACCTCGGGACGCAGCTTGAAGCCGTCCTTCTCCTCGCCGACCACGGTGACCGGCTCGCCGCCGGCCAGCAGCACCATGTCGGGGTAGGACACCCAGTAGGGGGCGGGCACGATGACCTCGTCGCCCGGGTTCAGCGTGGCGACCAGGGCGTTGAAGATGACCGGCTTGCCGCCCGGCGCGACGTGGATCTGGGCCGGCGAATAGTCGAGGCCGTTCTCGCGCTTGAACTTGGCGGCGATGGCCTGCTTCAGCTCGGGCATGCCGTCGGCGTCGGTGTATTTGGTCTCGCCGCGGCTGATGGCGTCGATGGCGGCCTGCTTGATGTTCTCGGGCGTGTCGAAGTCCGGTTCCCCGGCGCCGAGGCCGATCACGTCGCGTCCTTCGCGTTTCAGCTCGCGCGCCCGGGCGGTCACCGCGATGGTGGCCGACGGCTTGACGCGGGCGAGGGCGGAGGATTGCAGGCTGGACATGATTTTCCCGTCGATCTTGGAAGTTTCGTGCCGGGGAGGCGGGGTTCCTTACGCGGCGTCGCGCGCGGGGGCAATGCCGCGGCGCTCGCTTAGCGCGCCCGCCGGTGATAAGCGGCGCGACTGATGCGCTGGCTCCTCGACTTCCTGTCCAACATGGAGGCGCGTCGCTGGCGGGCGCTGGCGGCGACCGTGCTGCTGCTGGCGGCCATGGTCGCGCTGTTCGCCATCGGAAAGACCCAGCTGGGGCTGGGCGCCGAGGCGCGGCTGGAGGCGTGGCTCGGCGGCTTCCGGCACGGGCCCTGGGGCCTGCCCGCGGCGGTCGCCGTCTTCACCGCCGCGGCCTTGTTCGGCGCGCCGCAATTCATCCTGATCGCGGCCTGCGTGGTGGCGTTCGGGCCGTGGTACGGCTTTCTCTACAGCTGGATCGCCACCATCGCCTCGGCGGGCGCGACCTACTGGCTGGGGCGAGGGCCCACGGCGCGGCTGCTGGAACGGCACGGCGGGCGCACCGTCGGGCGGCTGACGCGGTTCGTGGGGAAGAACGCCTTCTACGCCAGCTTCATGATCCGCAACGTGCCTTCCGCGCCGTTCATCGTCGTCAACATGGCCTTCGGCGCGGCGCGGGCGTCCTTCGGCGGCTTCCTGGCGGGTTGCGCCCTGGGCGTCCTGCCCAAGACCGCGCTGGTGGCCTTCTTCGGCGGCTCGTTCATGACGGCGGTCAGCGGGGACGGCGTCTGGACCTCGGCCATACTGGCCGGCGTCGCGGCGGCCTGGCTGGTCCTGATGCTGGGCGTGCGCGAGATCGTGCGGCGACGCGAGGCGGCGCGCGGCGACTGACGGCCTTCCGAAAGGGGATGATCGTCCGGCCGCCGGGAAGACCGTTTCACATGCGTTCTGACGAGGCCGTTATCGGGGCTTGCCATCGTCTCCGCATGCGGGCAAACGGGCTTCCCAGTAGGCGTGGCGAAGACGATCAGGACGCGGACGGGGAAGGGGATCCCTCGTTTGCGGGGCGTCGCCAGGTCCGCTGACCACAGACGCCCTCGGCCAAACAACGGTATCTTCATCCCATGAGCTTTTCCCTCTTCGGCGCGATCTCCAACGACATCGCGATGGACCTGGGCACCGCCAACACCCTGATCTACCAGAAGGGCAAGGGCATCGTGCTGAACGAGCCGTCGGTCGTGGCGCTGAGGAGCGTGGGGGGGCGCAAGGTCGTCCACGCCGTCGGCATAGAGGCCAAGCAGATGCTGGGCCGGACGCCGGGCCACATGGAAGCCATCCGCCCGATGCGCGACGGAGTCATCGCCGACTTCGAAGTCGCCGAGGAGATGATCAAGCACTTCATCCGCAAGGTTCACAACCGCAAGGGCTTCGTAAACCCGAAGATCATCGTCTGCGTGCCGTCGGGCGCCACGGCGGTCGAGCGCCGCGCCATCAACGACAGCTGCCTGAACGCCGGCGCGCGCCGCGTGGGCCTGATCGACGAGCCGATGGCCGCCGCGATCGGCGCCGGCCTGCCGATCCACGAGCCGACCGGCTCGATGGTCGTCGACATCGGCGGCGGCACGACCGAAGTGGCCGTGCTGTCGCTGTCGGGCATCGTCTATTCGCGTTCGGTCCGCGTCGGCGGCGACAAGATGGACGACAGCATCATCAGCTACATGCGCCGCAACCATAACCTGCTGATCGGCGAGACCACCGCCGAGCGCATCAAGAAGGACATCGGCACCGCCCGCATCCCGGCCGACGGCGAAGGCCTGTCGATCGAGGTCAAGGGCCGCGACCTGATGCAGGGCGTGCCGCGCGAAGTCCGCATCTCGGAACGCCAGGCAGCCGAGGCCCTGGCCGAGCCGGTGACCCAGATCATCGAGGCCGTGAAGGTTGCGCTGGAAGCCACGCCGCCCGAGCTGGCCGCCGACATCGCCGACAAGGGCATCATGCTGACGGGCGGCGGCGCCCTGCTGCGCGGCCTGGATGTCGAGATCCGCGACCACACCGGCCTTCCCGTGTCGGTGGCCGACGATCCGCTGTCGTGCGTGGCCGTGGGTTGCGGCCGCGTGCTGGAGCATCCGCGCTGGATGAAGGGCGTGCTGGACTCGGCGCTCTAGGCGTCGTCGCCGCAATCCTTGTCAGGCCTGCGTGATCGGCGGTTCCCTTCCGGCCCGGTTTTTGCGATAGGCAGGCATGACGGCGGGGGGCGTCCCGCCGATTCCGAACCCCCTTTGTGGAAGGTCGCCCGTGGCGTTTCGCGACGGCCCCTTTGAGAACCTGAAGGTGCCGCTGGCCTGGACGGCGGCGGTCGTGGCCGTTGCGGCCATGATCGGCGCCGTGTTCCTGCTCGTCACCGATCGTCGCGCGCCGGACGGGACCGCCGGCCACGCGGACGTGCGCGGCGGCTTCGAAGCCGCGGCGGGACCGGTCAACGGGGTGCTGGCCGCGCCGGTGCGCTGGGTCGGCGCGGTCAGCGACCATGTCGGCGGCTATTTCTTCGCCGTGTCGGAGAACCGGCGGCTGAAGCGCGAACTGGCCGAGCTGCAGCCGTGGCGCGACCAGGCCATCGCCCTGAAGAACGTCAACGCCCGCTATGAGGCCATGCTGGGCCTGCGGACCGAGCCGCCGGTGCCGATGGTGACCGCGCGGGCGATTTCCGACGCGCGCGGCCCCTTCAACCGGGCCAAGCTGCTGGATGTTGGCGCCGACAAGGGCGTGCGGGTCGGCAATCCGGTGCTGAACGAACACGGGCTGGTCGGCCGGATCACCGGCGCGACGGGCGGGGTCAGCCGCATGGTGCTGCTGACCGACGTGGCCTCGCGCACGCCGGTGCTGATCGACCGCACTGACGCCCGCGCCATCCTGACCGGCGACGGCAGCGGCAATCCGCGGCTGGAGTTCGTGCGCGGCGCGGGCTCGGTGAAACCGGGCGACCGCATCCTGACCTCCGGCGACGGCGGCGGCATCCCGCGCGGGGTGCCGATCGGCGTGGCGGCCAAGGGTGTCGACGGAAGCTGGCGCGTCAAGCTGTTCAGCGACCGCGGCGCCATCGACTATGTCCGTGTCATGCTGTTCCAGGACTTCGGGCAGCTGGCCGATCCCAACGCCCTGAACGCGCCGCCGCTGGCGGGGCTGGCGACCGCGCCGGAGCCGAGCGAGGCCCAGGTCGCCGCCATCCAGGACGCCGCCGCCCGCCGCCAGGCCGCCGCCGAGGCGCAGGCCGAGCG
>JAEWDF010000071.1 GCA_023390245.1 Pseudomonadota bacterium
ACTGGGCATGCGACGGAGCGCGCGACTGGGCGGCGTGGCCGGGGCGGGCCTGGGCGCTGGCGGCCGTGGCGGCGCCCAGCGAACCGGCGGCCATGACGGCGGCGATGGCGGCGGCGAGGATCTTGGTCTTCATCTCGAAGTCTCCTTCTGCGGTCGAGGGCTCTCGACTTGCCCGCAGAATGACTCCGGCTCGCTGATCCGATGCTGAACCGCATCCGCCAGCCTCCGTTCAGCGAACGGCCGTGCTTCGGCCGCAATCAGGCGGCGACGGAATGCTCCGCCGGCCGCGGCCCGCCCTCGCGCACCTCGGCCCGGCCGCCCGGCGCCCGGCCCATCAGCTCGGCCAGGACGGCGAAATCGATCGGCTTGTTCAGATACGCGTCCGCGCCCGCGTCCAGGCCGGCCTGGTGATCCTCGTTGCGCGCCGACGCCGACAGGACGACGATCGGCGTCTCCGCGTTCGGCCCCTCCCCTTCGCGGATCAGGCGCGTCGCGGTCAGGCCGTCCATCACCGGCATGTTGACGTCCATGATGATCAGGTCGAACGGCTGTTCGCCCGCCGCCGCCACGGCCAGTTCGCCGTTCTCGGCCGAGACGGTCGCATGGCTCGACGAGGTCATCCAGGCTTCCAGGATCATGCGGTTGACCGGATGGTCCTCGACCACCAGCACCCGCAGCGACGCGCCGCCCTCGACCTCGGCGGCGATCTCCTCCGCCGGCTGGGGCTTGGTCCATTCCACCACCTCGGCCTCCACCGTCATTGTGAAGCACGAGCCCTCGCCCAGGGTGGAGGTCACCGAGATGTCGCCGCCCATGATGTTGGCCATGCGCCGCGCGATGGTCAGGCCCAGCCCCGTGCCGCCGAAACGGCGCGTCGAGGAGGCGTCGACCTGGGTGAAGGGCTGGAACAGCCGGTCGAGGTCCTCGGGCGCGATGCCGGCCCCGCTGTCGGTGACGGAGAAGTCGAAGCGCACCCGCTTGTCGGATATGCGCTCCCCACGCACGCGATAGCGGATCTCGCCGGCCTCGGTGAACTTGACCGCGTTGGACAGCAGGTTCTGCACCACCTGGCAGACGCGCAGCGGATCGCCGCGCACCACCGCCGGGACCTCGCCCTCGAATTCGGACACGAAGGCGACGCCCTTGGCCTCGGCCTGGGCCTCGAACGGACCGGTGACGCGGCGGTGCAGGTCGTCGATCACCACGTCGACCACCTCGAAGGTCATCTTGCCCGCCTCGATCTTGGTCATGTCGAGGATGTCGTTGAGCAGGCTCAGCAGGTTGTCGCCGGAGTTGCGGATGATCGACAGATATTCGCGCTGCGTCGTCTCCAGCCGCGTCGCGCTCAGCAACTGGGCCGCGCCCAGGACGCCGTTCATCGGCGTGCGCAGCTCGTGCGAGATGACGCCCAGGAAGTTGGACTTGGCCTCGTTGGCGGCGTTCGCCTTGTCGCGGGCGCTCTCCAGCTCGGCGATCAGGTGCGCCTGGTGCGTCTGGAAGGCGCGGATGCGACCCTCGCGCAGCATGGTCATGGTGACCAGCACGAACAGGCCGGCGCCCGTGAACGGCAGCACCGCCAGCATCGACCAGAACTCGGGCGTGCCCCACAGGCTGAACAGGATCAGCGCCGCCGCCGCGCCATAGGGCGAGGAGATGATCATGGCCTGACGCGGCGAACTGCGCAGCTGGGCGAACACCAGCACATAGCCGGAGATGATCAGGGCCAGCGCCAGCGGCTGGCCGAACGTCGAATGCGAGAACCACGCCAGCACGGGAGCCACGGCCCAGGCGCCGGTCGTCACCGTCGCCACCAGCGGGAACATCAGGCCCCAGCCGGCGCCCGCCTCCACCTTCTGGCTCAGGCGATGTTCGAACCAGCCGCGGAACGAGCCGGCCCCGACGGTGAAGGCGAACCACAGCACGGCCTGCCACCAGCCGACGGTCCCCATCAGGCCCAGGGCCCAGGAGGCGATGATCAGGTAGCGCAGGTACTGGGTCTGGAGAATCGCGGTCAGCGCCTGGGCTGCGTCCCCACCCCGCGCGTCGCTCGGGAGGGCCTTAGCCACGCCATCGGATTCCACCATCGCCAGAGCCCCACGTTCTGTTTGGTCGCGTGACGCTAGGGCGAAGGTTCTAAGACGAAGTGAACGCTGATCTTCCCGCGATCAAACGTCGCGCGCGTCTTCCGAGGGCGTCATCGCCCGGATCGCCAGGGCGTGGACCGGCCCCGCCAGCTCCTCGCGCAGCAGGGCCGTGACGGCGCGCTGGCGGGAAACGCGGCTCAGCCCCTCGAAACGGTCCGACACGATCACCAGATTGAAGTGGCTCTCGCCGCCGGGCCGGCCGTCCATGCCGCCCTCGTGGTGGTGGCCCGCGTGGCGGCCGCTGTCGTCCTCCAGCTCCAGCCGCTGCGGGGACAGGCCCGCGGTCAGCTTTTCACGAATAATCGCGGCGACGGGGCCGTCCGACATGATCGTTTCCTTGATGGCGTCCAATTCTGGCCTACACTTCGGGTGATGTCCGCTTCCTTTCAATACAAGCCCCGCTTCACCGACATCCGCGTGAAGCCGCCCAAGGCTGGGGAAGAGGCCGCCCAGGCCGACGTGCTGGGCCTGAAGCCGGGCGAGAAGCCCTGCGAATGGCCGGACTGCCGCCGCGCCGCCACGGCCCGCGCGCCCAAGTCGCGCGAGCGGCTGAACGAATTCTACGACTTCTGCCAGGCGCACGCCGGCGAGTACAACAAGGGCTGGAACTTCTACGCCGGCATGAGCGAGGGCGAAATTCGCGTCGCCCAGGAGAACGAGGCCATGACCGGCGGCCGCCCGACCTGGGAGATGAAGGCCGGAAAGTTCAGCCGCGAGGCCGCGGCCTTCGCCGCCAAGATGGGCGGAAGCCAGAACAGCGGCGCCGGTTCCTGGCGGGACAGCTTCGGCCTGTTCGGCCGTCGCGGGCAGCCGGCCAGCCCTGCTCCGGCCGAGGATCGCCGCATCGGCCGGCTGGAACGGACTGCTATGGCCGACCTGGACCTGGAGCCGGGCGCCGACAAGGCCCGGATCAAGGCGCGCTATCATGAACTGCTGAAGCGCTTCCACCCCGACACCAACGGCGGCGACCGGACTGCCGAGGCCAAGCTTCAGCGCGTGATCAAGGCGTGGAAGACGCTGAAGAAGGCCGGCCTGGCCTGATCTCGGCGGTCAGGGCTGGCCCGCGGCCCCGTTCGAGGCGGTGACCAGGGGCGCCGCCGGCTCGCGGAAATAGCGGTCGATGCCGTCCGTCACGGACTTCATCAGGTTGCGGCGCGCGCGTTCGTCGTTCAGGGCCCGCTCGTCCTCTGGATTGGTGATGAAGCCCATCTCCAGCAGAACCGCCGGCACGTCCGGCGCCAGCAGGACCGCCAGGCCCGCGTCGCGGTGGCTGCGTCGCAGCAGCGGCCGGTCGGAGCTTTCCAATGTGGTCAGCAGCGTCCGCGCGAACTGGGCCGAGCGGTTCTGGGTGGCGCGCTGGGTCATGTCCAAAAGGATGCGGTCCACCGACGGATCGCGGCCGGGCAGATGCAGGTCCCGGTGCCAGTTGTCGCCGCGCGTGAACTCCCGCACCGCGCGACCGGCGCCCTGCTCCGACAGGGTGTAGACGCTGGCGCCCCGCAGCGCCGGATCGGCGCCGGCGTCGGCGTGCAGCGAAATGAACAGGTCGGCGTCGACCTGGCGGGCGATGGCCACCCGCCGGTACAGGTCGACATAGGCGTCGTTGTCGCGCGTCAGGCGCACACGGTAGCGTCCGGTCCGCTCCAGTTCGCTCTTGAGCGCCAGGGCGGCGGCCAGGGTCACGTCCTTCTCGCGGGAGTTGGCGCCGAG
>JAEWDF010000027.1 GCA_023390245.1 Pseudomonadota bacterium
CGCCGTCACGTCCCCGTTCAGGTCCGCCACGCCCCACAGGGAGGCGTAGCCCGCGATGGCCAGCCCCGTCTTTGCTCGGCTCGTCGCCGCCATCATTTCTCCTCCAGCCGCCGCTCGATCCGCTCGACCGCAGCGCGCGTGGCCTCGCCCTGCGCCTCCAGCCGCGCCAGCCGCTCGGCGACCAGCCTCTGCTCGTCCACGCGCTGTTCCAGGGTGGCGATCCGCGCCGCCGCCCCTCCGGCCCAGACCAGGCCGCCGACGGTCTGCACCAGCAGCGCCGCGATCAGGGCGACGGGCATCTTCCTCATCGCTTCCATCACTCCCCCACCCCCGCCATCCGGCGCCGCTCGTCCTCGGTCAGGAAGCCAGCCGCATTCAGCCGCGCCCACAGCGCGTCCCGCTCGACCTGAAGGGCCGGAACCGCATCCAGATCCGGCTCGATCCGGCAATCGACGAAGCGGCTCCCCAGCCACCCCGTCATCGCCCCCGCCGCCTTCCTCACCAGCGGGATCACCGTCCCTCGCCAGAAGGCCGCGTTCGCCTCGCGATAGTTAGCGTAGGTCGCATCGCCGGGTATCCCCAGCAACTGCGGCGGCACGCCGAACGCCAGGGCGATCTCCCGCGCCGCCGCGTGTTTGCCGGCGATGAAGTCCATGTCGTGCGGCGTCAGGCTCATCGGCTTCCAGTCCAGCCCGCCTTCCAGCAGCAGCGGCCGCCCGGCGTTGCGCGCCCCGGCATGGGCTTCGCCCAACTCCGCCTTCAGCGCCTCGAACTGATCCGCCGTCAGCCGTTCTCCATCCTTGGCCCCATAGACCAGCGCCCCCGACGGCCTCGCCGCATTGTCCAGAAGCGCCTTGTTCCAAGCCCCGGACGCATTGTGCACGTCGATGGCGAAGGCCGCCGCCTCCAGCGGCGAAAACCCGTAATGATCGTCCGTCGGATGAAACAGCTTCAAATGCATGACCGGCGACCATCCGTCGCCATGCCGCCCGATCCGCACCGCGCGCCCGCCGACCGCATACTCATAGGCTTCCGGCCAGCCCGCCCGTCCCGGAACCACCTTCATCCGGTCCGGCCGCAACGCCCACAGCTCGTCCGGCGCGCCGTCGCCGTCGGCGTCCCCAGTCGCCTCGACATAGGCGTTGCCCGCCGTCTGAAGCGCGCCGTAAACCGCCTCCATCAGTTCGGCCCCCGACTGCTCGGGATTGGGCTTGTCGATCAGCCGCGCCAGCGGATGGTCCGCCGTCCGCACGCCCCCGACCATCACCATCAGCGGCGTCGAGGCCGCCGCCTCCGCGATCATCCGCACGCAGCGATAGGCCACGGCGTTCTTGCCGAACCCCTCGTCGGCCAGATGCGCGTAATCGCGCGGCGTCCATTGCGCCCGCCCCGCCCCCGTCAGGGCGATCAGCGGCCCGGTGCGGCTGTCCTTGATCTCGGGCGCAGCGGTGCGCCGTCGACCAAACGGTCGTCGCCAATCCATGTGTTTCTCCATGTCCAAACCCTTCTCCCCTTGTGGGAGAAGGTGGCCCGTCAGGGCCGGATGAGGGGTGTCGACGCGAGGCTCTCCCAGAGGCGGCCATCCTGCTCCCCCCTCATCCATCCGGCTTCGCCGTCCACCTTCTCCCTCAAGGGGAGAAGGAAACCGCAAGAGCGCCCGCAGCCTCGGCTGCGACTTCCCGGCCAGCAGCAGATGCGTCAGCCCCCACACCAGCGCATCCGCCCGGTCCGGGCTCTTGCCCCCCGGCGCCTCCCCGCCCAGCGCCATCATCTCTTCCTCCAGCGCCGGGAACGCCCCGCAATGGACCACCCGGCCCTGCTCGTAGAGCGCCGCCACAGGCTCGGCCCGCGCCTTCTTGGACCGGCTGGCGTGAACCAGCTTCACCTGCGCCGGACAGTCCGCCTGCCCCAGCAGGGTCCGCACCATCTCCCCGCCCTGATTGGCCTCGGCCAGCACCAGGTCGGCGTCGAACTCGCGCGTCGTCTCCGCCACGCGCCGCGCCCATCCGGCGGGCGACAGGCCGCGCGCCGAACGATCGGCCAGCACATAGGCCGCCTTGTCCCAGCGCCCCGCGACCACGATCCCGCAGGCGTCGCCGTGGGCGCTGGCGGGCGGATCCACCGCCACCACCACCCGCTCGAACCGCGCCGGACGGCTCCCGCGCGCCCGCGCCAGGTCCTCGGCCCGGAACAGGGCGCCGTCGGCCTCGACCACCAGCCCTTCCATCTCCTGCGCCTCCAGCCGCGTCCCGGCGTAAAGGGCCTGAAGGTGGCCCAGGAACCCCGGCGCCAGATTGGCTTCGTTGTCCTTGGTCGCCAGCCGCGCCTTCACCACCCCCGGCTCGGCCAACAGCCGCCTCAGCGCCGGGATCGGCCGGGGCGTCGTGGTGATCGCCAGCTTGGGGTCAGCCCCCAGCCGCAGCCCGAACCTCAGGTTCGAGAGCGTGGCCTCGATGTTCCTCCAGGCGCAGAATTCGTCCGCCCAGGCCGCGTGAAACTGCGGCCCGCGCAGGCTGTCCGGGTCTTCGG
>JAEWDF010000049.1 GCA_023390245.1 Pseudomonadota bacterium
CCTTCACCCGCCACCGGCTCTCGGCCGCACTGGGCTGGGGCCGCGCCGCCAGCCGCGCCAGCACGGCCGTCGCCCGCCCTTGCGCCGCCGCCATCGACAGCCGCCGGCTGGTCGTCAGGCTCAGGACCGGGGCCTCGCCCCAGGCGGTCAGCAGCACCGCCCCGACCGCGCCGCTGGCCAGGGCCTCCTCCCCCGCCGCCAGCAGGTCCTTCGTTTCCTTCACCCGCACCAGCACCACCCGGCCGGGGTCCAGCCCCAGCTCCCGCAGGCCCGGCCCGTGGATCTGGCCCGTCTCCAGCCCCGCCATGGCCTGGACGCCCCACGCCAGCGGCCGATCGCTCGCCGCGCGCCGCACCAGTCCCAGGGCGAACCCCAGGGCGGCCGCCGCGTCCGGCGTCGTCGCGGCGTAGACCTCGTGCAGCGCATGGCGCGCCAGGCCGCCCATGCGGGCGTCCGCCGCCTCATGTCCCAAGTCGAATCGCGCGTCATCGCCTGGATGGCCGTCGGCCTCCATCGCCTTCAGTCGCTCGCGCAGGGCTTCGATCCGGCGGTCCGGCCGCAAGTCAGTTCTCCTTTTGTTCCCATATGCCGCCTCCTGAACCCCGGGAGTCAAGCGGCGTTCCACCTTGGCCATAGGAATTTATTCCGAGACCTGCGAGATCGCCGGAATACTTGACTTTTGCGCGGGGACTTCTATATGCGCCCCAGCCTCGGGACAGGTCTGCGATCCGCGCCGCCCGCTCGCCCAAAGAGGGGCGGTTCCGTCGCTTCGACGCGTAGACGCTTTATCTCTCCCAAGGATTCATGACCGAATTTTCCCAACTGGGCCTTTCGCCCACGACCCTTCAGGCCGTCGCCGAGACCGGCTACACCACCGCCACCCCGATCCAGGAGCAGGCCATCCCGGTCGCCCTCGCCGGCCGCGACGTGCTGGGCATCGCCCAGACCGGCACCGGCAAGACGGCCGCCTTCACCCTGCCGCTGGTCGAGCGCCTGTCGTCGGGCCGCGCCCGCGCCCGCATGCCCCGCGCCATCGTCCTGGCCCCCACCCGCGAACTGGCCGACCAGGTCGCCGAAAGCTTCGGCAAATACGCCAAGGGCACCAAGCTGAACTGGGTGCTGCTGATCGGCGGCGTCTCCATGGGCGACCAGGTCGCCGCCCTGAACAAGGGCGTGGACGTGCTGATCGCCACGCCGGGCCGGCTGCTGGACCTGTTCGAACGCGGCAAGATGCTGCTGACGGGCGTGGAGATCATGGTCGTCGACGAGGCCGACCGCATGCTGGACATGGGCTTCATCCCGGACATCGAGCGCATCTTCAAGCTGACGCCGCCGCGCCGCCAGACCCTGTTCTTCTCGGCCACCATGCCGCCCGAGATCACGCGCCTGACGACCGCCTTCCTGAAGGATCCGACCCGGATCGAGGCCTCGCGTCCGGCGATGACCGCCGACACCATCACCCAGTATATCGTGCGCATCCCCACCTCGGACCCCAAGGCCAAGCGCACCGCCCTGCGCGCCCTGGTCGGCCGCGAGGACGTGAAGAACGGCATCGTCTTCTGCAATCGCAAGTCCGAGGTCGATATCGTGGCCAAGTCGCTGCAGAAGCACGGCTTCGACGCCGCCGCCATCCACGGCGACCTGGACCAGTCGCACCGGATGAAGACCCTGGCCGACTTCCGCGCCGGAAATCTGAAGATTCTGGTCGCCTCCGATGTCGCCGCGCGCGGCCTGGACATCCCGGACGTCAGCCACGTGTTCAACTACGACGTCTCGCACCACGCCGACGACTACGTCCACCGCATCGGCCGCACCGGCCGCGCCGGCAAGCTGGGCCAGGCCTTCATGATCGTCACCCCGGCCGACGACAAGTCGCTGGACAAGGTTCTGAAGCTGATCAAGAAGGACCCGCAGGAGCTGGACCTCGACATCGACTTCGCCGCGATCAAGGACCGTCCGCGCGACGACAAGCGGTCGTCGAGCCGTGGCCGCGAGCGGGATAAGGACCGCAGTCGCGGCCGTTCGCGCGCGCCGGAACCGGTCGAAACCGCTCCCGCCGACACGGCCGTCGAGGCCGTCCCGGCCGTCTCGGAAGCCGCGCCTGAGGAAAAGCCGACCCGTTCGCGCAGCCGCCGCAGCAAGAAGACCGAAACCCCCGTCTCCGCGCCCGTGGTCGAGACCCCGGCCCAGCCCGCCGATCCGATGGAGCCGCAACTGCTGCAGTCGGACCGTCGCGGCGAGCCCCGCCCGGCCAAGACCGAACCGCATCGCCAGGGCGTGCGCGGCTTCGGCGACGACATCCCGGCCTTCCTGCGCCGCCCGGTGGTCGTCTCCGCCTGATCCGGTTTTCGGTCCCGCCCGCCCGGCGATCCGGGCGGGGCGCGGATCAGCCCGCCAGCATCGACCGGTCGATGGCGTCGATGGATCGCGCGCCGGTCAGGGTCATGGCCACGCGCATTTCCTTCTCGAACAGATCGAGCAGATTGGCGACGCCCGCCTGGCCGTCGGCGGCCAGGGCGTAGATGAAGGCGCGGCCCAGCATCACCGCGTCTGCGCCCAGGGCCAGCGCCCGCACCACGTCCAGGCCGTTGCGCACCCCCGAATCGAGCAGGATGCGCAGGTCGCCCTTCACCGCCTCGGCAATCGCCGGCAGAGCGCGGGCCGAGGACAGCACGCCGTCCAGCTGACGCCCCCCATGGTTGGACACCACGATCCCGTCCGCGCCGAAGCTGACCGCGTCGCGCGCGTCCTCGGGATCGAGGACGCCCTTGATGATCATCGGCCCGTCCCAGAAGTCGCGGATCCACTGCAGGTCCTTCCACGAGATCGACGGGTCGAAATTGGCGCCCAGCCAGCCGATGTAGTCGGCCAGGCCGGTCGGCTTGCCCAGGAAGGCCGAGACATTGCCCAGGTCGTGCGGCGTGCCGCGCAGGCCTACGTCCCAGGCCCAGGCGGGGTGGGTCATCGCCTGGATCATCCGGCGCAGCGGCCCGTTCGGCCCGCTCATGCCCGAATGGGCGTCGCGGTAGCGCGCGCCCGGCGTCGGCATGTCGACGGTGAAGACCAGCGTCTTCACGCCCGCGGCCTTGGCCCGCTCCAGCGCGCTTTTCATGAAGCCCCGGTCGCGCAGGACATACAGCTGGAACCACATCGGCCGGTCGATGGCGGGCGCGACCTCCTCGATGGCGCAGACCGAGACGGTGGACATCGTGAAGGGCACGCCGCGCGACGCCGCCGCCCTGGCCGCCTGCACCTCGCCCCGCCGGGCGTACATGCCGGTCAGGCCGACGGGCCCCAGCACGATGGGCAGCCGCAGCGTCTCGTCGAACAGCCGCGTCTCCAGGCTCAGTTCGCCCATGTCGCGCAGCACCCGCTGGCGAAGGGGGATGGCGCGGAAGTCCTCGACGTTGCGCTTCAGCGTCTGCTCGGCATAGGCCCCGCCGTCGATGTAGTGGAACAGGAAGGGCGGCAGCTTGCGGCGCGCGGCCTCGCGATAGTCGTCGGGCGAGGAGATGATCACGACCCGGTCCTACTGGAAGTTGGCGAAGGCGCCGCCGTCGACCAGCAGCGCCGCGCCGGACATGTAGCCCGCCATGTCCGAGGCCAGGAAGGCGACGACCGAGGCGATGTCCTCCGGCCGGCCCAGGCGGCCCAGCGGGATGCGGCCCTCCATGTATTCGCGCTTCTTCGGATCGGCCAGGTCGTCCTTGTTGATGTCGGTGGCGATGGTGCCGGGCAGCACCGAGTTGCAGCGAATGCCGTGCCGGCCCAGCGCCACGGCGCACGACTGCATCAGGCTGTGAACCCCCGCCTTGGTGGGCGTATAGTGCGTCTGCATCTCCCCGCCGACCAGCGCGGAGATGGAGCTGATCGCCACGATGGCGCCGCCCCTTCCCTCCGCGTCCCGGCCCTGCCGGACCATCTGGTTCGCGGCGGCCTGAGTCATGAAGTAGGCGCCGTGGAGATTGACCTCCATCGTCCGCCGCAGCGTCTCGACCGGCATGTCCAGGAAGGCGTGGAAGGGGCAGACGCCCGCGTTGGAGACGAACACGTCCACCCGGCCCAGCGCCGCCACCGCCTGGTCGACGAAGGCCGTCGCGCTGTCCGGCAGGGCCACGTCGCCGTCGACGGCGATCACCTTGCGGCCCAGCGATTCGATCACGGCGACCACCTCGGCCGCCGCCTCGGCGTCGCGATAGGTGTTGATCGCCACGTCCGCCCCCCGGCGCGCCGCCTCGATCGCCGTGGCCCGTCCGATTCCCCGCGATGCGCCCGTGACCAGGACGACCTTGTTCTCAAGCAGCATGGGGGATTCGGCCTTCTCTTCGTGATCTAGGATTTCGGCGCCCAGCCCAGGTCGGCGCTGATCGCGTTGGCGGCGCCGGTGACCGTGCGGGTCAATTCCGCCATCCGGTCATCGGACATGTATTGGGCGGCGGAGGAGACGCTGAGCGCGGCGACCACCTGCCCGTCCACCGAGCGGATGGGCGCGGCGACGCAGCGGATCTGGTCCTCGTTCTCCTCCAGGTCGAAGGCGTAGCCCTTCTGGGCGTAGCCACGCATCCGCTCCAGCCAGACGGAGCGCTTGGCCGAATCGAACGGTTGGCCCTCGGGGGCGTAGAAATCGATCCACTCCGCCTCCGTCTTGTCCAGGATCAACGCCTTGCCCAGGCCCGTCGAGGCGATGGGATGGCGTTCGCCCAGGCGCGAGCCGATGTTGATCCGCCGCCGGCCCGGCACCTTGTCCAGATAGAGGGCGTGGCGGCCGTCCAGCACGCCCAGGTGCACGGTGTCGTCGGTCTGGGCCGACAGCTGCTCCAGCCACGGCCGGGCGACGCGCGGCAGATGCATCTGCTGGCTGGCGGCGTGGCCCAGCTCCAGCAGCTTGGGGCCGAGGCTGTAGCCCTCGCGCGGGCGGAACGACAGCAGCCGCCGGTCCACCAGGGCCGAGGCCAGGCGGTGCGTCGTGCTGCGCGTCAGGTCCAGCTTTTCGGACAGTTCGGCCAGCGGCAGCGAGCCGTCGATCAGGGCGTCGATCACGTCCAGGCCGCGCAGCAGGGTCTGGCTGCCGGACGCCTTGGCGCCGGTTTCCTCATCCCCATCGACCTGCGCGGTCTTGATTGACGCCGTTCGTCCCATTTCGTAATCCTCATTCTCAGAATGTAGCAAAACACGCAAGTCGACCCGTTCGAGGGTTGCGACTTTGACGCGGCTGACGGAGGAACGCCAGTGCCATCCCGCAATATGGGAGCGAATCACCAGATGCCGACGGTTTGCCAATGAGCCGCCTGCCGAAAATCAAGCATGTCCGCGCCTTCGTCGTGAAGAACGACGGCGCGGGCGGCGGCGCCGACTATCACGACCAGGGCGACGGCCACTGGATCGACGATCACATCGCCACGCCGATGGCGAAGTATCCGGAATACCGCCAGAGCCGCCGCAGCTTCGGCATCAACGTGCTGGGCACCCTGGTGGTCGAGATCGAGGCCGAGAACGGCGTGGTCGGCTTCGCGGTGACCACCGGCGGCGAACCCGCCGCCTACATCGTCGAGAAGCACCTGGCCCGCTTCCTGGAGGGGCGCGATCCGTCCGAGGTCGAGAAGATCTGGGACCAGATGTATTTCTCGACCCAGTATTACGGCCGCAAGGGTCTGGTGGTGAACGCCATCTCGGGCGTGGACCTGGCGCTGTGGGATCTGCTTGGCCGCCTGCGCCAGGAGCCGGTCTTCGCCATGCTGGGCGGCGCGGTGCGCGACGAACTGCAATTCTACGCCACCGGCGCGCGCCCGGACAAGGCGAAGGAACTGGGCTTCATCGGCGGCAAGATGCCCCTCCACCACGGCCCGGCCGAGGGCGAGGAAGGCCTGCACAAGAACATCGCCGAGCTCGAGGCCATGCGGAACGCCTGCGGCGACGACTTCTGGCTGATGTTCGACTGCTGGATGGCGCTGGACCTGAACTACGCCACGCGCCTGGCCCACGAGGCCCACAAGCTGGGCCTGAAGTGGATCGAGGAGGCGCTGAGCCCCGACGACTACTGGGGCTATCAGGCGCTGAAGAAGAACGCCCCCAAGGGGATGCTGGTCACCACCGGCGAGCATGAGGCCACCCGCTGGGGCTTCCGCATGCTGCTGGAGATGGAATGCTGCGACATCATCCAGCCGGACGTGGGCTGGTGCGGCGGCGTGACGGAGCTTCAGAAAATTTCGGCCCTGGCCGACTCCAAGGGCGTGCTGATGATCCCGCACGGATCGTCGGTCTATTCCTACCACTTCGTCGTCACGCGCCATAACAGCCCGTTCGCGGAGTTCCTGATGATGGCTCCCGGCGCCGATGAAGTCGTGCCGATGTTCCACCCCCAACTGATCGGCGAGCCGGTCCCGGTCAACGGCCGGCTGAAGGTGCCGGACACGCCCGGTTTCGGTGTCGAACTGAACCGCGACATCGCCCTGCACCGTCCCTACGAACGATAAGAAACAAGGTCTTCGATGAAACTGCTCCGCTACGGCCCCAAGGGCCAGGAAAAGCCCGGTCTGCTGGACGCCGAAGGCCGTATCCGCGACCTGTCCGGCGTCGTCGCCGACATCACGCCGGACCTGCTGTCGGCCGAGGCCCTGAAGAAGCTGGCGTCGATTGACACCGGTTCCCTTCCCCTCGTCGAGGGCGAACAACGCTATGGCGTGCCGGTCAACGGCAGCCGCAAGTTCATCGCCATCGGCCTGAACTTCGCCGACCACGCGGCGGAATCGAACCTGCCGATCCCGGCAGAGCCGGTCGTCTTCACCAAGGCCATCACCTGCCTGAACGGTCCGAACGACGATGTCGTCATCCCGCGCGGCTCCGAAAAGACCGACTGGGAGGTCGAACTGGGCGTCGTCATCGGCAAGACCGCCTCCTATGTGACCAAGGACGAGGCGCTGGACCACGTCGCCGGCTACGTCCTGATCAACGACGTGTCCGAACGCGCCTTCCAGACCGAGCGCGGCCCGACGTGGGACAAGGGCAAGGGTTGCGACACCTTCGGGCCGGTCGGCCCCTGGCTGGTCACCTCCGACGAGGTCGGCGACCCGCAGGACCTGGACATGTGGCTGGACCTGAACGGCAAGCGCATGCAGACCGGCAACACCCGGACGATGATCTTCACCGTCGCCGAGATCGTCTCCTATCTGTCGGAGTTCATGACGCTGGAGCCGGGCGACCTGATCACCACGGGCACGCCTCCGGGCGTGGGCCTGGGCCACAAGCCGCCCCTCTATCTGAAGGCCGGCGACCAGGTGCGCCTGGGCATCCAGAAGCTGGGCGAACAGGGCCAGACCTTCGTGGCGTGGTCCCGATGAGCGCCTACGCAGGACGGTTCGCGGGCCGCACCGCCGTCGTCACCGGCGGCGCCTCGGGCCTGGGCAAGGCCGCCGCCGCCCGCATCGTCGCCGAGGGCGGCAAGGTGGTGCTGTGGGACCTGAACGCCGACACGCTGAAGACGGCGGCTGAAGAGGTCGGCGCGGCCGACGTCGTCGCCCTGGACGTCGCCGATCCCGACGCGGTCGCCGCGGCGGCCGAGGCGTCGAGCAAGGCGCTCGGGGGGCGGATCGACATCCTGGTCGCATCGGCGGGCGTCACCGGCGCGACCGTGCCCGTACCGGACTTCCCGATCGACAGCTGGAAGCGCGTCGTCGACATCAACCTGAACGGCGTCTTCTACTGCGCGCGCGCCGTAGTGCCCTACATGCTGGCGAACGGCTACGGCCGCATCGTCAACGTCGCCTCGGTGGCGGGCAAGGAAGGCAATCCGAACGCTAGCGCCTATTCCGCGTCCAAGGCCGGCGTGATCGGCTTCACCAAGTCGCTGGGCAAGGAGCTGGCCGGCAAGGGCGTGATCGCCAACAGCCTGACCCCCGCCACCTTCGAAAGCCCCATCCTGGAGCAGCTGCCGCAGAGCCAGGTCGACTACATGCGCTCCAAGATCCCGATGGGCCGTCTGGGCGAAGTCGAGGAAAGCGCCGCCATGGTCTGTTTCATGGCGTCGGAGGAATGCAGCTTCACCACCGCCTCGACGTTCGATACGTCGGGCGGCCGCACCACCTACTGACGGAGCCGCGCGCGTGGCCTCGGACCTTCGCATCGTCGACAGCCACGTCCACCTGTGGGACCTGTCGCGCGCGCGCTATGGTTGGCTCCAGGACGACCCCCTGCCGAACAATCCGGCGGGGGACATGGCCCCGATCGCCAACCGCGACTATCTGCTGAAGGACTATCTGGCCGACACCGCCGGCTGGCGCGTGGACAAGATCGTCCATGTCGAGGCCGGCCAGCCCGTGGGCCATCAGTTGGCCGAGACCGACTGGCTCCAGTCTCTGGCCGACCAGTACGGCTATCCCCAGGGGATTGTCGCCGGCGCCGACCTGCTGGACCCCGGCCTGGACGCCCTGCTGGAGGCCCACGCCGCGCGCCCCAACGTGCGCGGCGTGCGCCAGATCGTCTGCTGGCACGACGATCCGCTGAAGACCTACAATCCCCGCGACCTGCTGCCCGATCCGAAGTGGGTCGAAGGCTTCGCCAAGCTGGCGAAATACGGCCTGTCGTTCGATCTTCAGCTCTATCCGTCGCAGATGGCGACCGCCGCCATCATCGCCGCGCGCCATCCCGACATTCCCATGATCGTCAATCACGCCGGCCTGCCGACGGACCGCGACGCGGCCGGCATGGAGCGCTGGACGACCGGCCTTCGCCTGCTGGCCGCTCAGCCGCACGTCTCGATCAAGATTTCCGGCCTGGGCATTACCGACCGCGCCTGGACCACCGATTCCATCCGGCCCATCGTGCTGGAGTGCATCGACGCGTTCGGGACCGAGCGGGCGATGTTCGCCTCCGACTTCCCGGTCGAAAGCGTCCACGGGACGTTCGACGCCTTCTATTCCGCCTTCGACGCGATCACGGCCGACTTCTCGGCCGAGGAACGCGACCGCCTGTTCGCCGCCAACGCCGAGGCGATCTACCGCATCTGATTTTCACCGCCGAAACCGCACGAAGACGGCCAGGCCAGAGGAGCCCGAGGATTCAATGAGCATCGAGACCGACGCCGCCCACACCCCCGGAGGCCTCGCCCGCCCCGGCGGAAACCTGCGCGGCCCCCTGGCCTTCGCCATCGCCTGCTTCCTGATCTGGGGCCTGGCCTACGGTCTGCTGGACGTGCTGAACAAGCATTTCCAGGAGACGCTGAGCATCAGTCACGCCGACAGCGCATGGCTGCAGATCGCCTATTTCGGGGCCTATCTGCTGCTGTCGGTCCCCGCCGGCATGCTGCTGCACGCGCGGGGCTACAAGTTCGGCATCGTCACCGGCCTGATCGTCGCGGCCATCGGCGCCCTACTGTTCATTCCGGCGGCGGGCGCGGGCGCCTTCCTGCCCTTCGTCGGCTCCATGTTCGTGCTGGCGGCCGGCCTGTGCATCCTGGAAACCAGCGCCGACACCTACGTCAACGTCCTGGGCGACCCCGCCAAGGCGCCCCAGCGGCTGAACCTGGCCCAGTCGTTCAATGCGCTGGGCGTCTTCTTCGGCCCGCTGATCGGCGGCGCGGTTTTCTTCAGCCCGACCACGACCCAGGCCCTGGGCGGCGCGACCCGCTCGATCCAGATCGTCTATGGCCTGATCGCGGTCGGCATCGTCCTGTTCGCCCTGGCTGTCTGGCGCGCCCGCCTGCCGGAAACAGGCCTGTCCGACCACGGCGAAGACGCGGGCGGCGACGCCGTGCGTCCGCTGACGCAACAGCCGCACTTCGTCGCCGGGGTCATCACCCAGGCCCTCTATCTGGGCGCCCAGGTCGGGATTGGGGCCTTCTTCATCAACCTGGTGACCCAGAACTGGCAGGGCCTGACCAGCCAGGAAGGCGCCTTCATGCTGTCGCTGGGGGCCATCGGCTATCTGGTCGGGCGTTTCGCCTCCACCGCCCTGCTGCTGCGCGTCAGCCCCCGGAAGCTTCTCACCACCTATGGCGTCGTCAACGTGGTCCTCACCCTGATCGTGGCGGCCGGCGTCGACAAGGTGTCGCCGATCGCCCTGATCGCCACCTTCTTCTTCATGTCGACCATGTTCGCCACCATCTTCGCCCTGGGCACCGCGGGGCTGGGTGCGGCGACAAAGAAGGCCTCGTCCTTCATGGTCATGGCCATCGGCGGCGGTGTCCTGCTGCCGTGGCCCATGGGCAAGCTGTCGGACCTGTACGGCGCCCACGTCGCCTTCCTGCTGCCCTGCATCTGCTTCGCCGTGGTCGCCTGGTACGGCTGGAAGGGCGCGGGCCTGGGCCGCAAGGAGGCCGTCTGATGCGTCTGCGCGCCGCCCTGCTCGCCTTCACCCTGCTGACCGGCGCGCCCGCCTGCGCCCAGACGGTGCAGCCGACGGCCGCCCTGGCTCCCGCCGCGCCGATCGACCGCCACGCGCTGGTGACGCGCCACAACGTCGTCCTGACCGCCATCGACCGGCACGCGCCGATCCAGCTGGGCAACGGCGACCTGGGCTTCACGGCGGACATCACCGGATTGCAGACCTTCCCGGAGCAGTATTCGGAGCTGGCCCCGCTGATGACCATGGCCCAGTGGGCCTGGCACAGCTTTCCCAACCCCGAGGGCTACACCGAACAGGACGGCCTGATCGACGTTCCCGTTCCCCGCCGGGGCGAGCAGCCCTACGCCTGGATGAAGTCCTGGGACGTGGCCGAGACCAACCCCGCCTACACCTGGCTGCGGGCCAATCCGCACCGCTTTTCGCTGAGCCGCATCGGCCTGACCTTCGCCGACGGCCGCGACCTGGACTTCGCCAAGGTCGCCGACACGCGCCAGACCCTTGACCTGTGGTCGGGAGCCCTGACCAGCCGCTTCACCTATGACGGCCGGCCGGTCGAGGTGGTCACCCGGGTTCACCCGGTGCTGGACATGGTGATGGTGGAGATCGCCTCCCCCCTCGTCGCCAGCGACGGCCTGGGCGTCCGCATCCGCTATCCGGGCGTCAATCCGGCGATCAATCCGGACACCACCACCTTCGACGACACGGGCGCCCAAAGCCTGGTCGTCGTCGGCCGCACGGAAGGCGAGACCCGCATCCGCCGCACCCTGGACGACACCACCTACTTCTCCGCCATCGCCGGCAACGGCCGCGTGGATCAGGCCGGCCCGACCGACTTCCGCGTTGCACCGACCGGCGGCGAGCGTCTTCAGGTCATGGTCCGCTTCGATCAGGGCGACAGCGACGTCGCAACCCCCGCCTTCGCCGCCGCCGCCCAGGCGACGACGACCGGCTGGAACGCCTTCTGGACCCAGGGCGGCGCTATCGACTTCTCGGGCAGCACCGACCCGCGCGCCGCCGAACTGGAGCGCCGGGTGGTCCTGTCGCAATACCTGTCGGCGGTGAACGGCGCCGGCGAGCTGCCGCCCCAGGAAGAGGGCCTGTTCTCCAACAGCTGGTACGGCAAGTTCCACCTGGAGATGCACCCCTGGCATTCCGGCTGGCAGGCTCTGTGGGGTCACCCGGAGATGCTGGAGCGCAGTCTGCCCTGGTACGTCTCCAACCTGCCCAACGCCCGCGCCGAGGCCGCCCGCCACCGGGTGAAGGGCGCCTGGTGGCCCAAGATGGTGGGGCCCGAGGGCCGCAACAGCCCCAGCCTGGTCTCCCCCTTCATCATGTGGCAGCAGCCGCACCCGATCCTGCTGGCCGAACTGGTCTGGCGGGCCGAGAAGGACCCGGCCCTGCTGGACCGCTACGGCGAGGTGGTCGAGGCCACCGCCGACCTGCTGGCCTCCTGGCCCATCGCCGACGGCGACCGCCTGAACCTGGGAACGCCGATGATCCCGGCGCAGGAGAACTACGATCCCCTGACCACCATCAACCCGACCTTCGAGGTCGAATATTTCCGCTGGGCCCTGGAAACCGCCCAGGCCTGGCGCGAACGCCGGGGCCAGCCGCGCAAGGCCGAATGGGACGCCGCCCTGGCCCGGATCGCGCCGCCGCCGATGAAGGACGGCCTCTATCTGCCGGTCGAGAGCGTGCCCGACTTCTGGGACACGGCCATGTCCGACGCCTGCCGGGGCCACGCGGCGGCCGCCCAGTGCAAGAACCGCGACCATCCGTCGTTCCTGATGGCCTATGGCTTCATCCCCGGCGAGCGGATCGACCCCGCCGCCATGCGCCGGACCTTCGCGGCGGTCGAGGCGAACTGGGACGTGCGCCAGACCTGGGGCTGGGACTTCCCGATGATGGCCATGACCGCCGCCCGGCTGGGCGAGCCGGACAAGGCGGTCGACTGGCTGTTCGCCGATCTGAAGAACAACCAGTGGGGCCCCACCGGCATGACGCCGCGCGTCCACCTGGACGAGCACGCCGACGAACTGGTGCCGACCTCGGCCGGCGCCGGCGGCGTGGCGATGGCCGTCAATCCCGACGGCCCCGGCTATCGCCGCGCGGCCGAGACCTACTTCCCCTCCAATGGCTCGCTGCTGATGGCCGTGGGCCTGATGGCCGCCGGCTGGGATGGTTCGACCGGCCATGCGCCCGGCTTTCCGAAGGATGGCTGGACCGTCCGGGTCGAAGGCCTGACCCCCGCCCCGTGATTTCAAAGACAGAGGACCGCCCCATGACGACCTCCCGACGCTCCGCGCTGAAAGCGCTGCTCGCCGCCCCCGCCGCCGGCGTCATGGCCGGCGCCGTCCAGGCCCAGACCGCGCCTGTCCAGACCGCGCCTGCCCAGACTCCGGCTTCGACCGGCGCGCCGGTCTTCCCGGCGCCGAACACGGCCCCGCCGATCCACCAGGTGGGCGATACGCCGCCGCCCTGGCCGACCTGGGACGGCCCCGTGCCAACCGACTGGGTGGACCCCAAGACCGGTCACCGCGTCATCCGCCTGTCGGGGGACGAAGGCGGCAACAAGCTCTACTTCTACCGCAGCAGCTTCACGCCTCAGGGCGACGTCCTGGTCTTCTCCTCGCCCGAGGGGATCGTGAAGGTCGAGCTGAACAACGGCTTCCGCCGCTCGGTGCTGCTGCCCGACGACAAGGCCGACCTGATGGTCACGGGCCGCAAGACCCGCACCGCCTACTACACCGTCTCCGAGCCCGGCGACGGCCAGCCGACCGACCGGCCGCGCGCCCTCTACGCCGTCGACATCGACAGCGGCCAGACGCGCCGCCTGGCGCGCATCGAGCAGGGCCAGTTCAGCTCGATCAACGCCGACGAGACCCTGGTGGTCGGCACGGTCGCCTATGGCGACGCGCCGCTCCAGCCCGACGCCGCCGACCCGCGCAACCGCCGCGCCGGCCAGGCCGAATACGCCGCCCTGGGGCCGGACGGAAAGCCGCTGAACTTCGCCAAGGCCAAGGGCGTCCGCATGCTCCAGCGCTGGGCTGCGCGCGTGCCGATGGAGCTGTTCGTCGTCGATCTGAAGACCGGCGAGCGGCGCGTCATCCATTCCGCGACCGACTGGCTGAACCACCCGCAGTTCTCGCCAACCGACCCCGACCGCATCATCTTCTCGCACGAGGGGCCGTGGCACCGCGTCGACCGCATGTGGACGATCAAGACCGACGGCTCGGACCTGCGCAAGCTGCACCAGCGGACGATGAACTTCGAGATCTTCGGCCACGAATGGTTCAGCCCGGACGGCAAGCAGGTGATGTACGACCTCCAGACCCCGCGCGGCCAGGTTTACTGGGTCGCCTCGGTGGACCTGGAGACCGGCAAGCGCGTCTATCGCCGGGTCGAGCAGAACAGCTGGTCGGTCCACTTCAACACCGCGCCGGACGGGACCTTCTTCGCCGGCGACGGCGGCGACGCCGACATGGTCGCCCATGCGCCGGACGGAAAATGGCTGGTCTTGCTGCGGCCGGAAGCCCTCGTCGATTCCGACCCCGACAGCGACAAGGACGACCTGATCTCGGTCGAATACCTGCGCACCGAGCGGCTGGTGGACATGGGCCTGCACGACTACAGGCTTGAGCCCAACGTCACCTTCACCCCGGACGGCAAGTGGGTGCTGTTCGTGTCGAACATGCACGGAAAGAACCACGTCTACGCGGCGGAGGTGGCCAGGGCCTGACGCTTGACGCGCCTCGTCTCCTCCCCACTCTGTGGGGAGGTGGCTCGGAGCGAAGCGGAGAGACGGAGGGGTTCTTGGCCACGACTCAAGGCGCTGTCTCGCGGGCGCGCGTGCTTCGCAGGGCGTTGTCCCCGCCTGAAGCCCGCCTGTGGACCTGCCTCCGCCGCCAGGCGCTCGGCGGCCTGAAGTTCCGCCGCCAGCATCCCATCGGCCCTTACGTCCTCGACTTCTACTGCCCCGAAGCCTGTCTGGCCGTCGAAGTCGACGGCCAGCAGCATCTCGACGGCGGCGACCACGACGCTCGCCGCGACCATTGGCTGGCGACACAGGATGTCGCGGTCATCCGCATACCGGCGGAAGACGTCCGGACGAACCTCGACGCCATTCTGACCTTCATCCGTCGATCAGCCGAGGCCCGAATTCGCGGCTAAGAACCCCTCCACCGCTTCGCGGTCCCCCTCCCCACTGCGTGGGGAGGAGACAGGTCCCGTCTCCTCCCCGCTTCGCGGGGAGGTGGCTCGGAGCGCAGCGGAGAGACGGAGGGGCTCTCTTTCCCCTACCCCGCGATCATCCCGAAGTCCGCGACGCGCCCCATCACCTCGCGCACCTGGCCCAGCAGCTTCAGCCGGTTCTCCCGCTCCTCGGCGACGTCCGAGTTGACCAGCACCGCCTCGAAGAAGGCGTCGACCGGCCCGCGCAGGCCCGCCAGCGCCGTCATGGCGGCGGCGAAATCCTCCTGCTCCAGCGCGGCGTCCACCGCCGTGCGGGCGGCGCCGACGGCGAAGGCCAGGGCGGTTTCCTCGGCCGGCTGGTTCGGCAGGCCGGTGGCGACGGCGCCGTGCGGCAGCGGCCCCTTCTTCTCCTCGGCGCGCAGGATGTTGGACGCGCGCTTGTAGCCCGCCAGCAGGTTCGCCCCATCGTCCGTCGCCAGGAAGTCCGACAGCGCCTCCACCCGCCGCACGATCCGCACCAGATCGTCGTCGCCCAGCGCGAAGACGGCGGCGACGAGGTCGTGGCGCTGGCCCTGATCGCGCAGGAGAACGGTCAGGCGGTCGGCGAAGAAGGGTAGAACGCCTTCAACGTCATCGCCGTCCCAAACAAGATCAGGTCGAGCAAGCATTTCGGTCGCCCTGGATACCATTTCATCTGACTCGTCTAGGAGTTCCTTGAGGTGTTCAACAGCCTCCCCTCTAATCTCAACTGCGTCAGTGCTGAGAGAAGAAGTGGAAAGAGTTTTCGCGAGAGAGCGACGGATTCGAAGCACGTGGCGTAAGGCCAAAATGCCCAATCCAACTCTAGCACCATTTTCCAGCACCAGCCGGATCACCCCCAGCGCCGCGCGACGCAACGCGTAGGGATCCTTCGACCCCGTGGGCTTCTCGTCGATGGTGAAGAAGCCGACCAGCGTGTCCAGCTTGTCGGCCAGGGCGACGGCGACCGTCAGCGGCGCAGTGGGAACGGTGTCGTTCGGCCCCTGCGGCTTGTAGTGATCCCGCACGGCGTCGGCCACCGCGTCCGGCTTTCCAGCCAGGCGGGCGTAATAGCCGCCCATGATCCCCTGAAGTTCCGGGAACTCCCCGACCATGCCCGAGGCCAGGTCGGCCTTGGCTAGGCGCGCGGCCTGTTCCGCCTGGTCCGGATCGGCGCCGACCAGGGGCGCGATCTCGCGGGCCAGTGCGGCGATCCGCTCGACCCGGTCGGCCATGGTCCCGAGCTTGGCGTGGAAGGTGACGCCCTCCAGCTTCTTCAGCCAGGGCTCGAAGCCGACCTTCTGGTCCTCCTCCCAGAAGAAGCGGGCGTCGTTCAGGCGGGCGGACAGGACGCGGCTGTTGCCGGCCGCCAGGGCCTTGCCGCCGTCGGTCGCCTCGACGTTCGCCACGACGACGAAATTCGGCGCCAGCCCTTCGCGCGACGGGTCGCGGACGGCGAAATACTTCTGGTGCACCTTCATCGACAGGCGCACCACCTCCGGCGGCAGCGACAGGAACTGCGGGTCCATGTCGCCCAGGATCGGCGTCGGCCATTCGGCCAGGCCCGCCACCTCGTCCAGCAGGCCGTCGTCGTCCACCAGCGTCAGACCCCTCGCCGCGCAGGCCGCCTTGGCCTGTTCCAGGATGCGCAGCTTGCGGTCGGCCATGTCCAGCAGGACGAAGTTCCGCTCCAGCTGGGTGCGGTAGTCGACGAAGTCGCTGACCTTCAGCGGCTGGCCCGAGCCGAGGAAGCGATGCCCCTCGCTGATCGCGTCCGACGCGATCCCGTCGATCTCGAACGGAACCACCTTGCCGTCGAACAGGCACAGGATGCGCTTGATCGGCCGCACCCAGCGCAGCGTTCCGGTCCCCCAGCGCATCGACTTGGGCCAGGGGAAGGTCCGCACGATCTGGTCGACCATATCGGGGATCAGGTCGGGGGTCGAACGCCCCTTGGAGCTGATGACCGCGAACAGCACGCCGTCGCGTTCGACCAGGTCCTCCCGCGCCAGGCCGGTCTTCCTCAGGAAGCCCTCCAGCGCCTGCGGCGGGGCCGAGGTCTTGGGGCCTTTCACCTCCTCCTCGCGGTCGGGGGTGGCGGCGGGCAGGCCGTCGACCACCAGCGTCAGGCGGCGCGGCCCGGCGTAGGTCGTCAGCGCGTCCCAGCTCAGGCCCGCGGCCTTCAGCCGGTCGGTCGCCATCCGCTCCAGGTCGCGCGCGGCGCCCTGCTGCATGCGGGCGGGGATTTCTTCGGAGAAGATTTCGAGAAGCAGTTGGGGCATCAGGGTCTCAGGACGGAATGCGAGGCGATCGTGCCGGCGGCCAAGAGCCCCTCCACCACTTCGTGGTCCCCCTCCCCATGACATGGGGAGGAGACGGTTCGGCCTCTTGTCTCCTCCCCACAGCGTGGGGAGGTGGCTCGGAGCGAAGCGGAGAGACGGAGGGGTTCTGTCCCGGTCACGCCTGCGCTCTCTCGGTTTCGACCTGCGCCAGCGCGCAGGCCTTGCACAGGTCGCGGATGCGGCCGATGTAGCTCTGGCGTTCGGCGACGGCGATGGCGCCGCGCGCGTCCATCAGGTTGAACAGGTGCGACGCCTTCAGCACCTGGTCATAGGCGGGCAGGACCAGCGGCTGGCCCTGCGGCCCCTTCATCGACAGCAGGTGCGCGGCCTCGCGCTCCATGTCCTCGAACCGGCGCTTCAGCCCGTCGACGTCATAGCCGTGGAAGTTGGCTTCCGACTGCTGGCGCTCGTTCTCCAGGAACACCTCGCCGTAGGTCACGCCTTCCTTGGTGAACTTCAGGTCATAGACGTTGTCGACGCCCTGCACGTACATGGCCAGGCGCTCCAGCCCATAGGTCAGCTCGCCCGACACCACGTCCACCTCGATGCCGCCGACACCCTGGAAATAGGTGAACTGCGTCACCTCCATCCCGTCGCACCACACCTCCCAGCCCAGGCCCCAGGCCCCCACGGTCGGATTCTCCCAGTCGTCCTCGACGAAGCGGATGTCGTGCAGCTTGGGATCGATGCCGATCGCCTCCAGGCTCTTCAGATAGAGCTCCTGCAGGTTGTCCGGGTTCGGCTTCAGGATGACCTGATACTGGTAATAGTGCTGGAGCCGGTTCGGGTTCTCGCCATAGCGGCCGTCGCCGGGGCGGCGGCTGGGCTGGACATAGGCGGCCTTCCAGGGCTTCCGACCCAGGGCGCGCAGCACCGTCGCCGGGTGCAGGGTGCCGGCCCCGACCTCGATGTCATAGGGTTGCAGGATGGCGCAGCCCTGGTCGCCCCAGTAGCGGTGCAGCGTCAGGATCAGGTCCTGAAACGCGAGCGGTTCAGTCGAAGCGGTCAAGGCGGGCTCGGGGAAGGCTCAGAAAAAAGACGGCGGACCATAGGGCCCGCCGCCTTCCGCTTCAACACGCCCCGGACGTCGGGGCGAAGCTTGTCCGCCGCTTACTGCGGGGTGACGTCGCCTTCCTGCTCGCCATCGGCGGGATCGGGCGTCTGCACCGGCGGCGTCTCCGACGGATTGGTCGCCGGATGGGCGGCCGGAGCGGCCTGGTCGTCCATCTGGCCGTCGGTCGGGTTCGGGACCGGGGGAGACGCCACCGTCGTGGTCGTGGCGGCCGGTTCGCCGGTCGGAGCCGTGTCGCCCGGCATGGCCGGTTCCGTCGTTTCCGTCACGCCGGCCTCGGGCGCCGGCGCCGCTTCAGGGACGGGAGCCGCTTCAGGAGCAGGCGCCGCGTCGGGCGCGGGCATGGCTTCGTCCGCCGGCTCGGTCGCCTCGGCCGGGGCCGCGGCGTCGGCCGCCGATTCCTCGTCGCCCATGGCGGCCTGCGAATTGGCGGGGTTCAGAACCTTGTCGATCGGGAAGACGGCGCCGTTCGAGGCGTCCAGTTCGGCGCTGACGACGTGGGCGTCATCCGCCTTGATCATCTCGCCGGTGCCGTCCAGCAGGATCTGGCTTTCGGCGGCGGTCGGTACGCCCCCCTTCTTGCCTTCGATCTGGTCGGGCGTCACATCGGCGACGATCACGTGATACAGCAGCACCTGGCGCAACTCATTGGCGTTGGCCGGGTCCAGCAGGCGGGTGCGCTCCGCTTCCGGCAGGGCCGCGAAGGCCTCGTCCGTCGGCGCGAAGATCGAGATCGCCGGGCGCGACGCCAGGGTCTCGGTCAACTGGGCCTGGTCTAGGGCGCTCAGCAGGGTGCTGAACTGGCC
>JAEWDF010000056.1 GCA_023390245.1 Pseudomonadota bacterium
TCCCGACGCCGACCGCACCGCCGAGGCGGTGGCCCGCACGACCCGCGGCGACCTGGGCCCGGCGGGCCTGGCGGCGTTGCGCGCCCGGCTGACGCCGTCGCAACTGGCCGAGGCGGAGCGCCATGACCCGTTGCTGCGCAAGGCGGCGCTCTATGGCCTGACCCCTGGATGGGAAAGCCTGTCCATGGCCGGCAAGCCGGGGCTGGAGCCGGGAGCCAGCGGCCTGGAGGCGCAGCGGCTGAACGCGGCCCTGCCCGCCCTCGGCGCGCTGCGGCCGGCCAAGCCCTTCGTCTTCGCCGGCGGGGCGGAGGATCGACGCCGCGCCCTGCGGTGCCTGACCCAGGCCGTCTATTTCGAGGCGGCGCTGGAGCCGGACGCCGGCCAGGCGGCGGTGGCCCAGGTGGTGCTGAACCGCGTGCGCGACCCCAACTACGCCAACACCGTCTGCGGCGTGGTGTTCGAGGGCGCCGAGCGGGCGACCGGCTGCCAGTTCAGCTTCACCTGTGACGGCTCGCTGGCGCAGGCGCCGGTCGCCTGGGCCTGGGACCGGGCGCGCAAGGTCGCCGAACGCGCGCTGGACGGCCATGTCGCCGAACAGGTCGGGACGGCGACCCACTATCACGCCGACTATGTGCATCCCTGGTGGGCGCCGACCGTCGCCAAGGTCGGCCAGATCGGGGCCCACGTCTTCTATCGCTGGAAGGGCGTCTACGGCGAGACGGCGGCCTTCAGCAGCGTATACCGGGGCCACGAGCCCGCGATCGACGAAGCGCGCTTCGCCAAGCCGCGCGCGGTCGCTGTTCAGGCCGGCCAGGCCACCGGCGGCCCGGACCCGGACAAGCCGGCCGGCGTCCAGACCCATACGGTCGTCGTCGACGGCCAGACCCGCGTGGTCGGCGTGGCCAGCCTGGGCGGGCGGCGCCTGCCGACCCCGGAGGAGATCGCGGCCATCAATGCGCGCCTGCGGACCTTCGAGGCCGACAAGCCGGCGGCCCCGACCGTCGCCGTCGCGCCTCCCGCAGGCGTGACGCCCATGGCGGTCGAGGAGGTCGGACGGCCGGCGGGCTGACCGATGCAACGGCGCGCGGGGCCGACGCATTGAATGCGTACGCCTTGAATGCACCCTTCGCGAGGACCGCCTTGAGCCAGCCCGACACCGACCAGCGCAGTGGAAGCGAGTTCGATTTCCGCGCCCTGGCCGACGTCATGCCGCAGATGGTCTGGACCGCCCGCCCGGACGGGCGGCGCGACTATCACAACGCCCGCTGCCAGGAGTTCACCGGCGCCCCGTCCGGCGCGATGGACGGCGAGGGCTGGAGCGCCCTGGTCCATCCCGACGACCGCGAGCGCGCCCAGTCGACGTGGCGACGGGCGGTCGAGACAGGAGCGCCTTTTGAGATCGAATGCCGGCTCAGGCGCCATTCCGGCGAGTATCGCTGGATGCTGAGCCGCGCGGTCGCGGCGCGCGATGACCAGGGCGGGGTCGTCCGCTGGTTCGGCGCCTGCACCGACATCGACGACCTGAAGCGGCTGGAGCAGGGCCGCGACCTGGTCAGCCAGGAACTGAGCCACCGGATCAAGAACATCTTCGCGGTGGTCGGCGCCCTGATCGCCCTGTCGGCGCGGCGCCATCCGGAGGCCAAGGCCTTCGCCGACGCCCTGCGCGCCCGCGTCGACGCCCTGGCGCGCGCCCACGCCTTCGTCCGCCCGCACACCGAGGCGTCGCGGCCGACCCTAGGCCCGACCACCCTGCACGCCTTCCTGGCAGACCTGTTCCAGGCCTACCGGGACGAGGGCGACGCCGACGCCCGGGTGCGGATCACGGGCGACGACGCCGTTTTCGACGACCAGGCGGCGACTGCGGTGGCCCTATTGTTCAACGAACTGGCGACCAACGCCGCCAAGTACGGCGCCCTGTCGGTCCCGGAGGGGCGCGTCGATCTGGAGACGGCGCGGGATGGCGACCGCTTCCGGTTGAGCTGGACCGAGACGGGCGGGCCGCGGCTGGAGGGCCCGCCCGGCCGGAGCGGCTTCGGCTCCGCCCTGACCGCGCTGTCGGTCGAGGGGCAGCTGGGCGGTCGATTGTCGCGCGAATGGCGGCCGGAGGGGTTGAAGATCGTCGCCGACCTGCCGACGACTGCGCTATCCCCGCGACGCGCCGCGAAAATGTCGGCGCCGTCGCCGTTTTCATGAAACCGTCCGGACGCCTTCGCGTTTCGAGCCAATCGAACCACTCGTCCGGAATTCATGCCCGCCCGCATCCTCATCGTCGAAGACGAAGCCCTCGTGGCCATGGAACTCCGGTTCGTGCTGGAGGATCTGGGCCATGAGGTGGTCGGGATCGCCGGCGCGGCCTGCGTCGCCCTGGACAAGGTGCGCGAGGCCGAGGTCGATCTGGCTCTGGTGGACATCCATCTGTCCGACGGCGCCACCGGTATCGAACTGGGGCGCGAACTCGCCCAGGAACGCGGCGTCGGCGTCCTGTTCATGACCGCCAACCCCGGCATGGTCCGTGACGGGGTCGCCGGTGCGGTGGGGGTCCTGTCGAAGCCGACGGACGAATACGCGGTGGAGCGGGCGGTCGACTACGCCCTGCGCCGCCGCCAGGGCCGGACGAACGACCTGGCGCCGCCGGAGGCGCTCCGGCTTTTCGGCTGATCCATTGGTTGCGGCGCCCGCCCGGACGCCTATGTCCAGGGCTCCCCGAAACGGCGGAGCCTCGCCCATGACCTTTCCCAAACGCGCCTTGGGCCGAAGCGGCCTGGACATCGCCCCGCTTGTGTTCGGCGGCAACGTCTTCGGCTGGACGGCCGACGAAGCGGCGTCCTTCGCCCTACTCGACGCCTTCGTGGAAGCGGGATTCGATGCGATCGACACCGCCGATTCCTATTCGCGCTGGGTGGACGGTCACGCCGGCGGCGAGAGCGAGGCCATCATCGGCCGCTGGCTGAAGGCGCGGGGCCGGCGCGACGCGGTGAAGGTCTTCACCAAGGTCGGCTCCGACATGGGCCAGGGCCACAAGGACCTGTCGCCGGGCTGGATCGAGACGGCGGTCGAGAATTCGCTGCGCCGGCTCCAGACCGACTACATCGACCTGTACCAGACGCACTGGCCGGACCCGGACACGCCGCAGGAAGAGACGCTGCGCGCGCTGGACCGGCTGGTGAAGTCCGGAAAGGTGCGGGCCATCGGCGTGTCCAACCACGACGCCGGCCAGGTGCGCGAGGCCCTGGCCATCTCCGAACGCGAGGGGCTGGCCGCCTATCAATCGGTCCAGCCGCACTACAATCTCTACAGCCGCGCGACCTTCGAGGGGTCGCTTCAGGATCTGGCGGTCGAGACGGGGCTGGGGGTCATCACCTATTTCAGCCTGGAGAGCGGCTTTCTGACGGGCAAGTACAAGACCGCCGACCAGATCGCCGGGACACGGCGCGAAGGCATGCTGAAGGGCAGGTTCGACGAGCGCGGCGTGCGCATCCTGGCGGTGCTCGACGCGGTGGCCCAGCGCAACGAGGCGACGCCGGCCCAGGTGTCTCTGGCGTGGCTGCTGAGCCGGCCGGGCGTGACCGCGCCGATCGTCAGCGCCACCTCGACGGCGCAGCTGGCTGACACGCTGAAGGCCGCGACGCTGGAGCTCTCCGACCAGGACCTGGACGACCTGACCGAAGCCAGCGCCTTCTGAATTCCGGCTGCGGCGCGGCGTTTGGACGGCGCTCCGCCCCGGCAAGGTCTCATTTTGGACCTGAACAGTATTTCTTCGGGGCGTTTTGCATAACGGTGGAACGCCATCAGTAGCAATGGATTGATAAGCCGACGCTTATGGAGGTTTTGTCATGTCCATGACTTATGGAAATTCGACCTCGACCTATGTCGAGGATCGCGCCGTTACGGATGCTGAAGGCGACGTCTTTGTCCCGCGCTATGCGCGCACCCGACGGGCCGCCAAGAAGCCGGTGAAGACCTGGATGATCCTTGCGCCGATCGGCGCGGTGGTCGTGCTGGGCGGCGCGGCGGCCCTGATCATGGGCGGCGGCGAACAGCGGGCCATGGTCGAGCCCGAGCCGGCGGCCAGCGCCCCGCTCGCGCCCGTCGCCCCGCCGACCGATACGTCCACGGCCGCGCTCGAGGCGGCCCAGGCTCCGGCCGAATCCG
>JAEWDF010000057.1 GCA_023390245.1 Pseudomonadota bacterium
CCCTGGCCGCGGTCGGCGCGCCGGCGCCGCTGGCGGCCCTGGCCGTGCTGGCCGGCCTGATGGGGATGGAATCCGCCGCCGGCCTGGTCGGCGCCCTGCATCAGAACGGCGCGGCGCGGCAGGCGGCGGCCCGCCTCGACGCCCTGCTGCCGGACGAAGCGCCGCACGACCGGGACGCCGTCCCGCCGCCGATTCCGGCCCTGGCGCCGACGCTGACGGTGCTGGACCGCCGCATCGCCCCGCCGTTCCGGCTGGGGCTGGTCGGTCCTTCGGGCGTCGGCAAGACCACCCTGCTGGAACGCCTGATCGGCCTGCGCGACGGGCCGGGGCCCGCGTTGCGGATCGACGGCCGGGATGTCGCCGACCTGCCCGCCGGGACGCGTCGCGCCCTGTTCGCCTACGCCGCCCAGGACGTGCGCCTGATGGACGCCAGCGTACGCGAGAACCTGCGGCTGGCGGGGGCCGCCGAGGACGCGGCCCTGTGGCGCGCGCTGGACGACGCCGCCCTGGGCGACCGCTTCCGCGCCGAACCCCTGGGCCTGGATGCGCCCGTCGGGGCCGACGGCGCCCGCCTGTCCGGCGGCGAGCGCCGGCGCCTGGGCCTGGCCCGCGCCTATCTGCGCGACGCGCCCTGGCTGGTGCTGGACGAACCGACCGAAGGCCTGGACGCGCCGACCGAGGCCCGCGTCCTGGCCGGGTTGGACCGCCGCCTGTCGGAACGGGGCCAGGGCCTGATCCTGGTCAGCCACCGCGTCGCGCCGACCGACCTGTGCGACCAGGTCGTCCGTCTTCCGGCCCGGGAGGCGACGCCTGCGGCCGATACGCCGGCGATCCGGGTCCCGGCGAGTCTTCCAGGTTCGTCCTGACGTCCCGAAGCGCGATCGGGCTGACTGTCGACCGGCGCCTCAGAGCATCCCGTCGGCCAGCGCCCGCAGCCGCTCGGGCTGTTCGATGCGCAGTTCATGCAGGGAGATCAGCCGGATCGCGCCGGTGGTCTTCAGCCGGGTGAACACCCGGCTGACCGTCTCGATGGTCAGGCCCAGATAGTCGGCGATCTCCGCGCGCGTCATCGGCAGCCGCACCAGGCCTTCCGCCCGCGGCTGGACGGGATCGGCCGGAAGGTCCAGCAGGAAGGAGGCCACCCGCTCCTGCGCCGTCTTGCGGCCCAGCAGGAGCATCTGGTTCTGCGCCGCCGCCAGTTCGTGGTTCGCCCGGTCCAGCAGCGCCGCCTCGAGCTGCGGCAGGTCCCGGACTAGGGCGCGATAGTCGCTCTTGCGGAACCGGCAAAGGGTCACGTCCTCGATCGCCTCGGCCGAGAAGGCGTAGTCATGGCCCGTGGCCAGGCCGACGAAGTCGCCCGCGAACAGGAAGCCGGTGATCTGCCGGCGGCCGTCCGGCAGCAGCTTCTGCACGCGCACCGATCCGGAGGTGATGTTGAACACATGGACGGCCGGGTCGTCCTGGCGGATCAGGCTGTCGCCCGCCTTCACGCTCAGCCGCTCGGCGATGGCGTCCAGCCGGTCCAGGTCGCGGGGCTCCAGGCTGCCGCACACGCTGAAGGCCCGCGCGCCGCAACTGGAGCAAAGGGCGTCGCGCCGCCGGTGGGCGCAATCGACAGGCAGGGATCGGAGGTCCAGCATCGGGTCTCCCGATGGTAAGCGCCTCCGGGTCGGCGGCGCAAATGGAGTTTGAGCCAGGTCAAGGCGGACGCCGCACCGCGGACATAGGGGAGGATCATGCCCTTCCACGTGCGCCGCCTCAACCCGGATGACGCCCTGCCGACCTTGGCCCTGGCCCGGCTGGAGGAGCCGGACCTGACGCCGGAGGCCTGGCGCGACCGGCTGGCGCAGCCGGAAGACCGGGGCGGCGCCTTCGCCGCCTTCCGCAGGGACGCGGCGAGCGCCCTGCTAAGCTATGACGTCGCCGCCTCGCCCGACGGCGGGGACTATCTGCTCATCCGCGCCCTGGCGGCCTTCGACCTCGTCGATCCGGAGCGGGTCGCCCGGATCCTGGTCGGCGCGGTCTGCGGGCGGCAACAGGACGCCGGCCGTCGGGTGGCCTGGGCGCCGACCTGTCCCGCGACCGCCTTCCAGCAGGACGTCGCCCGCGCGGCGTCGCTGCACTCCATCCTGTGACGCCCAGCCTCGCGAAGTCTCGCCAGTCCCGGAAGACGAGTCAGTTGGCGCGACGGATCAGTTCGTCGGCCAGGTCGGCGGTCAGATAGCCGTCCGCCAGGCGGCCGTTGGCCCTCTGCCAGCGGCGCAGGGCCTCGCGGGTGTTGGCGCCGATGACGCCGTCGATCCCCTTGGTGTCGTAGCCCATCCGCGTCAGGGCGGTCTGGGCGCCGACGCGCTGGTCGCGCGACAGCGGCCCATCGGCCGGCCATGCGCGGGTCAGGCCGGGCTTGCCCATGATCCCGTCCGCGGTCAGGCCGATGGCCAGGGCGTAGGACACCGAATTGTTGTAGCGCCGGATGACGTAGTGGTTTGGCAGGGCCAGGAAGGCCGGGCCGTTGGCGCCCTGCGGCAGCAGGATGGCGGCCTCCTCCTGCGCCTCGGCGCCGGTCGGCGTCCCGCCCTGGGCCAGCCGCACGCCCCGGGCCACCCAGTAGGACCAGGGATGTTTGGGACCTTCCGCATCGGCGTAGTCGAAGCCGGAGGGCAGCAGCACCTCATAGCCCCACCCCTGGCCGCGCTTCCATCCGGCCTGCGCCAGCAGGTTGGCGGCCGAGGCCAGGGCGTCGGCGTCGTCGCCCCAGATGTCGACCTTGCCGTCGCCGTCCTGGTCCACGCCCAGGCGCAGATAGTTGTCGGGCATGAACTGGGTCTGGCCCATGGCCCCAGCCCAACTGCCCTTCAGCCCCTCGCGCTCGCGCCGGCCGTCGACGACGATGTCGAGCGCGTCCTTCAACTGGCTCTCGGCCCATTCCCGGCGGCGACCGTCATAGGCCAGGGTCGCCAGGGAGCGGATCACGTCATAGTCGCCCTGGACCTGGCCGAAGGCGCTTTCCTGCGCCCAGATGCCGACCAGGATCTCGCTGGGCACGCCGAAGCGCTGCACCACCGACCACGGCACACGGTCGATGCGCTGCCGGGCCTGGGCGATGCGGACGGGGGTGACGGCGTTCTGGATGTAGGCGCCGGCCGGCTTGGAGAACTCCGGCTGGTTGCGGTCCAGGCGGATGACGCTGGGATCGGGCGTCAGGCCGGTCAGCTCGCGCGCATAGGCCTCGCGCCGAGCGCCGCCCTTGCGGGCCAGGAAGCCCTGGACCCAGCCGTCGAAGCCCTGCTGGTCATAGGCGGCCAGCGGCGGAACCTGGGGCGCGGGCGCCGTCTCGGCGGGCGCGGCGGGCGGGTTCGGCTGGGGCGCGGGCGTCGGCGCCGGCAGCGGCGGCTCGGGCAGCATCGGCGCGCAGGCCGAGACGCAGCCGATCAGCAGGAGGCGAGAGGAAAAACGCATGGGATTCAACTACAGCCCTCCGGCGTCGAGGTGAAATGACATACGCGCGAACGCCGCGGACGCGTCTCGAAGCGCCTGATGCGGGAAAGCGTTGCGCCGAATTCGCCAATTCGCGTCGTTAACCTCGATTCTCGTGGACCCGTTAAGGCGCTGCGGCGTATTGGCGCACCGTTGCTCCAGCGGCCTGATGGCGGAGTGGCGACGCGACGGGCGTGCAACCCCGTAAACCCTCCGTTCGACTCGGAGGTCAGGCCTCCATATCTAGTTGTGCTACCGCGCTTCGCGCTGCTTGAGCACGAATCCCTCTCCCTCCCCATTTTGGGGAGGGTGGTCGCGCAGCGACCGGGTGGGGAGGGCCAGGCGATACGCCTCCGAACTCTCACGCGCCCAATTCGTGATGTCTTGTCTTGCCGCCCCCACCCGGCTTCGCTTCGCTCAGCCCCCCTCCCCAAAATGGGGAGGGAGAGGCCAAGGTCCTTCTCGGGTTGACGCGGGCGAGTCGTCTCTCTATACGCACCGCCTCCGCCGCGATCCGTCCGGGTCAGCGGCTTTTCTATTGGTTTTCGCCTCAGGACGTCCGACCATGAAGGTCCGTAGCTCGCTCAAGTCCCTGAAGACCCGCCACCGCGACTGCAAGGTCGTGCGCCGCAAGGGCCGGGTCTACGTCATCAACAAGACCGACCCGCGCTTCAAGGCCAAGCAGGGCTGAGGATTCCCCACGCCCTCGCGGGCGCCGCGCTCAAGCCGCCCGAAGGGCGGTGGCGCGGCAAGGGATTTCCTTACGATCCACAGGGTCGCGGGCGTTGTCCGCGGCCTTTTTCGTGTCCGCGGTTGAGGCGGACGGCCGGGCATGGTTAGCGTCCGGCTCCGCATTCCGAGAGTGACCATGGCCGACGACGCCTCCTTCGACGCCAACCCCGACGTCCTGACCGCCACGGCGCAAGGCCGTCTGCGCACCATCATCGAGCGGCTGGAGCGGCTCGAGGAGGACAAGCAGGCGATCATGGCCGACATGAAGGAGGTCTTCGCCGAAGCCAAGGGCGAGGGCTATGACGTCAAAACCCTGCGCAAGGTCATCCGCATCCGCAAGCAGGACAAGGCCAAGCGCCAGGAGGAAGAGGCCATCCTCGACCTCTATCTGTCCGCCCTCGGCGAGGTCTGAGGCGCGCGGGCTTGAAGCGGAAACCGCCGCCAAGCCCCTATGAAGCCCAGCGCAAGGCGGCGCAGCGGTCCGCCCTGAACGCCCTGAAACGCGCCCGCCGCTCGGCCGAGAAGGCGGGTGTTTCCCTGTCCGAGTGGGAGGGAGAGTTCCTGGAGTCCGTCTCCGAGCGGGTGAAGACGCACGGACGCGCCTTCGGCGACCCCGAAAAGGGCGCGCCCGGCCAGGCCCTGTCCGCCTTGCAGGGACGCAAGCTCAAGGAGATCGCGGCCAAGGCCAAGGGCGAACCGCCGCGCGGGCGGCCGGATCGAAGGCCGCGCGACTAGAGCCATCGCCATTCAGGCCCCACGCCTCCGACATCGTCCTTCCGGGGCTGAGCGGAGCGAAGAACCCGGAATCCAGGGGCTGCGGCGCAGTCGCCACCGCATCGAGCGCCGGAGCTGTCTTCCTGGATTCCGGGTTCGTCCTTCGGACGCCCCGGAAGGACGATTCAACCGCAGCCGGCGAAGAACCGCTCGACGCGATCTTCCGAACCGGAATGGGCCGCATAGACCTCGCGCGCCTCGCCTTTCCAGGCGGCGATCCAGGCCAGGCGGCGGAAACGCTGGAACACCGGGTCGCCCGCCTTGGCCTGAGCGGTCAGGAAGTCGCCGTCATGGATGTGGGCCGTCTCGCCCTGGGCGGGATAGCGTTCCGTGTCGCCGCCGGATTCCAGGTGAATCCGGCGCTCGCCCGTCTCTCCCGGCGCGCTGATGGTCAGGGCGCCCGACCCGGCCCGGCAATCCAGGGACAGCTTCATGTCGTCGCTGTTGGCCACGCCATAGGCCAGCATCAGATCCGCCCCGTCGCGATTCAGGAACCAGTCGTAGCCCGCGACCGGCGCGGGCGCGCCGGACGGAGCGGCGAACCGCGTGGGCTGGGGCGTGACGGCGCAGGCGGCGAGGCCGGCGGCGGCGATCAGGGCGACGGTGAGGGAACGGGTCACGGGGCCTCCTATCCGGCGCATCGGTCGGCGAAGCGGCGCAGCTTGGCGCGATCGGCGCGGGGAATGTCGATGGATGTCTGGCGGTCGCCCACGGTCACCGTCATCGCGCCGCCGGCCACGAAGCCGGCGAAGGCGGGATGGTCGACGCGCACCAGGGTCTTCAACGCCCCGCGCCGCACGGCGGCCTCGGTCGTGGCGGTCGCGTCGCCGGAAGCGATGGTCGCGAAGCCGCCCTGCGCCTCCACGCCGTACAGCGTCACCTGCACCCCGCCCGAACCGGGCTCGCATTCCAGGGTGGCGCGCAGGTTCGCGGTGTCGGGAATCTCATTGGCCAGCACCAGGGGCCCCTCCCCCTCATAGAGGGTCCAGGTCCAGGCGGCGGGGGCGGCGGCCTGCATCAGCAGGGCCGCGGCGGCCGCAAGGGAAGCGATCATCGGTCAGACCTCGCAGGAACGGCGACGCTCGGCCGGCCATCCTGCCACGTCGTCAGGCTCGCGACGAGCCGCAATAGGACAGAAAGCCGGCGATCATCCGCTTCTCCGTCGCCGTAGCCGACAGGGTGAAGCGGCCGGCGTCGCCGTCCACCGCCATCGCCCCGCGCTCGGCCAGGCCGCGCAGGCTGGCGTCGCCCAGCGGAATCCGGCTCTCGCTCGCCTCGCCGCCGCTCAGCGGATCGAGCGCGACCGGTCCCAGGGACGCCTGCTGCAGACGCGCCGAGACCGGCTGGACATCGCCATAGACGGCGGCCGTCGCCTCGCCGGGCGAACAGGTGATCATCAGCGCCAGCTGGTCCGAATTCGCCACGCCATAGGCCAGCTTGGCCATCGCGCCCTCATGGCTGAGGTGCCAGGCCATGACCGGCGCGCTGGCGTCGGACGCAGGCTCGAGCGGCTGGGTCCGGGCGGCGAAGGCGACCAGGGCGATACAGGCGGCGGCGGGGAGGAGAACCTTGAACATCATGCAACTCGCGTCTGATCGGCAAACGCGGGTCGCTGTTAACGGTTCACGGCTCAGCTTCGGTCCACGGATTCATGTGGCGCCGCAGCCGCGGTCGGATCAGAACGGGCTGAAGCGCTCCACCAGGCTCTGGGCGGCCGGAGTCGCCTGCATCCGGCTGATGTCGCCGCGCCCGCCATAGGAGATGCGCGCCTCGGCGATCTGGCTGTGGTTGATCGAATTGGCCGAGGAGATGTCCTCGGGCCGCACCACGCCGGCGACGGTCAGTTCGCGCACTTCGCGGTTGGTGCGGACCTCCTGGCGGCCCTGGATCACCAGGTTGCCGTTCGGCAGGACATCGGTGACGACGGCGGCGATGGTCAGCGACACCTTCTCCGAGCGGCTGACCGAGCCCGAGCCCGAGGCGTTCGCCTGGCCTTCGACGCCGATCATGTTGTTGGGATCGAAGCCGCCCGGGAAAATCTTGCCCAGGCTGCTCTCCATGCCGAACAGGTGGCTGACGCCGCCCGAGGCGTCGTTGCTGCGCGCCCTCTGGGTCGAGTTCTGCGTCTGGGCGCGGTCGTCGATGTCGATCTTGACCGTCAGGATGTCGCCGACGTGCCGCGCGCGCTGGTCGCCGAAGAAGGAGCGGGCGCCGACGCGCCACAGGCTGTTGGCGCTGGCGGCCGTCGCCTCGCCGCGCAGGGAGGCGGGCGCGGCCAGATAGGTCTGCTGCACCGGCACCAGAGCGGCCGGATAGCCGATCGGCGCCAGTTCCGGCCCGCGCACAGCCTCGACGGCGGTGGAGCAGGCCCCCAGGGTGGCGGCGACGGCGGCGATCAGGACGAGATTGCGCATGGCGGACTTTCCCCTCAGCGGGCGGCGAACTGTTGGAAGGCGGAGGCGCGCAACTGCTGCGCCTGCGGGCCGGCGACGGCCTGGCCCGGACCGACGGCGACGGCGTCGATCATCCGGTTGGAGGCGGTGTTCATGACGGCGACGGGCTCCCCGGCGTTGGCGTCGCGCAGGGCCTTGCCCATGACCGTCAGGCTGACGCCGCCGACCTCGTAGGAGACGCGGACCGTGTCGTTGCGGCGGATCACCTGCTCGGCCCGCGCCTGGATGCGCGCGGCCGGCGCGACGGCCGGGCCGGAAGCCGTCGTGGCGCCGCCGCCGCCGCT
>JAEWDF010000060.1 GCA_023390245.1 Pseudomonadota bacterium
GCCGAGCTGTCGGGCGAGGACAACGCTGACGAAATGCGCCTGGGCGAGGACGGCCGGCCGGTTTTCCTGTCGAACAAGGCGGGCGGCGTATTGGGCGGCATCTCCTCAGGCCAGCCCCTGACCGCGCGGGTGGCGTTCAAGCCAACCTCCTCGATCCTGACCCTTCGCCAGTCGATCAACCGCGACGGCGCCGAAGTGGACCTGCGCACCAAGGGGCGCCACGACCCTTGCGTCGCTTTGCGCGGTGTGCCGGTGGTCGAGGCGATGGCCGCCATCGTCCTGGCCGACGCCATGCTGCGGCACCGGGCGCAGGTAGGCTGAACGTCGAAGCGGCCTACCCGGCCCGCGCCGCCTTCACCTTGATCTCGACGCCGATAGCCTTGGATACCCAGTCGCCGCCCGCGTCGGACATCATGCCCATGTTCAGCGCCGTGCGGTCCAGTTCCAGTCTGCCCGCGACCGTGGCCGCGCCGTTCGTCTCGTCAAAGGTGAAGGGCAAGACGACCGGGACCGTGGTCGTCTTGATGCGCAGGGTTCCGGTCGCCTCATAGCGGTTGCCGCCCAGCGCCTTGAACGTCGTCGCCTCGAAGCGCGCGGTCGGATAGGTCGCCGTATCGAACCATTCGGCGCCCGGCAGGCTGCCTTCCTGCGTGGCGTCGCCGGTCCTGGCCGTGCCGGTCTGTACCGTCACGACGGCTTTCGAGCCCGCCAGATCCGCCGGATCGAACCACACTTGCGCATCCCACTGCTCGAAGCGGCCGGTGAAGGCCTTGCCGGTGTGGGTTCCGGTGAACTGGATCGTCGAGGCGGCCTTGTCCACGGTCCAGGCGGCGGCCGTGCCTGGCGTTACGGCGGCGTCGGCCGCAGGCGCGGCGGCGGGGGCCGAGGCGACCGCCTGTCCTTCCGCCTGGGGCGCAGGCTTGGCGGCCAGACCGAAGGCGACGCCGATCACGACCACGAACGCCACGCCCGCCAGCCGCTCGGTCCAGCGGACGGCCAGCGTCGGCTCGGGCGCAACGCCGTGCGCGTCATCGCCATGCGGCAGGACCGGAATCATCTGCGACAGCACGCCGTCACGATCCAAAAACTGGTGCTTCAGCGCCGCCCCGACGTGCAGGGCGACCAGCACGATCGCGCCCCACGCCAGCTTGCTGTGCGCGCCCATGGCCATCCAGGCCGTAGCGCGGCGGGCGGCGTCGGAGGCGTGCTCGATGAAGGGCAGGTGCGGAATGGTGAACAGGCCGAACCAGCTGGTCGCCACGGCCAGCGGCGTGTCCGTGACCACGGCCCATCCGGTCGAGACATAGATCCACCCCGTCAGCGGCAGGGCCAGCATCAGGGCGTAGAAGGCGGCGTGCGTCGCCCGCGCGGCGAACTGCTCCCACCCCTTCATGGCGCCCGGCAGGGCCGGAACCGGATGCGTCAGCCGCCACACGATCCGCAGCACCGTCAGCGCCAGGATCAGGAACCCGATCGATTTGTGAATCTGGAAGACGCGATAGGCCAGCGCCTGAGTGTCCGGCTCGACGATGGCGTCGCTCATCCACCAGCCCATCGGGATCATAGACAGGATGGCGACCGCGATCAGCCAGTGCAGGGCGATGGCGACGGCGCTGTATCGGCTGGGGCGGCGGGTCATGAGAAGTCTCGCGTCAGTCGGAACATGAAGAGGGCGGGACCGAACGGCCCCGCCCCTTCGTCGTGCTTTCGCCTATCAGGCGGCCGGAGCAGCCGGCGCAGCTTCCTGAATGAATTCGGCGTCGAAGCGGATCGTCACCTCGTCGCCGACCGGGCCCAGCGGCATGCCGAAGTCGGTGCGCTTGAACTTGCCCTCAGCCGCGAAGCCGATGGCCGGAGCCGGCACGAAGGGGTGCTTCTCCAGATCGCCATTGAAGGTGGCGTCCAGCGTCACCGGTTTGGTGACGCCCAGGAAGGTCAGATCGCCCGTCACCTTGGCCGTGCGCGCGCCGGTCAGCTCGACCTTGGTGGACTTGAAGGTGATCTGCGGGAAGGCCGTGGCGTTCAGGAAGTTCTTGTTCTTGGCGATGTCCTCGCTCCAGCTCTTGAAGCCGGTGGCGGCGTGGGTGCCGGCGTAGTCGCCCTGATAGTTGGCGTCGACCGAGGTCGGATCGATAGTCGCCTCGACCGTGCTGTTGGCCAGGTTGGCGGTGTCCAGCGTGATCTTGGCGTCAAACTTGTTGAAGCGCGCCGTGTAGTTCGAGATCGAGTTGTGCGGCAGCGACCACTGCAGCGAGGCGTGGGTCGGATCCATCACATAGACACCCGAGGTCGCCTTCAGCGCGACCGGAGCGGTCGAGGCTGCATCGGTCGTCGGAGCGCCGGCGGTGTCGGCGGGCTGGCTGCAGGCGGCCAGCAGGGCGGCGGCCGAAACGGCGATCAGGGCGGCTTTGATCTTCATGGAGAGAAAACCTCAATCAGGCGGTTGAAACGATAAGTGGACAGAAGGTCCATAAACAGGTCGTGTGTCACTTCGGCCTCGCCGATCGACTGCAACAGTATATGTTGCCATTGACGCGCCGCAAGCCCCTGCATCACGAAAATCGTCATCCGGCTCACGAAAAAAGGATTGGGGTGCGCCGGGCGACGACGGCGCCTATCCTTGCGACTCAGATGACCATTCGCCGCCTCCCCCCCGAAACCGTCAACCGCATCGCCGCCGGCGAGGTGGTCGAACGCCCGGCCAGCGCCATCAAGGAACTGGTCGAGAACGCCATCGATGCGGGCGCCCGCAGCATCGAGATTCAGGCGGACGGCGGCGGCCTGACCCGCATCCTGATCGCCGACGACGGCAAGGGCATCCCCCGCGACGAACTGCCCGTCGCCATCGAGCGCCACGCCACGTCGAAGCTGGAGCCTGACGATGCGGGCGACGTCGACCTGCTGCGCATCTTCACCCTCGGTTTCCGCGGCGAGGCCCTGCCCTCCATCGGCTCGGTCGCCCGCCTGAACATCACGACCCGCGCCCGAGCCGAGGCAGGCCAGCCCCAGAACGACGCCTGGGCCGTTTCTGTCGAGGGCGGCGCCCAGCGCCCCCTGTCGCCCGCCGCCTTCCCCGGCCCCCACGGCGCGCGGGTGGAGGTGCGCGACCTGTTCTACGCCACCCCCGCCCGGCTGAAGTTCATGAAATCCGAGCGGGCCGAGGCCATGGCCATCTCCGAAGAGATCAAGCGTCAGGCCATGGCGCACGAGGCCGTCGCCTTCACCCTGACGCTGGACGGCAAGACGACCCTGCGCCTGCCCGCCGAACATCCCGGCGACGAAGGGCGGCTGAAGCGGCTCGGCGCCCTGCTGGGCCGCGACTTCGAGGCCAACGCCCTGCTGATCGATCAGGAGCGCGACGGCGTGCGTCTGTCCGGCTATGCGGGTCTGCCGACCTATTCGCGCGGCAATGCGGCGCACCAGTTCCTGTTCGTCAACGGCCGGCCGGTGAAGGACCGGCTGCTGCAAGGCGCGCTGCGCGGCGCCTACGCCGACTTCCTGGCGCGCGACCGCCATCCGGCGGCGGCGCTGTTCCTCGATCTCGACCCGCTCCACGTCGACGTCAACGTCCATCCCGCCAAGGCCGAGGTGCGGTTCCGCGATCCGGCCCTGGTGCGTGGCCTGATCGTCGGCGCCCTGCGCCATGCGCTCCACGCCGCCGGCCACCGCGCCTCCACCACCGTCGCCGCAGATGCGCTTTCCAGTTTCCAGGCGGGCTTGCAGCCGCACGCCGGAGCGCCGGCCTGGAGCCCCTCCTCCCCCTCCGCCCAGGGTTTCAGCGGCTGGACCGGTTGGAGCCAGCCGGCCGCCGCCGCCCAGGTCCTGCCCGGCCTCCACGAGCGCTCCGCCCGCGTCGAACAGGCCTGGGACGGCCCCGTCGCCGGTCACGCGTCACCTGTCACGCCTCACGCCGCGCCGACCGACCCCATCGACTATCCGCTGGGCGCGGCGCGGGCCCAGCTTCACGCCAACTACATCGTCGCCCAGACCCGCGACGGCCTGGTCATCGTCGACCAGCACGCGGCGCACGAGCGCCTGGTCTATGAGCGGATGAAGGCGCAGATGGCCGAGGGCGCCGTGACCCGCCAGGCCCTGCTGACGCCCGAGGTGGTCGAGCTCGATCCCGCCGAGGCCGAGCGCATCGCCGCCAAGGCCGACGAATTGGCCGAAATGGGCCTGGTGGTCGAGGCCTTCGGCGCGGGCGCCGTCCTGGTGCGCGAGACGCCGGCGCTGCTTGGCGATACGGATGTCCAGGGCCTGGTCCGTGACATCGCCGACGACCTGTCCGAACACGGCGCGGCCCTGTCGCTGAAGGAGCGGATGGCCGATGTCTGCGGCACCATGGCCTGCCACGGCAGCGTCCGCTCGGGCCGCATCCTCTCCGCGCCGGAGATGAACGCCCTGCTCCGCCAGATGGAGGCGACACCGCATTCGGGCCAGTGCAACCATGGCCGCCCTACGTATGTGGAACTGAAGCTGCACGACTTGGAGAAGCTGTTCGGGCGGCGGTGACGCCTATTCCGCTTCCCCCTTGGTCGTCATCCTAGGCCTTGTGCCTAGGATCCATACGCCCAGACCTCGGCCGGTGCGCACCGGCCGGGCTCCGAGTTTATGGACCCTCGGGACAAGCCCGAGGATGACGGATTAGGAAGGGGCATGACGCCCTCCATCCTCTTCGTCTGCCTTGGCAACATCTGTCGCTCCCCGCTCGCGGAAGGCGCCCTGCGCGCCGAGGCCGAACGCTTGCGTCTCGACCTGATCGTCGATTCCGCCGGGACCGGGAGCTGGCATGCGGGCGAGCCGCCGGACCCTCGGGCGCAGGCGGCGGCGCGGCGGAACGGCGTCGACATCTCGGGCCTGCGGGCGCGGCAGGTGCGGCCCGCCGACTTCCGCCGCTTCACCCACCTGATCGCCCTGGATCACGACAATCTGGCGAACCTGCGCCACCTGGCCCCCGCCGATGCGACCGCCGACCTCAGCCTGCTGCTCGATCACGTTCCGGGCCGAGAGGGCCAGCCCGTGGCCGATCCCTATTTCGGCGACGACGACGGCTTCGACACCACCTGGGCCGATGTCGCCGCCGGCGCGCGCGGCCTATTGCACACCCTGGGCGGCCGCAGGATCGCCCCATGATCCGAAGCCGGACGCCCCGGCGCCCGTCGTGATCGGCGCGCGGGACCGGCGCCGCCTTCAAGCTTGAGACGAATTAGAAGCGACGATTCAATCGCTTCAACATTTCCACCAGCGATCTGCGCGCCTGAGTTCAGGCCGGGTGTAAGCTGCCTCCGTCAACGAACCGGAAGGGAGACGCCCCGATTGCACTGAATTGCACATTGCACCGTTTTCGCCGGTGCAGTGCAATTTCGCCCCCGCCTATTCCGCGCGCAGGAACAGCACCCGCGCCGCGCCATAGTCGCGCGCGTCCAGCCGCTCGTATCCCGGCGTCTCGATCTCCGGCTCGTCCGAGCCGCGCTCGAACACGACCACGGCGCCCGTCTTCAGCCAGCCGCCCTCCTTCAGGCGCGCCAGCGTCTCCTCCCCCAGCCCCTTGCCGTAGGGCGGATCGAGGAAGGCGATGTCGAACGCCTCGCCCGCCGAGCCGGGCCGCGCGCCCAGGTCGGTGGCGCTGCGCCGATGCACCCGGCACCGGCCGAACAGGCCATAGGCGTCCATGTTCTCGCGGATCGCGCCCCGCGCGCCGTCGTCCGTCTCGACGAACAGGCAGAAGGCCGCGCCGCGCGACAGGGCCTCGAACCCCAGGGCGCCCGAGCCGGCGTAGAGGTCGATCACCCGCGCCTCTCGCAGCGGCTCGGCCCAGGCAGCGTGCTCCAGCACGTTGAAGATCGCCTGGCGCGCCCGGTCGGAGGTCGGGCGCGTGCCCTGCCCTTCCGGCGCGACGATGGCCCGGCCTTTCAGGTCTCCGGCGACGATCCGCATGGATCAGCCCCGCGGCGGACGCGGCCCGCGGCCACCGCCCGGCCCCCGACCGCTTGTCCCCGAAGGTCCGGCCGGCCGGCCTCCCGAGCGCGGCTTGAAGTCGCGCCCGCCCGAAGGCTTGGCGCCGGGCTTGCCGCCGCCGGGCTTGCGGCGGTCGTCGATGAACTGGTCCTCGCGCGGCTTGAAGGCGCGCTTGGGCCGATCGCCGTCGGAACGGACGGGCCGGTCGCCCTCGGCGGCGGCGCGCTCGCGGGGTTTGAAGGTCTTGGCGTGCTCGAACCTCGGCTTGGCCTTGGCCCAGCCGGCCTTCTTCTCGGGACGCGCGGCCGCCGCCTCCGTCGCCGCCTCGGCGGCGCGGACACGGCTGGGCTTGCGCGACGGGTCCGACATGGCCGACCCCGACCGCCCCTTGACGATGGGCGTGGAGACGCGGCGGCCGGGGATCGGCGCGGGCGTCTCGACCGTGTTTCCGGTCGGCAGGTTCTCCGGCCGGATGTGCTCGCCCAGAAGTTCGCGGATCACGCGCGGCCCGACCTCCTCCACCGATCCGGCGGGCAGCACGTCCAGGCGGAACGGGCCGTAGGCCAGGCGGATCAGCCGGTTGACCGTCAGGCCGACCGATTCCAGCACCTTGCGAACCTCGCGGTTCTTGCCCTCGGTGATCGACACCGAGACCCACAGGTTGGCCGGCGCCTTGCCGTCCTCGGACTTGCTTTCCTTGGCCTTGTCCAGCGTCGCCTCGATCGGGCCGTAGTCGACGCCGTCGATGGTCACCCCGTCCTTCAGCGCATCCAGCTGGGCCTGGGTGATCTTGCCGCGCGCCCGAGCCCGGTACTGGCGCACCAGGGCGGTCGAGGGCAGTTCCAGCGCCCGGCTCAGCTCGCCGTCGTTGGTCAGGAGCAGCAGCCCCTCGGTGTTCAGGTCCAGCCGCCCGACCGAGATCACGCGCGGCAGGCCGGCCGGCAGGGCGTCGAACACGGTCGGCCGCCCCGAGGGGTCCCGGTGGCTGGTCAGGAGGCCGGCCGGCTTGTGATAGCGCCAGACGCGCGTGGCCTGGGCCGCGTCGATCGGCTTGCCGTCCACGGTGATGACGTCCTCGCGCGTCACCAGGGTGGCGGGCGTGTCCAGGATGCGGCCGTTGACCGCCACCTTGCCCAGGCCGATCAGGCGTTCGACCTCGCGGCGCGAGGCGATGCCGGCGCGGGCCATGGCCTTGGCGATCCGCTCGCTGCGGACCGGCGCGGCGGCCGCCTTGGCAGGTCGAGCGTCGCGCTGGGGCCGGTCGCCGAAGGATTTCTTCGGCTTGTCGAAAGGCGTCTTCCCGTCGCCGCCCTTGCGGGGACCGGAGGATTTGAAGGGCCGGGGCGACCGTTCGTCTTGACGGGCGCGGGGCTTCTTGTCGTTGTCGTGCGTATGGCGGACCATGATGAGCGGTTCATGCGCATGGCGCTGGACCAAGCGCAAGCGGCGGCGGACGCGGGAGAGGTTCCCGTGGGCGCAATTCTGGTCGATCCGGCCTCCGGCGCGGTGATCGCGACCGGCGCCAACGGCCCCATCGCCGCCCACGATCCCACCGCCCACGCCGAGATCGTGGCGATGCGCCGCGCCGCGGCGGCGCTGGAGAACTACCGGCTGACCGGCCTGACCCTCTATGTGACGCTGGAGCCGTGCGCCATGTGCGCCGGCGCCATCAGCCACGCCCGCATCGGCCGGGTGGTCTGGGCGGCGGACGATCCCAAGGGCGGCGGGGTCGCGCACGGCCCGCGCGTGTTCGACCAGCCGACATGCCACTGGCGTCCCGCCCTCGACTCGGGCCTTCTGGCGGACGAGGGCTCGGCGCTGCTGAAGGGGTTCTTCCGGGCCCGCAGGGGAACGGCGGCGCCGGGCGCACGTTAGGACGCCGCGCCAAGCGGCGCCGTTGGAGGAAGACGACCGTGTCCAAACCGCATCCGCCGCGATCCATCGCCTTCGCCGCGCTGTCCGCCCTGACCGCGCTGGCCGCCTGCGGACCCGATCCCGCCCGGGCGCCGAGCACCGGCGACGAGGTGAAGGCCCGGGCCGAGGAGGCGCAGACCGCCCGCCGCCGCACGGGCGCGGAGGTGCAGGACCGCATCCTCAACAATATCGTTCACGCCGTCTATCTGTGCGAGAACGGCGAGCGCCTGACCGTGGACTTCGACAATCCGCGCCAGATGGCGACCGTCCGCAACTCCTCCGGCGAGGCGGTGGACCTGTATCAGGAACGGGCCGCCGACGGCCTGTGGTACCGCGCCTCCAACGTGGAATTGCGCGGCAAGGGCGCGATGGCGACCTGGTCGGTCGAGGGCCGCCAGCCGACCGACTGCCGCGCCGTCGACTAAACGCGCCCGTCCTCGTCCTTCCGGGGTCGTCCTGCGGACGCCCCGGAAGACAGTCGTGGGCGAAGTCGACCGGCCTTAGGCCGGCAGGCGGCCGGTCAGTTCGCGGCCGCCGCGAAGGATCACCACTTCCGACCCGCCGCGCGCGCGTTGCAGGTCCGAGACCGAGGCCACGCCACGGCCGTCGATGCGGCGGATGACGTCATTGGCCCGCAGGCCCATGCGCGCCGGCAGGCTGCCCCGCGTCACCCCGGTCACGATGGCGCCGGTCAGGAAGGGGTCGCCGCCCAGGCTGTCGGCGAAGGCCGGCGTCAGCACCACCGCCCGCAGACCCGCCAGGCTGCCCGAAGCCACCACGGCGCCGTCGCCGGGCTGGGCGTCGCCCGGCAGCGCCTGAACGCGCGCGCTGACCGTCCGCGCCCGTCCGTCGCGCAGCAGCCGCACTTCGACCGCGTCGTTCGGCGAGCGCGTGCCGACGCGATAGTTCAGCCCCCCCTGGTCGTTGATCTCGGCCCCGTCGACCGCCGTGATCACGTCGCCCGGCTGGATGTCGGCGCGCGCCGCCGGGCTGCCGGGATAGACGTCGGTCACGACCAGGCCCTGGGGCCGGTCCAGGCCCAGGCTGCCGGCGATGGCGCTGGAGACGGTGTCGCCCTTCACGCCCAGCCAGGTGCGGGTCACCGCCTTGGCGCCGCCGACGGCGGAATCGACCACCCGCTTCACCATCGCCGCCGGCACGGCGAAGCCGACGCCGGACGATGTGCCGCTGCGCGAGAAGATGGCGGTGTTGATGCCGATCAGGTCGCCGTCCATGTCCACCAGCGCGCCGCCGGAATTGCCCGGATTGATGGCCGCGTCGGTCTGGATGAAGGAGCCGGAATCGGAAATGCCCGTCTCGGTCCGGTTCAGGGCCGAGATGATGCCGTTGGTCACCGTCTGGCCCACGCCGAACGGATTGCCGATGGCCAGCACCAGGTCGCCGACCTGCTGCTGCTCCTGGTCGTCGATCCGCAGGAACGGCAGGCCGCCCTCCACGCCCTGAAGCTTCAGAACCGCGATGTCGCTGCGCTGGTCGGCCAGCACCACCTCGGCCGGGAATTCGCGACGGTCGTTCAGCACGACCTTGATCTGCTGCATGTTCTCGATGACGTGATAGTTGGTCGCCACGATGCCGTCGGCGCGCACGATGACGCCCGATCCGACCGATTCCGCCACCCGCGCCTGCGGGATGCCTCCGCCGAAGAACTGCCAGAACGGATCGGCCTGGACGCGCTGCACGCCGCGCGCCGAGATGTTGACCACGGCCGGCGCCGCCTGGCGCACCACCGGCGCGAAACTGGCCTTCATGGCGTTGGAATCGCCGGGGACGGCGCGGGGCTGTTCGGCGAACACCCCGTCCTGGGCCTTGGAGCTGTCGGGATTGCCGCAGGCGGACAGGGCCAGGGCGGCGGCGAGCACGATCGATCGGGTCTTCATCTTCTTCCGGCGATTGCAGGCTTGAGCGTCGCCATTGCAGACCCGATTTCGGGCCGGATCAAGGCGTCGGGGTCGATTGAACGGCCGTCCTCTCCGCCCGTTCCGCGCGGCGCGCCGTGATCCAGCCCAGCAGGGCGGCGACCAGCAGCACCCCGGCGGCCAGATAGAAGCTCAGCCCCGGCCGCGACGCCGCCGACAGCGAATAGACCCAGCCGAAGAACAGCGGCGAGGCCACGCCGGCGATGGAGGCCACGCTCATCGTCGCGCCCTGGAGCTGGCCCTGCTCGCTCTCCGAGACCTGGCGGGTCATCAGCGACTGCAGCGTCGGCATGGCCAGGCCCCACAGGGCGTTCGGCAGCATGGCCGCGACGAAGGCCCAGCCGGTCGGGGCCCAGCCCATCAGGGCGACGCCCAGCGTGCCGCCGACCAGGCCGACCAGCATGGTCCGGCGGTCGCCCAGCGCCCGCACGACCGGCCCGACCACTAGGCCCTGCATCCCCATGTCCAGCGCCCCGACCAGGGCCAGCAGCAGGCCGACCTCCTTGGGCCCCCAGCCGTAGCGGATCTGGGCGTAGAGCACGAAGACCGCCGAGAAGACGTGGTGGGCGAAATGCAGCAGGAAGGTCACTCCGGCCAGCCCGCTGAGCTCCGGATGGCGGCCCAGCAGGGCCATGGCCCCGACCGGATTGGCGCGCCGCCAGCTGAAGGCCATCCGCTTCTCGCGCGGCAGGCTCTCGGGCAGGACGAAGGCGCCATAGAGGAAGGCCAGGCCCGACAGGGCGGCGGCGGCCCAGAAGGGCGCGCGCGGCCCGATCTCGCCCAGGAAGCCGCCCATGACCGGCCCCAGCACGAAGCCGCCGGAGAAGGCCGCCCCGATCAGTCCATAGGCCCGCGCCCGCTTCTCGGGCGGGGTGATGTCGGCCATGTAGGCGTAGATGGTGGTGAAGCTGGACGAGGTGACGCCGGCGACGATCCGCCCCAGCGCCAGCCACCACAGGTTCGGCGCCACGGCCATCAGCACATAGTCGATCGCCAGGCCCGCGCAGCTCAGCAGGATCACCGGTCGGCGGCCATGCTGGTCCGACAGGGAGCCGATGATCGGCGAGGCGACGAACTGCATCCCCGCCCACAGGGCCACGAAGACGCCGTTGATGACGCCGGCGCGCGCGTTGGAGCCGACGAACTGCTCGATCAGCTGCGGCAGGACGGGGATGATGATCCCCATCGCCACGATGTCGAGCACGGCGGTGACGAAGATGAAGCCGATGGCCGCCTTCAGGCGCCGTTCCGGAATGACGGACATGCGAATCTCCACGACCCGCGACTTCTAGCGCGGCGCGGGCCGCGCGACAGGGGAAAGACGCAGGCGCTTCAAGACCCCCTCCACCGCTTCGCGGTCCCCCTCCCCCCGCAAAGCGGGGGAGGAGACGGGTTAAGCGCTTCTGTCTCCTCCCCGCTTCGCGGGGAGGTGGCTCGGAGCGCAGCGGAGAGACGGAGGGGGGCTCTTCGCGACGCAACCCCTACCGATTCAGCGCCCCCCGCGCCGCCTCGGCGTAGCGATGGCCGGACGCGGCGCCCTTGGGGAAGACCGCCTCGACCCGGGCCAGGTCCTCCGCCGTCAGGACCAGGTCCACGGCGGCGACATTGTCCTCCAGAGCGGCGATCCGCCGAGTGCCCGGGATCGGCACGAGGTCCTCGCCCTGGGCCAGGACCCAGGCCAGGGCCAACTGGGCGGCCGTGACGCCCCGCTCGGCGGCGATGGCCTTCACCGCCTCCACCAGATCGAGGTTCCTGCGGAAGTTCTCGCCCATGAAGCGCGGGTTGGTGCGGCGCGTGTCGTCGGCGGCCAGATCGTCGATCGAGCGGATGTCGCCGGACAGGAAGCCGCGGCCGAGCGGACTGTAGGGCACGAAGCCGATCCCCAGGTCGCGGCAGACGCCGAAGATCTCGTCCTCCGGCTCCCGGCTCCACAGCGAATATTCGGTCTGCAACGCCGTGATCGGGTGCGTGGCGTGCGCCTTCCTCAGGGTCGCCGGCGCGGCCTCGGACAGGCCCAGGAAGCGGACCTTGCCCTCCTTGACCAGTTCCGCCATGGTGCCGACCGTCTCCTCGATCGGCGTGTCGGGGTCGACCCGGTGCAGGTAGTAGAGATCGACATGGTCGAGCCCCAGTCGCTGGAGGCTGCCCTCGATCGCGCGCCGCACGTTCGCCGGCGAACCGTCGACCATCAGGCGAGACCGGTCCTCGTTGTAGCCGATGCCGAACTTGGTCGCGACGAAGGCCTTGTCGCGCCGGTCCTTCAACGCCTTGCCGACCAGGACCTCATTGGCGTGGGGCCCGTACATCTCGGCCGTGTCGAACAGGGTGACGCCCAGTTCCAGAGCGCGGTGGATCACCGCGATGGAGCGCGCCTCGTCGGAGCCGCCGTAGAAGGCGCTCATGCCCATGCAGCCCAGGCCGATGGCCGACACCTCGGGTCCGTTCGGGCCCAGCTTGCGCGTCTTCATGAAACGCCCTCCTGTCGATGTGGGAAACCGGCGACGTCCGCCGACGATCAGGAAATGCGTGCGCCTGGGCCTCGTTGCAAGCCCGCGCCCTTCGCGATGGTACCGCCTCTCAGGATCGAACTGAGGACCTCCGGCTCCACAAACCGGCGCTCTAACCATCTGAGCTAAGGCGGCCCGCGCATCGCGAGGCGCGTTCTCTAGCGGGACTGCCGGAGCCGATCAAGGCGTTCCGGTCCCGGCGAAAAGAAAAACGCCCCGGAGCCGAAGCTCCGGGGCGCTGATCTGTCTTGGCCGAAGCCTCAGTCCGCGAGGGTGAACGGCACCCGGACGCGGAAGGTGGCGTCCTGGGCCGCGCCGTCCACGGTGCGCGGCGAGAGCTGGCCCCGCTGCACCACGTTGACGGCCGCGCGGCCGAAGCCCATGCCCGACGGCTCTTCCGAGACCACCCGGCAGTTGGCGGGGCGGCCGTTGGATTGCGCCGTGCACTCGACCGTGGCCGAACCGCTGATGCCCCGATCCAGAGCGCGGCTCGGGAAGTCGTTGGCGGTCGGACGCGGCGGACGCGCCCACTGCACATTGGTGATCACCGAAGGCCGCGGCGGCGCCGGCGGAGCAGGCGGAGGCGGCGGACCGGGGACGATCACGGGCGGACCCGTGTATTCGACGCGGTCTTCCTTCTTCGTCGGCTCGATCGGCAGCGTGACCGGAGGCGGCGGAGCCTGGGTGTTGATCACCGGCTCGCGCACCTGGAGCTTCGGCGGCGGAGGCGTGTCCGGCGGCGGCGGCGGAGGCGGAGGCGGCGGAGGCGGCGGGGCCGGCTCGACCAACTCAACTTCCACCGACTCGTCGACGTAGTTGAACTCCTTCAGCTTGAACTTCGCCTGCTGCAGATAGAACAGGAGAAGCGCGAAAAGGATGGTGACGATCAGCAGGCAGACGATCAGCACGGGGAAGGAAACCCCCATGAAGCCCTTCTGCTTCGGCGCGTCGTACCGACTGCGGTGATAAGTGACGTCTGTCATTGCACCTCGCGCCTACTGCGTCGACTGATCTTCGCCGACCAGGGCGACGGAATAGAATCCGTTGTCCTGAAGCGCGTTCATGACCTGCATGAAATCGCCGTATCGGGTCTGTTGGTCGGCGCGGATGAAGATCCGCTCTTCTTCCGGGTTCCGGGTCTTGATCTGATCGCGCAGATCCTGGCCCAGGGCGCCAACGTCGGTCTTGAAGTCGCCCACATAGACGTCGCCGTCATTCTGGATCGAGATGTAGACCGGCTTCGGCGGGTTCGGTTGCGGCTTTGCGACCGCGATAGGAAGTTCCACCGGCACCGACACGGAGGCCAGAGGCGCGGCCACCATGAAGATGATCAGGAGGACCAACATGATATCAACGAAAGGCGTAACGTTGATATCGCTGTTGGCCTCGATGTGGTACTTGCCACCGCCGCCGCCTGAAAGTTTGGCGGCCATAGCGCTTACGCCCCCTTGTCGAGCTGACGCGAGATGCCGTTGATCAGTTCAGCGTTGAAGCCGTCCGCACGGGTGCCGTAGGCGGCGATGCGGGTGTTGAAGTAGTTGTAGAAGATAACGGCCGGGATAGCGGCGAACAGACCGATGCCGGTGGCCAGCAGGGCTTCGGCGATACCCGGAGCCACGACGGCCAGGTTGGTCGTGTTCGATTCGGCGATGCCGATGAACGAGTTCATGATGCCGTACACGGTGCCGAACAGACCGACGAACGGACCGGTCGAACCGACCGACGCCAGGAACTGCTGACCGCCCGACAGACGACCGGCGAGGCCGGCTTGCACCGCCGAGACCGCCGCCTGGGCGCGGGCCAGGGCGTCGTCCTTGTGGTCGCCGGTGACCGAGAGGCCGGCCTGACGCGACAGGTCGATTTCCTCGGTGGCCGCGGCGGCCATGTCGGCCAGCGGGTTGCCTTCGTACTCTTCCGAGATCGCGACGGCCTTCATGTCGGCGATGGTGCGGGCGCCGCGGAAGGACTCGAGGAAGTTGTTGGTCTTGCGGTTCAGCGAGCCGAACTCGAACAGCTTGATGAGCAGCAGGGTCCACGAGAAGATCGAGGCCAGCAGCAGGCCGGCCATGACGACCTTCACGACCACGGTCGCTTCCATGAACATGGAGATCGGGGTGATGCCGCCGGCATGTCCGCCGCCGACCGCTTCGCCCACCGTGGCGGGATCGGCTTCTTCGGTCGCGGGGGCCGGGGCCGGAGCCGCGGCGTCCGCCGGCGCGGCGGCCGGGGTGGGTTCAGCCGGGGCCTGAGCCAGAACCGGCGTGCTCGCCAGAAGCGCGGCGGCGCCGGCCATGGCGAGAAGGATGTTCGTCTTTTTGCTATCGAGCATAGTTCGCCAGTTCCTGCTTGGTCTGACTCGTGGAACCAAGGGTGCGGCCCTGTCACTAGGCCGCGCCCCAACCTGAAATGTTTCCTTCGCGGAACCCCGCCCATTCACGGAACGAGGCTCTTTGAAACGTGTGAGGGCCGCAGCCGGTTTCCCGACTGTTTTCCTCGGTCCGGATCGTTGGAGAACGGTCTCCTCGAACCCGGTGGGACGCCCTTGGGAAGGCGTCCCAACCCCTTTGACGAACCGTTACCGGAGCGTCAAGGGCGAAGATGGCGATTTCGCCCCACACACGAACTTGGGGCGAAGTCTTGCTTCAACGGCCATTGATGCAGCCGAACGCGACATTTTCATGATATCGGGCGGGCGAACGACGAAACGATTTGGGGGAATGGTGCCTGGAGGCGGATTCGAACCACCGACACGCGGATTTTCAATCCGCTGCTCTACCAACTGAGCTATCCAGGCGCCGCTCGGCGTCGCGAGAGCGGCGTCTATAAGCGAGCCGCTTTCGGGTGTCCAGCGCCGGTTTCAGTCCTTTTCGTCTTCTTCGCCGGATGCCTCGGCCGGTTCGCCCGGAAGGGCGTAAACGCCGGAAAACCAGCGTTGCAGATCGACGTCGGAACAGCGGCGCGAACAGAAGGGCCGGTATTTGGGATCGGCTTCGGCCTTGCGGCAGATCGGGCACAGGGCCATGGCTCAACTCGCTTCGATTTGCCCGCGCCCGGGCGCGAGGGACGGATCGGCGACGACGCCGGCGCGGAGGCCCAGGCGGGCCGCCAGGGGCGCGGCGATCGCCGCCTCCTCCGGAACGCATCGGGCGACGACGCGGGGGCGGGCGGTGTCCGACAAGATGTGGCGTCTCAGCGCGCGGACAAGGTCCTGGGCCCGGGTTCGGGGCGTCGGCGCCAGCACGACCTCGGCCGGCGCCGCGCCCCACGGACGGGACAGTTGCAACAGGCCGAAGCGGCTGAGCGGTCCGAAGGCGGTCCCCGGCTGATGGGCAAAGGCGGCGCGGGCCGCCTTCAGCAGGGCCTCGCCATCCCCTCCCCCGCCGATCAGGTCGATAGCCGCCAGGCCGCCCCAGCGCTTCAGGCCCAGCAGGCGCGCGACCTGGCGCAGCCCTTCGACGTTCGCCCGCCGGCGATCCCGCGCCGGATCCCGTCCCGCCAGGGGCAGGTGGTCGAAATCCACCGCGACCAGGGCCCGCGTCCGCTCGATGGCCAGGTCCAGGCCCCAGGCCGGGAAGGCGAAGCGCGTCGACAGGGCCTCCTCGGCGGCTTCCGTGACGGCGTCGATGGCGGCGATCCCCGTCACGACCGGCTGGCCGGGCGCGATCTCCGCCAGCCGCTCGGCCGCGCCTGGGCCGGGCGCGAGCAGGCGTGGCTCGCCCTCGGCGGGGCCGAGGCGACGAAGGGCCGCACCCTTGCCGTCGCGCGGCTCGGCCGCGACCGCGACCTCCAGCCGTTCGCCCTGGCGGATCGATTCGCCGCGCCGGAAGGGCAGGAAGCCGGGCTGGCCGACGCCCAGGTCGACGAAGGCGCCGACGCCGGGACGGACCTCCGCCACGCGCCCGACGCCGCGCGCGTCCAGCCGCGTCCGGGGCTCGTCGTCCTCGCGATCGATGAAGAAATGGGTGAAGCGGCCGTCCCGCAGGACCGCGCCGCGCGTCTCGCCGGGCGTCTCGTCGAGAAAAAGCGTCGTCGAACCTGCGGGCGCGGCGCTCATGCGCGCCAGCCGGCGCCCGTCAGCAACTGCACGGCCTCATAGAGCGGCAATCCCATGACCGACGGGTGGCTGCCGTTGATTCGGCGCACGAAGGCGGCGGCCGGGCCCTGGATGCCGTATCCACCGGCCTTGCCGCGCCAGTCGCCGCCGGCGACATAGGCGGCGATCTCCGCGTCGGACAGGGGCTTGAAGGCGACGCGGGTCTCGTTGACGCGGACCGACAGCCGGCCGTCGCGGACCACGGCGACGCCGGTGTGCACCCGATGGTTCCGGCCCGACAGCAGGCGCAGGAAGCGTTCGGCCTCGGCCGCGTCGGCGGCCTTCTCCAGCAGGCGCCGGCCCACCGACACGACGGTGTCGGCGGCGATGACCACGGCGTCGGGATGCCGCTCGGCCACGACACGGGCCTTGCCGGAGGCCAGGCGTTCGGCCAGGCGCGGCGGCGTCTCCCCCTTCAGGGGCGTTTCATCTATGTCGGCGGGGTCGACGGCGTCAGGATGAATCCCGACCTGCGCCAGCAGTTCGATGCGGCGCGGGCTGGACGAGGCCAGCACGAGGCGAGGACGGCTCACGCGAGCGCCGTCTCTTACTTGAAGCGGTAGGTGATGCGGCCCTTGGTCAGATCGTAGGGCGTCATCTCGACCAGGACCTTGTCGCCGGCCAGCACGCGGATGCGGTTCTTGCGCATCTTGCCGGCGGTGTGGGCGATGATCTCGTGGTCGTTCTCAAGCGTCACGCGAAAGGTGGCGTTCGGCAGCAGTTCGCTGACGGTGCCGGGGAACTCGAGCAGTTCTTCCTTAGCCATGCGGCCTCTCTCACCCGATGAAAACGCGATCGGCCCCACGCCGGGTGGCGCGTGGGGCGAACGTGCGGGGCCTAATGCCCGAAAATGCGTGGATAGTCGAGGTCAGCCGCGCCGGTAGAGGGCGCAGACCAGGGTGAACAGCCGCCGCGCGGTCTCATGGTCGACCGCGACCTTGCCCTCAAGCCGCTGCGTCAGCTGCTCGGCGCCTTCGTTGTGCAGGCCCCGGCGCCCCATGTCGACCGCCTCGATCTGCGTGGGCGAGGAGCCGCGCAGCACTTCATAATAGCTGTCGCAGATCCGCAGATAGTCCTTCACCACCGTCTTCAGCGGCGTCAGGCTGAGGGCGTAGGTGCGCGAGAAGGCCGGGCCGGCGATGTCGAACACCAGGCGGTTGTCCTGCAGCGACAGCTTCAGCGCATAGGGCCCGCCCTCCCCGCCGACGGGCTGGAAGCTGTTCTTCTCCACCAGGTCGAAGATGGCCACGCGACGCTCGTGCTCGATCTCGGCCGTCGCCGCCGGCAGGGTCGCCGCGTCCAGCTCGACCGAGCCCAGCCGCTGGGGGCCGCCGCTCACGCCGCGTCCTCCGAATCCAGGTGGGTGGGCGCCACGCGCGCCGGCCAGCGCTCGGAAATGTCGGTCACCACCGCGTCCAGGCATTCGACGTCCAGGCGCAGGTCGCCGCCGCCGGCGAACATCAGGATGACCCGGCCGCCCGGCGCCTCGCCCGGCTCGAAGTCCAGCGCCAGCAGTTCCAGTCGGGCGTCGGGGTTGCGCGGCAGGCGGCGGCTCTTGACCGCCAGGACGTCGCCGAACTGCATGGCCGACATCACCCGCGTCTCCCCGCATTCCCAGCAGAACCGGCTGAAGGCGATGGTCAGGCGGCGCGACTGGCGCTCCCAGACGATGTCGACGGGCCGCAGAATGGCGTCCTGCAGCGCGGCGGAGATGATCTGGAGATCGTCGGCGTCCTCGGCGAGCAGGCGCAGCGGCTCGGCCGCCGCGTCCGAAGCCGGAATGCCGTCGATGTCAGTACTCATCACCCGTTCCCTTGATGCGCCGGATCGAGGCGCCGCAGGCGCCCAGCTTCTGTTCCAAACGCTCGAAACCGCGATCCAGATGATAGACGCGGCCCACGGTCGTCTCGCCCTCGGCCGCCAGGCCGGCGATGACCAGGCACATGGAGGCCCTCAGGTCGGTGGCCATGACCGGCGCGCCCAGCAGGGTCTCGACGCCCCGCACCTCGGCCTGGCCGCCGTGCACTGAGATGTCGGCGCCCAGCCGCCCCAGCTCGGGAACGTGCATGAAGCGGTTCTCGAAGATGGTCTCGCGCACGGTGCTGACGCCGTCGGCCGTGGTCATCAGCGCCATGAACTGGGCCTGCAGGTCGGTGGCGAAGCCCGGATAGATGGCGGTGTCCACGTCCACGGCCTTCAACCGCTGGGCGGGGTCGCGGCGCACGATGACGCCGTCGTCGGTCGGCGTCACCTCGACGCCCGCCTCGACCATCTTGTCCGTCAGGGCGGCGATCAGGTCGGCGCGGCCGTTGGTCAGCCGCACCTCGCCCCCCGCCATGGCGGCGGCGACGGCGTAGGAGCCCATCTCGATCCGGTCCGGGATCACCGACCAGGTCGCGCCGTTCAGCGACGAGACGCCGGTGATGGTCAGGACGTCGGTGTCCAGCCCCTCGATCTTCGCCCCCATGGCGATCAGGCAGCGGGCCAGGTCGCCGATCTCGGGCTCGCGCGCGGCGCGGCGCAGGACGGTCGTCCCCTCCGCCAGCACGGCGGCCAGCAGGGCGTGTTCGGTCGCGCCGACGGAGACGAAGGGGAATTCGATCTCGGCCCCGCGCAGGCCGTTCGGCGCGGTGGCGGAGACATAGCCCTCCTCCAGCTCGATCGCCGCGCCCAGGGCCGCCAGAGCTTGCAGGTGCAGGTCGACCGGCCGCGCGCCGATGGTGCAGCCGCCCGGCAGCGACACCTTGGCGTGGCCGGTGCGCGCCAGCAGCGGCCCCAGCACGTTGAACGAGGCCCGCATCTGGCGGACTAGGTCGTAGGGGGCGAAGGTGGAGGTGATCTCGGCGGCGTCGAACAGGCTTTCCTGGCCGTCCGGGCCGTCCGTCTCGGTCACGTCCACGCCGAACTGGCGCAGCAGCTGGCCCAGGAAGCGGGTGTCGGCCAAGCGCGGCATGTTGGTCAGCCTGAGCGGCTGGTCCGTCAGGATCGAGGCGGCCATCAGCTTGATGGCGGAGTTCTTGGCGCCGCTGACGGAGATGTCCCCGTTAAGGCGGGCGCCGCCCTGGATGACGATGCTGTCCATGAGATCCTTGGTCACGCCCGGACCGGAACGCGCCGGGGAAACGCCTCTCTAGCAAGCCCGGCGGCCTGTGAGAAAGGTCGCGGTCCGATGAACTTCAGTTGCGGTCCCTGGCCGGCGCGGCGGGCCGGGGCGCCTTGCGGCGGCGCAGGTTGTCGCGCAGCGCCGAGGCCAGCCGCGCGGCCCGCTCGGCGCGCGCCTTCTGGACCGCCGTCGGGACAGGCGATTCGGCGGGCGTGGCGGTCTCCGCATCCGGCTGCGGGGCGTCGATGTCGTGCGGCGGCTGGGTCATGCGCCGATCATGGGCCGATCCCCGCCCAGCGCCAAACTTTCTTTCTCGGCGGCAAAAACGGGCTTCCATCGCCGGAAGGGTTTGGCTATACGGCCGCTTCCTCAGACGGGGCCGCCGTAGCTCAGTGGTAGAGCGCATCCTTGGTAAGGCTGAGGTCGGCAGTTCAATCCTGCCCGGCGGCACCATCTGATCTCAGCAAGAAGGCCCGGCGTCGCCGGGCCTTCTGTCGTTTCGGGGCTCAGTCCGCGGCGGTCGGGAGGCGGACGCGGTCGTCCGGGTCGCGGTCGCGGCTCCAGCTATAGCCCAGCGACATGGACCGGCTGGAGCTGTCCCAGCCCCGCCCGCGCGCCCAGCCGTAACCCGGCGCATAATAGCCCGGGCTGTAGAACCAGGGCTCGTTGCGGCCCTCGCGATAGGCCAGGTCCAGGCGGCCGTTCTCCCCGACCGGAAGCGAGACCGACGCGCCATAGCTGCGATAGCCGCCGGTGCCGATCCCGGCCTCGACCACGCCGTGCACCTGGCGGTCGTCGATCGGCCCAGCGGCCACGGCCTCGTCGAAGCTGGCGCCGGGCGCGCGGTCGGAAATCCAGCGCTGGATCTGCTGCTCGGTGGTCAGGCCGTGCGGCGTCGCGTCCTGGGCCGAGGGCGTCGCGGCGGCGGCGACGGCCGTGGCGTTCAGGGCGGCCAGATCGGGCGCGGCCGCCGGAGCGGTCGAGACCACGCCCTCTGGATCAGTCAGGGCGGCGACGGCGAGCAGGCCGGCGATCAGCATGGGCGATCTCCTTCTGGGCTCATCCTAGCACGCCGATTGCGGCCAAGGTCAGGCGTTTCCGTCGCCCCGTCCCAGCGGGTCCGGAAGGGGTTCTCCCTCGGGCGTGAAGGCCAATGCGACGGAGTTGATGCAATAGCGCTGGCCGGTCGGCGGCGGGCCGTCCGGGAAGACATGGCCCTGGTGCGAGCCGCAGCGGGCGCACAGGGTCTCGATCCGCACCATGCCGTGGCTGGTGTCGCGAATCTCCTGGACGTGGGTCGGATCGACCGGCTCGGTGAAGCTGGGCCAGCCGGTGCCGCTCTCGAACTTGGTGCGGCTGCGGAACAGCGGCAGGCCGCATTCGCGACAGCAGAAGACGCCGGCCCGCTTCTCGCCCAGCAGGGTCCCGCAGAAGGGCGCCTCCGTGCCGTGCGACAGCAGGACGCGGCGCTCCTCCGGGTTCAGGTCGGCCTCCAGCCGGGCGCGCTCCTCCGCGTCGGGGGGCGTCAGGTCATAGCCGGAGGGCGAACGGGCGGGGGCGGCGTCGGCGTGGGTCATGCCGTCGAAATAGGAAGGGCCGGGCAAGGGTTCCACCCCGCCCGGCCCCGCCGTTCCGATCGCTCGGTCCGATTTACTGGAACAGCGTGCCGACCCAGGCGCGCACCGCCGTCTCGTCGGTCGGGTTGCCCGTGTAGGCCAGGCCCTGCGCCGGGGTGAACGGGGCGTCGTTGCCGCGCTCGCGCGTGGTCCAGGCTTTGTGGCCGTAGCTGAGGTCCGCATAGTTCGACGGCAGGCGCAGCACGGTGGGCTCCACGAAGATGGAGTCCTCGGCCGTGACCGAACCGGCCAGACGCACGTTCGGCAGCTTGGTCAGCAGGTCCAGCGCGTCCAGGCAGCCGCTGGTGCAGCCGCCGTCGACCAGCACGATCACCGGACCCTGCACCGGGTTCGCCGCGCCGGTGTCCGCCACCGAGGCGCGGCCCGGCATGGTGAAGGTCGCCTGGCCGGCGGCGATGGCCGAATCGAAGGCGGCGACGATGGCCTGGGTCTGTTCGATCACCGGGGCCGATTCCTGCACGAAACGCGGGTCGGCCTGCATCCGGCCCAGGGTGTCGGCGAACCACTGGCGGTTCTGCGGCGTGGCGCGGTAGGTGATGGAGCCGGCCTCGGGCTGGCGGCTGACGGTGAAGTCCGGCGTCCAGATGCGGTTGGCCAGGCCATAGCCGCGCGCGGTGGCGTTTAGCGACGCGCCGTTGGCGCCGCGCAGGTCAAGGACGAAGCCCTGCGGCCCGCGGATGGCGGCCAGCTGCCCCTCGACGGCGGCGAAGAAGGCGTCCCAACCCGCGTCATCGGCCAGGGTGTGCATGTGGATCCAAGGACGCCCGTCGATGGTCTCCACCGCCAGCGGATTGGCGCCCGGCGTATAGACGCTGGCGCGATAGGCGGCCTCCAGCGCGGCCTTGTCGGCCGGCTGCGGGGTCATGCGATAGCGGCGCTCGCGGCGGCCCTGCTTGAACTTGCACTCCACCGTCGGCACGCCGGCGGTGAAGGGATTGTTGCGGTTCCAGAGCAGATAAGGCGCGGTGCGCACGCGGCCCGCCTCGGTGGTCAGGTCGCCTTCCCAGCGGTCCAGGCGATCGGACGCCATGTCGGCGGCGGTCTGCTCGCCGCAGCCGACGAAGGTCGCGCCGAGCGGCGGCGTGCCGCGCACGCCCGGCTGGACGTAGGAGACGACATATTCGCCGTTGCGCCAGGCGGTGGCGAAGCCGGGCCAGCTGGTGGCGAAGAACGGGCCCAGGCTTTCATAGGTCGGGCGGATCGCGATGTTCGAATCGCGGAAGCCGTTGGCGTAGTAGCGCAGCAGATAGGCGTGGCTGTCGCCGCTGTTGACCTGCCCCACCTTGGACTGGGCGTCCTGCAGGCCCGCGTCGATCCAGCCGCGGAAGTTCTCGCTGGGCGCGCCGGGGATGACGGCGGCGGGATGGTTGGCGGCCAGGGCGTCGTGGGCGGCCTGAAGGTCCTGCTGGGCCAGCGCGCGGAAATCCTGCGCGGCGGCGGCGCCGGCGGCGACGGTCAGCGACAGGACGGCGGCCGATGCGGCGGCGATCATGCGGTTCATCGGGAAGGGTCTCCTGGCCTGCTCATTGAAGCTTGGGTGAGGGCGTTAAACCTCCGCTCCGGCGGCTTGCCAACCCCGAAGGCCGCGATTTCGCCGGATTGTCACGCCGGGCGCGGCGATCCGACACGGTCCGGAGGCGGCGGCGCGGCCTCGATCACGGGGCCGAACACCTGGCCGAAGCTGGCCTTCAAGGCGGCGTCGGCCTCGTCCAGCGTGGCCAGGACGCCCAGGTCGACCAAGCTCGTCACCCCATGCTCCTGGATGCCGCACGGCACGATGCCGCCGAAATGCGCCAGGTCCGGCTCCACGTTCAGGCTGATTCCGTGGAAGGAGACCCATTTGCGCACCTTCACGCCGATGGCGGCGATCTTGTCCTCGCGCGCCCAGCCGGGCCCCTTGCGCTCCACCCAGACGCCGACACGGCCTTCGCGCACGTCGGCGACCACGCCGAAGGCGTCCAGCGCCCCGATCAGCCACTGCTCCAGCCCGCGCACGAAGCCGCGCACGTCCTTCCCGCGCCGGTTCAAGTCCAGCATCACATAGGCCACCCGCTGGCCCGGCCCGTGATAGGTGAATTGCCCGCCCCGCCCCGTGCGGTGGACGGGGAAGCGGCCGGCGTCCAGCAGGTCCTCGTCCCGGGCGGAGACGCCGGCCGTATAGAGCGGCGGATGCTCCAGCAGCCAGACCATCTCCTCGGCCTCGCCGGCGGCGATGGCGGCCACGCGGGCCTCCATGAAGGCGACCGCCGCCTCATAGTCGACATAGGCGGGCGACACCGCCCATTCGACGGCTCGGCCGTCCGCGCGGCGCAGGGTCGGAGGGGCGGTGTTTAACGGCTCGGCAAGCATGACGCTTCAATGTGGGCGCTGGGGCTTTCGCGCAAGGGTGCGGGCCCGCGTGAACCGAGTGCAGACTTGAGCCAGATCGAAGCCGTCGACGTCGAAATCTCTGTGGTGCTGGGCCGGTCGGTGCTGCCGATGGCCCAGTTGCTGCGCATGGGCCGGGGCGCGGTGATTCCGCTGGACGCCTCCGAGAACGACGAGGTCTGGATCCTGGCCAACAATCACCCGGTGGCGCGCGGCGAGATCGAGATTCGCGACGACCGCATCGCCATCACGGTGACGCGCACCGCCGACGTGTACGACTATATGGCGGGCGCCGCTTAGCGAGTGGCGAGGCTGTCGTTCCGTCCGCTCCTCCGCAACGCCCTGTCGCAACATATCCCGTGCAATTCCGCTCGTCCTTCGCCACGCGTCACTCGCGACCGACTTCTCCCTTCCCTTTTCCGACGCACTCCGCTATTCGCCGCCGCTCCGATGCGAGCGGTCGTGGCGGAATTGGTAGACGCGCAGCGTTGAGGTCGCTGTGGGGCAACCCGTGGAAGTTCGAGTCTTCTCGACCGCACCATCTGGCATAAAGGGACGAGTCATCGGCTAATCGCGGTCGGCGTGATCTTGAAGGAGGCGACAACGTGAGCACCACGGACACCGCTCTTCTGAACGCCGACCCCGAGACCGAAGAGCACGTGGCCCTGGACGAGGACTACGTCCTCACCCCCGCCTTCGTCGAAAAGGTCGTCGACGCCGCCGACGACGGCGACGGCATGCGGCTGCGCTCGCTGCTGGAAGACCTGCATCCGGCCGACGTCGCCGACCTGATGGGCTTCCTGACGTCCGAGCACCGCGCCGTCGTGGTGCTGTGGCTGCCGCCGGAACTCCTGGCCGAGACCCTGCCCGAGCTGGACGACGGCATTCGCGAGGAAATCCTGGAGCGGGTGCCGCACGGCGCCCTGGCCGAGGCGCTGCAGGAACTGGATTCGGACGACGCCGCCGCCGTGGTGGAGGACCTGGAGGACGACCAGCGCGAGCGCGTCCTGGCCGCCATGCCCGAGGTCGACCGCGCCGCCATCGAGCACAGCCTGGGCTACGCCGAGGATTCCGCCGGCCGCCTGATGCAGCGCGAGGTGATGGCCGCGCCGCAGTTCTGGAGCGTCGGCGACACCATCGACCACGTCCGCCGGCAGGGCGAGGACCTGCCCGAGCTGTTCTTCGACATCTATGTGGTCGATCCGCTGAACCGGCCGGTCGGCGGCGTCGCCGTCAGCGCCCTGTTGCGCGCGCCCCGCGCCACGCCGCTGTCGGACCTGATGGACCCGATCAACGAGATCGCCGTCGACCAGGACCAGGAAGAGGTCGCCTACATCTTCGAGAAATACCACCTGATCTCGGCCCCCGTGGTGGATTCGGCCGGGCGGCTGGTGGGGCAGATCACCGTCGACGACATCGTCAACATCATCCAGGAAGAGAACCGCGAGGACATCCTGCGCCTGGCCGGCGTCGCCGACGAGGACCGGGGCTCCTCGGTGATCGAGATCGTGCGCGGCCGCGTGCCCTGGCTGACCGTCAACCTGGCCACCGCCGTCATCGGCGCCAGCGTCATCGGCTGGTTCGAGGGCACCATCCAGGCGATCGTGGCCCTGGCGATCCTGATGCCCATCGTCTCGGCCATCGGCGGCAACGCCGGCACCCAGGCCCTGACCGTCACGGTCCGCGCCCTGGCGACGCGCGAGCTGAACTCGGCCAACGCCATGCGCACCTTCCTGCGCGAGCTGGCGGTCGGCATGGCCAATGGCCTGGTGCTGGCGCCGCTGATCGGCGTCGCCGCCGCCCTGTGGTTCCGCGACGAGGATTGGCGCATCGGCCTGGTGATCGCGGCCTCCATGGTGCTGAACCTGCTGGTGGCCGCCTGCGTCGGCGTGCTGACGCCGCTGACCCTGTCGCGGCTGAAGTTCGACCCGGCCGTCTCCTCCGCCGTCTTCGTCACGGCGACCACCGACTTCTTCGGTTTCCTGATCTTCCTGGGCCTCGCCACCGTCGTCTTGCTGTAGGATCGCAGGCGCAGGCGCGGACCTTGCTGCGGAGGCGGCGGGGGCCGCGCGCCCGTCTCGAATTGGGTCAACCGTGTCCGACGCCGTGCAGAAACCGACCAGGGTCTCCCGCGAGGGGGTCGTGCTCATCAAGAGCTTCGAAGGCTTCCGGCCGCGCGCCGTGCAGGGCGCCGATGGGCGCTGGATCATCGGCTACGGCCACACCCTGTCGGCGCGCGAAGGCCTGACGGTCTCGGAGGCCGACGCGGAACTGCTGCTGCAGTACGATCTGCTGCCGGTGGTCAAGGCGATCCAGGCCGAGGCGCGGCCGCCGCTCAACCAGCACCAGTTCGACGCCCTGGCCAGCTTCGCCTTCTCGGTCGGCGTCGACCGGTTCCAGGCCTCGGACGTCCTGGCCCGCATCAACGCCGGCGCGCCCGAGGCCGCCGCCGACGCCCTGATCGCCTGGCCGGAAGGGCTGGAGACGCCGCCGCGCCGCCGCGCCGCCGAGCGCGCCCTGTTCGTCGCCGCGC
>JAEWDF010000007.1 GCA_023390245.1 Pseudomonadota bacterium
GTCTGACCCTGTGCGCCGCCGTTCTCGGGCACGATCTCGCCGTCACGGTCAGAGATCTCGTCCCAGCGCGCCGCGATCGTCTCGGGGGTCATCTCCTCGCCCTCGACGTGGATGCCTTTGGTAAGTGTCACATAGGTGCGCTCAAAGCCGCCGCCGCCAGCGTTGAAGATCACCTTGTTGGGCGCGTCCTCGCTGGCCATGAACAGGACGGCCGGGACAACGGTAGCGGCACCGAGGCGAGCGAGCACCTCCGGCGGCATCAGGTCTTCGGTCATCCGCGTGGCCGCAATCGGCGCGATCGAATTGACGCGGACGTTATACTTGGCGCCCTCAAGTGCCAGCGTATTCATCAGGCCGACGACGCCCATCTTCGCGGCGCCGTAATTCGATTGGCCGAAGTTGCCGTAGAGGCCAGACGACGAGCTGGTCATGAGAATGCGGCCGTAGGCCTGCTCGCGCATCGTGTCCCACACCGCCTTGGTGCAGTTGGCAGCGCCCATCAGGTGCACGTCGACGACGACGCGGAAGTCCTCGATGCTCATCTTGGCGAACGTCTTGTCGCGTAGGATGCCGGCGTTGTTGATCAGGATGTCGACGCGGCCCCACTTAGCCTTCGCCGCCTCCACCATCGCCACGACCTGCGTGTAATCGGTGACGCTGGCCCCATTGGCCATCGCCTCACCGCCCGCCGCCTCGATCTCGGCCACGACCGCTTCAGCCATCGCCGACGAGCCGCCGGTGCCATCGCGGGCACCGCCTAGATCGTTGACCACGACCTTCGCGCCGCGCGCGGCGAGGGCCAGCGCATATTCGCGGCCGATGCCGCCGCCGGCGCCGGTGACGATGGCGACGCGGTTGTCAAAGCGGATGGTCATGGCAGTATCTCCCCGGAACGGTCGTTCGCAGGTGCAATAAAAAGCCGCGCAAGCCCTGCCAACCCTCTATTCTGGCAAGGGCGGGGCGCTATTCCGGCAAGGGCGGCGTGGTGTCGGCGACGTGAATGCCGGCGGAGTCGAGCGCGGCCTTGATACCAACGATCACCCGGTGCCGTGTTGCAGACATCGCATCGGCCTGCGGCACGGTCATGTAGAATTGCACCTCCATGTTGAAGCCGGTGACGGTGACTTCCAGAAAGTGTGCGTGCTCAAAGCGCGTGTTCTTCTGCGCCTCGATCACGCCCTTCACGAGACCTGCTACCGCATCGAGCTTATCCGCCGCGACCTTGGGCGAGATCGGGAGCGTAAAGGTCACGCGCCGCTCGTCGATGCGCCGCAGGTTGGAGATGTCCTGATCGAGAAGGCGCTTGTTGGATACGATCACCTGCTCGCCGGTGACGGCGCGGACGCGGGTGGTCTTCAGGCCGATTGCCTCGACCTTGCCGGTGATGGTGCTCCAGCGGATGGTGTCGCCCAGGCGAAAGGGCTTGTCGAACAGGATGGCAAGCGCGGCGAACAAATCCGCAAAGATGCCTTGGGCGGCAAGACCAATCGCAATGCCGCCGACGCCCAGGCCCGCGACCAGCGCCGTGACGTTCACGCCGAGGTTGTCGAGGATCAGGATCAACGCCAACGCCCAGACGATGAAGTTGATCAGCAGTCTGATCATGCCCATTGCGGTGTGGAATTGAGCATGATCCGCCGGGTCGCTGGCGGCCGCGCGGTGCTGGACGAAGCCCATCAGCACCTCGCGGATCCACACCGCGCCCTGGATCACCGCAGCAACGGTGAAGATGAAATCGACCGCGGTGTTGAGCGCACCCGGGGGCGCGACGAAATTAGCGACGAGATCCGCAGACAATGCGGCGATGAAGAAGCGATTGGTCTTCTTGATCAGCCGGAAGGCGACGCTGCGCCAACCCTCGTGCTGGCCGATAATCTTGCAGCCGAAGTGTCGCGCTGTCTCGATCAATAGGAACAGACCGACTGCGATGCCGATGCCGATCACGGCCTGCAGGCTATCGGTGCGCAGCCACAGGTAGAATTGATCGAACAGGTCGCGCGTCTGGCCGGCAACGTTCGCCAGGTCCTGCGGCGGGTTTGGTGCTGGGGTCGCCATGACAAAGTCCTGTCGGCTTACGCCGCTTTCTTCAAGCCTTCGCCGGCTTCCAGAAAGGCAATCAGGCCGCGTTCCGCGCCCGACAGATATTTGGTGTCCCGCGGCAGCGGAGCGCCATCAAGCAGGTCGAGGCGGCCGTCCTTTACTGCATCGAGCAGTCGCGGATGGACATAGGACTTGCGGCTGATTGCCGGCGTATTGCCGAGCGCGTCCGCGACCGGCTCGAGCAACTCCTTCATCGTCAGGCCCGCATCCTTGCGGTCGAGAATCGTCTCGAACGCGATGACGCTCGCGCCCCAAGTACGGAAATGCTTGGCGGTGAACTCGTCATCGGTCGCAGCGCGCAAATAATCGTTGACGTCGGATGAGCCGATCGGACGCGGCTCGCCATCCTCCCCGATATATTGGAACAGCTTCTGCCCCGGCAGATCCTGGCAGCGCCGAACAAGGCGGGCCAGCGTTCGATCGCGCACCGCGACCTTCTGCATCTTACCGCTCTTGCCACGGTACTCGAGCCGGACCGTTTCGCCGCTGACCTTGCTGTGCTTGGTCTTGAGCGTCGTTGCGCCGTAGCTGTCGTTCGCTGCGGCGTAGGCTTCGTTCCCGACGCGGATGTGACCGACATCGAGCAGTCGCACGATCGCCGCCACGATCCTCTCCTTACCCATGCCGCGCTCCGCCAGATCCTTTTCAACCTGGGCGCGGATCGCCGGGAGGGCCTGACCAAACTTCAGGCAGCGATCATATTTGTCGGCCTCGCGCGCCGAGCGGAACTCGTCATGGTAGCGATACTGGCGGCGTCCTCGCGCGTCGATGCCAACAGCCTGCAGGTGACCATTGGCATGCGGGCAATACCAGACGTTCGTATAAGCGGGCGGCACGCCCAAGCGGTTCAACCGGTCGATCTCATCGCGGTCGGTGATCCGGTGCCCTTCGCAATCGAAATACTGCCAGTAGCGCCCCCTGCGACGGCGGGTGTAGCCGGGCGTTTCGGTATCGACATAGTTGAGCATCGCCCCCGAACGCGCTGGCGGCGCGAGGCGTTCCGGTTGGAAATCGACCACCTGTCGCCTAAGCTAGGAGCCGATGCGCCAAATCCTCTTCCGCGTGACCTCAGCGCTTGCCGCGCTGAGTTTGCTCTTCGCCATCGCCATGGGCATTTCATGGCACAACGACCGGAAGGTCCTGCGCGCAGCGGCCGAGGCAGCCACAACGAGCGCGCGGAACGACGGCGAACGGCTGACGATGCTGCTCCGCTGGGTCTACGACAACCAGGGCTTCGAGAAGAACCGGAGCTATTTCCTGTGGAAGAAGCTCGAGGCGACACCGGTTCAGGTCCTGCAGAAGGGAGGCGACTGCGAGGACAAGTCGAAACTGTTCGCGGCGATGCTCCGCGAGATTGGCGTGAAGAGCAGCCTGGCGATGCTCTATCCCGACCCCAAATCGGTGCCGTCGCACGTCGTCACTTTGGTCCGCACGCCGACCGGCGAAACCCCCATGGACGCAGTGTTCGACATCAGCTTCCCGGACGGACGCGGCGGCTTCATCGACGTCGCAGACATCAAGGCTGACCGGACTGCTCTGCTCCGCCGGCTCGACCAGCTGGTCGCCGAGCGCGGCGCAGACGACAAGATCGCGCTCTACAAGCGCGAAACCGAGAACTATCCCTATGTCACAACACTCAACTGGGACAAAAATTTCG
>JAEWDF010000014.1 GCA_023390245.1 Pseudomonadota bacterium
CCGCCCTTTTTCGTCGTCAAACCGCGAGGGATCAGGCGCCGGGGGCGTCGTCCGTCGGCTCGTCGTCGTCGGTGGAGCCGTCGTCCGCGGCGTCATCGTCCTGGCCCTGGCCCGGAGCGTCGGTCGCGGCCGCGCCATGGTTGGCGTGATCCGGCGGCGTGCCTTCGCCCGGCGCCGGAGGCTGGTCGGCCGACGGGGCTGTCGCCGGTTCAGCGGGCTGCGCCGGTTCCGCCGGCTGGGCGGGCTCCGCGGGCTGTTCCTGCATCGGGTCGGCCGGCGTCGCCGGCTGAGCCGGATAGGCCGGGGACGGCGGGGTCGCCTCGGATTCCCCGGCTCCTTCATCGGCGATCACCGGGGCGCCCATGAAGGCGCCGCTGCTGAAGTCCACCACAATGGCGTCGCCGTCCTGGCGGATGCCGCCGATCGGCACGCCGCGAAGCTGCCCGTCGGAGCCGCGCACGGTCAGCTCCTGACCGGTCGGCCCGTTGCGGACGCCTTCCAGACGACCGAGTTCGGCGCCCGTGGAGTCACGCACGACCGAACCGGGCTGCAGGGTCAGCTGCTGGGGCTGGGCCGCGGACTCGGCGGCCTGGCCGGTGGGCGGGGTTTGCGGGGCCGTGCTGTCCTGGGCGAACGCCGGAGCGGTCATGAGGAACAGGCCGGCGACCCCCGTGAGGAGCGCGGTCTTACGCATGTTGTCAGCCTTTGATCTGGCGCGGGCAGGGACGCCCGCGATCAAACAACACGCGCTGTTTCGGATCGTTTCGGCTGCCCAGAAATGACCTCGGGCGCGCCGGAATTGGCCGATTTTTGCTCCCTGAGCGCCCGATCAATCCTCGCGCACACGCTTTTTGCGGAAGCTCGGATTCAGCACCGCCTTGCGCAGGCGGATCGACTTCGGCGTCACCTCGACCAGCTCGTCGCTCTCGATATAGGCGATGGCCTGTTCCAGCGACGGCCGGCGCGGCGGGGTCAGGCGCACCGCCTCGTCCTTGCCGGCGGCGCGGACGTTGGTCAGTTGCTTGCCCTTGATCGGATTGACGTCGAGATCGTCAGAGCGGCTGTTCTCGCCGATGATCATGCCCTGATAGGTCTTCTCGCCGGCGCCGACGAACATCACGCCGCGCTCCTCGAGGTTCCACAGGGCGTAGGCGGCCGTCTCGCCGTCCGAGTTGGACACCAGCACGCCCTTCAGGCGGCCCTCGATGGCCCCCTTGTGCGGCTCGTAGTGGCTGAACACGCGGTTCAGCACGCCGGATCCGCGGGTGTCGGTCAGGAACTCGCCCTGGTAGCCGATCAGCGAGCGCGACGGGCACATCAGCTGGATACGGGTCTTGCCGGCGCCCGACGGCCCCATGTCCTTGAGCTCGGCCTTGCGCGCCGACAGCTTCTCGATGACCACGCCGGTGTATTCGTCGTCGACGTCGATGACGACGTCCTCGATCGGCTCCAGCCGCTCGCCGTTCTCCCCGGTCTGGTAGACCACGCGCGGCCGGCTGATGGAGACCTCGAAGCCCTCGCGGCGCATGTTCTCGATCAGCACGCCCAGCTGCAGTTCGCCGCGGCCGGCGACTTCGTAGGCGTCCTTGCCGCTGGTCTCGGTGACGCGGATGGCGACGTTGCTCTCGGCTTCCTTGAGCAGGCGATCGCGGATCACGCGGCTCTGCACCTTGTCACCCTCGCGCCCGGCCAGCGGGCTATCGTTGACGCCGACGGTCATCGAGATGGTCGGCGGGTCGATCGGCTGGGCGTCGAGCGGCTCGGTCACCTCCAGCGCGCACAGGGTGTCGGCCACGGTGGCCTTGGACATGCCGGCGATGGCGACGATGTCGCCGGCCTCGGCGCCCTCGTCGACGGGCTGGCGCTTCAGGCCGCGGAAGGCCAGCACCTTGGTGATGCGGCCCTGTTCGATGGTCTTGCCGTCGCGCGACAGGGCCTTGATGGCCATGCCCGGAACCGCCTTGCCCGAGTGGATGCGGCCGGTCAGCAGGCGGCCCAGGAAGGGGTCGCTTTCGATCAGGACGTTCAGGATCTGGAACGGCTCGTTGACGCGCGCCTGGGCGGCCGGGGCCGGGACGTGTTCGACGATCAGGTCGTACAGCGGGTGCAGGTTGTCGTTCGGCTGGGCCAGGTCCAGCGTCGCCCAGCCCGAACGGCCCGAGGCGTAGATGACCGGGAAGTCCAGCTGCTCGTCCGTGGCGCCCAGGGCGGCGAACAGGTCGAAGGTCTCGTTCAGCACGCGGTCCGGGTCGGCGTGGGCGCGGTCGACCTTGTTGATGCACAGGATGGGACGCAGGCCCATCTTCAGCGCCTTGGTCAGCACGAACTTGGTCTGGGGCATGACGCCCTCTTCGGCGTCGACCAGCAGGACGCAGCCGTCCACCATGCCCAGGATGCGCTCGACCTCGCCGCCGAAGTCGGCGTGGCCCGGCGTGTCGATGATGTTGATCCGTGTTTCGCCCGCCTTGCCGTTCCACAGGATCGACGTGCATTTGGCCAGAATGGTGATGCCGCGCTCACGCTCCTGATCGCCGGAGTCCATGGCGCGCTCGGTCGTCGCCTCATTGGCGCGGAACAGGCCGGACTGGGCCAGAAGGGCGTCCACCATGGTCGTCTTGCCATGGTCGACGTGGGCGATGATAGCGACGTTACGAAGGTTCATGTCGGGCTCGGGCGGACTGTGTTCGGTCACGGATGGGCCGCGCCGCTGCAAGAAGATTGCAGAAAAGGGAAGGGTTCGGGGCGCCTCTTACAGGGATGCGGGCCAAAACGCCAGTCCGGTGCGCGTCCTGCCGATCAACCCAGCGGCAGGAAGGCGATCACGCCCAGGGCCAGGACGCCGATCAGCAGGGCCGACAGGGCGGCGACGGCGGCGACGCGCGGTCCGGCCCGGACCACGGCGCGCGGATCGACCATCAGCCCCAGCGCGGCCATGGCGATCAGCGTCAGGGCCGAAACCGAAACCTGCAGCGGCGGCAGGATCGCCTCCGGCAGCCAGCCCAGCGAGCGGGCGGCCATCAGGGCCAGAAACACCAGGATGAACCACGGCGCCATCTGGTGCAGCTTCGGCCCGCGCCCGCCTGCGGCCTGTTTGGAGCGCATCAGGCCCAGCGCCAGACAGACCGGCCCCAGCATCAGCACGCGCACCAGCTTGACCACGGCGCCCGTCTGCACGGCGGCCAGACCGGCGGGGGCGGCGGCGGCCAGCACCTGCGGCACCGCATAGACGGTCAGGCCCGCCAGCACCCCGACGCGCGTGGCGTCATAGCCCATCAGGGCGCCGACCACGGGGACCAGCAGCACGACGGCGATGCCCAGAACGGCGGTGAAGCCGATGGCGGCGGCCACGTCCTGTCCCTCGGCCTCGATGACGGGAGCGACAGCGGCGATGGCCGAGTTGCCGCAGATGGCGTTGCCGCAGGCGACCAGCAGCGCCATCGCGGGCGGCAGGCCGAAGGCCCGGCCCAGCGCATAGGCGCCGACAATGGCCAGGGCGACGACGCCTACGATGGCCAGCAGCAGCCACGGCCCCAAGGCCGCGACAGCCGCGCCCGAGACGGTGGCGCCCAGCAGGGCCACGGCCACCTCCAGCAGGGTCTTGGCGCTGAAGTTCACGCCGGGCGACCACAGTGACGACGGCGTCCACACCAGACGCAGGGCCGCTCCGATCAGAATGGCCAGCACCAGCCCCTCGATCCACGCCTGCCCGAACAGGCGCGCCTCAATGATCTGCAGGCCGAAGGCGACGGCGCCGATGGCCGCGGACAGGGCCACGCCGGGCAGGAGCGCCAGCGGGCCGGTCAGGCGGCGAGAGGCGGCGGCGGGAGCAAGCGCGACGGTCATGCCCGTTTATCCGTCCCGTCGTTCGATCGATCCAACGCATAGTTATGGACTTAACAATCGATATAATTGATCAATTGGCCATGACCCTGGAACAACTGCGCATCTTCGTCGCCGTGGCAGAACGCCTGCACATGACCCGTGCGGCCGAGGCGCTTCACCTGACGCAGTCGGCGGTGAGCGCGGCGGTCGGTGCGCTGGAGATGCGGCATGGCGCGCGGCTGTTCGACCGGGTGGGACGGGGTCTGGCGCTGAATGCGGCGGGGACGGCGTTTCTGCCGGAAGCCAAGGCGGTGCTGGCGCGGGCCGAGGCGGCCGAGCGGCTGCTGGACGAACTGGCGGGGCTGAAGCGCGGCTCGGTGCGGCTGTTCGCCAGCCAGACCATCGCCGCCTATTGGCTGCCGCCGCGCATGGCCGCCTTCGCCCAGAGCCATCCGGGCGTGGAACTGCATCTGTCGATCGGCAACACCCATCGGGTGGTCGAGGCCGTGCTGGCGGGCGAGGCGGAGCTGGGCCTGATCGAGGGCGCCGAGGATGCGCCGCGTCTGGAGCGGATTCGCATCGGCGCCGACCGGCTGATCGTGGTGGCGGCGCCGGATCATCCGTTGGCCGGACGCGAGGCGGCGCTGGCGGCGGCGGACCTGAAAGCGCTGGACTGGGCCTTACGCGAGGCGGGGTCGGGCACCCGCAGCGAGTTCGAGGCGGCTCTGCCGCGCGGCATGGCCGCGTCGGACCTGAAGACGGCGCTGGTGCTGCCGTCCAATGAGGCGATCCTGACGGCGGTGGCGTCCAGCGGCGGAGCCGGGGGCGGCCTGGTCACCGCCATCTCGGAACTGGCCGCCCGGCCCCTGATCGAGGCGGGACGGCTGGTCCGTCTGCCGCTCGACCTGCCCGAGCGGCCTTTCTATCGGCTGCGGCACCGCGAGCGCGGCGCCAGTCGGGCGGCGGAAGCCTTCGCCGCCGCCCTATAGGCCGCCCTTAGACCTTGGCGGCGCGGCGGCGCACCCAGGCGTAGAGGGCGTAGGTCAGGACGGCGAAGGCGATCAGACCGGCCCACATGG
>JAEWDF010000042.1 GCA_023390245.1 Pseudomonadota bacterium
GTCAAGGCCGCCGCGATGATCCAGCCGCTCCGTTTCATGACATCGTTCTTAGCCGCCGTCCGGCGCCGGAGCCCCTCATAAGTCCGTGAGGCGGGCCCGGGCTGCGGGGAAGGCGCGCCTCAATCCATCAGTTGCTGGGCCAGGTAGACATAGTGCCGCGCCCAGCGGCGGGCGTTGGCGATCGGGTCGGCGTCGTTGGAATGGCCCCCTGAGGTCTCCTCGTAATAGAGGTGGTCGTGGCCCTGGTCTCCCAGGCGGGCGGCGAACTTGCGCGCGTGGCCTGGGTGGACCCGGTCATCGCGGGTGTTGGTGGTGACGTAGACGCGCGGATAGCGCACTTCCGGTCGCAGCTGCTGATAGGCGGAATAGCGCGCGATCCATTCGGCCTGCTCCGGAATGCGCGGGTCGCCGTATTCGCCGATCCACGAGGCGCCGGCCGGCAGCTCGTGATAGCGCAGCATGTCGATCAGCGGGCTTTCGATCACCGCCGCATTGAACAGCTCCGGATGCTGGGTGATCGACACCGAGGTCAGCACCCCGCCGTTCGACCGGCCGTAGATTCCCAGGCGGCGCGGGCTGGTCACGCCGCGCGCCTCAAGGTCGCGGGCCACGGCGGCGAAGTCGTCGAAGGCGCGCTGGCGGTTCTCGTTCAGAGCCGCCTGGTGCCAGCCCGGCCCGAATTCGCCGCCGCCTCGGATGTTGGCGTTGACGAAGACGCCGCCCCGCTCCAGCCACAGCTTGCCCATCTCGGGCTTGTAGGCGGGGGTCATCGACAGCTGGAAGCCGCCGTAGCCGAACAGGATCGTCGGGTTCGATCCGTCCAGCCGCATGTCGCGCGGATGGACGATGAAATAGGGGATCTTCGTCCCGTCGGCCGAGGTCGCCTCGTACTGCTCCACCACATGGGCCGAGGCGTCGAACTTGGCGGGGGCGGTCTTCAGCTCGGTCAGGGCCGTCGAGCCGACCGAGGCCAGGCTCAGCGTCGGCGGGGTCAGGAAGCCCTGGGTCGAGACGAAGACCTCGCCGCGCGCTTTTGACGAATCGCCCAGGCCGACCGCGACGTTGTCGGGCGCGTCGATCGGCGATGCGGTCCAGCCTCGCGCGCCGGCGTGGAAACGCATCAGCCTTCCGGCCACGTTGTCGGTCACGGCGACGACGATGTCGTCCGAAAGGACGGCGACGTCCTGAAGGGCCTGCCGGGCGGTCGGCTGGAAGACGACGGCGTCGTCGCGGGGGATCCGCAGGCTCAGCCGCGTCTCTCCCAGCACGGCCAGCGGCAGGGCCAGCAGGGCGCCGGGAGCGTAGTCCTCGCCGTCGAAGCTCCAGGCCTGGTCCGGCGAGAAGACGAGACGGCCGCCGATCACGCCGAAGACGCCGACCCGTTCCGGCAGGTTGAGTTTCCGGGCCGCGCCGTCCTGGCCCAGCGCCCATGTCTCCGACCGGAAGGTGTCGAGCGGGCGGCTGATGATGACGGCCAGCACCCGGCCGTCCTTGTCGCGATAGACGGCCGGGCTGACGCCATAACCGCCGTCGACGGCGTCGCCGCGATAGGCCTCGACCGCCTGGGCCAGCGCCTGGCCGCGCTTCAGCGTCTTGACGATGTAGGGATAGCCGGATTCCGTCAGGGTCCCGGGGCCGAAGTCGGTGGCGACCAGCAGGGTGTCGCGGTCCAGCCACTCGATGCGGTGCTTGCCCTCGGGCAGGGCGAAGCCGCCGTCCACGAAGGCCTTGGTCGTCAGATCGAACTCGCGGACCACGACGGCGTCCTTGCCGCCGTCCGACAGGCTGACCAGGCAACGGACGTCGTCGGGCGCCAGGCAGTCGGCCCCCTTGAACACCCAGTCCCGGCCCTCGGCCCTCGACAGGGCGTCGATGTCCAGCAGGGTCTCCCACCGGGGGGCCGCGGACCGGTAGGAGTCCAGCGTCGTCCGGCGCCAGACGCCCTTCGGATTGCCGGCGTCCTGCCAGAAGTTGCCGATCCCGTCGCCCAGGAAGGACGGCATGGGGATTCGGTCCTCGGCGGTCAGTATGGCTTCGGCTTCCCGACGGAAGGTCTCATAGCGCGGGTCGCCGGTCAGGGCGGCCAGAGACTTGCGGTTCTCCTCGGCGACAAAGGCCATGGCCTCGGCCCCGTCCACCTGCTCCAGCGCCAGGTGGTCGTCGATGGCCGCCACGCCGGCGGGGGTCAGGTCGCGCGGGAAATGCGGCGGCGGGCCGCGCTCGGCGGCCTGTTCGACGGGGGACTGGGCCATGGCGACGGTCGAGAGGCTCGTGGCGGCGAGAAGGGCCGCGAGCAGGGCGGCGGACGAACGGTTCATGGAAACATCCCGGAATGACGGCCGGCACCTTAGCCGGGCGGGCCAGGGCGGCAAGGCGGGTGTCCGAACCTTACGGCTTTGTCATGATCCCTGGTCAGCCCCTTCGTCGGGGATGCACAGGGGATTGCCGCAGGCCTTGCAGTGGACCGCGTCCGGATCGTGCTTGGCCAGGCCGCAGACGCCGCACGCGAAACGGACCTTGTTGGGCCGGATCAGGGTCTGGGCCAGGCGCAGGAACAGGGTAATGCCGACCAGCATGACGGCGATCGACAGCAGCCGCCCCCACGGGCCCGGCAGGGTCACGTCGCCGAAGCCGGTCGTGGTCAGGGTCGCGACGGTGAAGTATAGGGCGTCGACATAGCCGGCGATGCCGTCGTGTCCCCGGAAGGTGGCGTAGACGAAGCCGGTCGCCACGAAGACGAAGGTGACCAGATTGGCCAGGGCCCGTGTCACCTCCTCCACGCGGGTGTCGTCGTAGCGATGGCCCACCGTCCGCCAGAAGAAATCCGAATTCAGCAGGGTCCACAGCCGCAGCATCCTGAGGAAGCCCAGGTTGAACAGCCAGGCCGGGAACAGCAGCGTAGCCAGGACGAACAGGTCCACCCAGACGATCGGCCGCTTCAGCCAGTCGCGGATGTCGGACCAGGCGTAGGCCCGCGCCATGAGGTCGAGCGTCAGGATCGTCGCCACCAGATAGTCCAGGGCGTAGAAGCCCCAGCCCATGTTCTTCAGGATGGGTCCCGCCAGGAAGAAGGCGATGATGACCACGTCGATGGCGATCACCGCCAGCCGGAACCGCACCGCCGGCGGCTGCGAGCCATGGTAGAGGTAGCGAAGGCGCGCCCTAAGTCGCAGGCCGTCTTCCCTGTGTTCGGTCTCTGTCGTCGCCACGCCGGTTTCCGCGAAGGGGGGATGAGCCTATAGGACGGCCATGAACCGTCCCTTCGTCAAGATGAACGGCGCCGGCAACGATTTCGTTGTCGTCGATGCGCTGGAGCAGCCGTTTCGGCCGAGCGACGACCAGGTGCGCGCCCTGGCCGACCGCGAGACGGGCGAAGGCTTCGACCAGCTGATCGTCATCGAGCCGTCGGAAGCCGCCGACGCCTTCATGCGGGTGTGGAACGCGGACGGCTCGATGGTCCAGACCTGCGGCAACGCCCTGCGCTGCGTCGGCTGGCTGCTGATGCAGGCCGGCGGGACGGACCGCGTGACGATCGACACCGCCGGCGGGCCGACGACGGCCGCGCGGGCCGGCGACCACAGCGTCACCGTCGATATGGGCGCCCCGCGCCTGGACTGGGCCGAAGTGCCCCTGGCCGAAGAGATGGACACGCGCGGCATCGAACTTCAGCTCGGGCCGATCGACGACCCCGTGCTGCACACGCCGGGCGCTGTCTCGATGGGCAATCCGCATGTCGTCTTCTTCACCGATCGCCAAGACGACGGCTTCGTGACGGGCTCGGGCTCGCTGGTCGAGCATCACCCGCTGTTCCCCGAGGGGGTCAATGTCGGCTTCGCCGATATCCAGGCTCGCGATCACATTCGTCTCCGCGTCTGGGAACGCGGCGCCGGCCTGACCCGCGCCTGCGGCACCGGCGCCTGCGCCGCCCAGGTGGCGGCCGTGCGGCGCGGCCTGACCGACCGCAAGGCGACCGTTGTCGTGGACGGCGGCGAGCTGGTGATCGACTGGGACGCGGCGTCGGGCCACGTCTTCATGACCGGCCCGGTCGAGGTCGAGCGCACGGGAACCCTGTCGATTTGACGCTGGAGGTCCTGACCTTCGGCTGCCGCCTGAACGCGGTCGAGAGCGAGGCCATGCGGGCGCGCGCCGAGGCGGACGGCCTGGCCGACGCCGTCCTGGTCAACACCTGCGCCGTCACCGCCGAAGCCGTGCGCCAGGCCCGCCAGGCGATCCGCCGCGCCCGCCGCGCCCGGCCGGACGCCCCGATCATCGTCACCGGCTGCGCCGCCCAGACCGAGGGCGAGACCTTCGCCGCCATGCCCGAGGTGACGCGCGTCCTCGGCAACGCCGCCAAGGCCGCGCCCGGCGCCTATCGTCCGTCCACGGAGCGGATGTCGGTCGCGGACATCTTCGCCGCCCCGGCCGCGCTGGCGACGGCGCGCCCGCTGAAGGACCGGGTGCGCGCCCATGTGGCGATCCAGACCGGCTGCGACCACCGCTGCACCTTCTGCATCATCCCCTATGGCCGGGGAGACAGCCGCTCCGTCCCGGCGGGCGAGGTGGTGGCCCAGGTCCGCGCCCTGGCCGACCAGGGGGTGAAGGAAGTGGTGCTGACCGGCGTCGACCTGACCAGCTGGGGCGCCGACCTGCCGGGCGCGCCGTCGCTGGGCGGGCTGGTCCGGCGCATACTGAGGCTGGTCCCCGGCCTGCCGCGCCTGCGCCTGTCCTCCATCGACGCGGCTGAGATCGACGACGCCCTGCTGGACGCCTTCGCGACCTCGGACCGGCTGATGCCCTATCTGCACCTGTCGCTCCAGCACGGCGACGACCTGATGCTGAAGCGGATGAAGCGGCGTCACCTGCGCGCCGACGCCCTGGCGCTGGTCGCGCGCGTCCGCGCCGTCCGGCCCGATGTCGCCTTCGGCGCCGACCTGATCGCCGGCTTCCCGACCGAGGACGAGACGGCTTTCGCCAACCTGCTGTCTTTGGTGGAGGAGGCGGATCTGGCCTTCGTCCACGCCTTTCCCTACAGCCCGCGCGCCGGCACGCCGGCCGCGCGGATGCCGCAAACGCCCCGCCCCGTCGTCAAGGCGCGCGCCGCCCGGCTGCGCCAGGCCGGGGAGGCGGCCCTGGCCCGCCACCTGGAGCGCCAGGTCGGCCGCACGGTCGAGGCCCTGGTCGAGCATGGTGGCCTGGCCCGGGCGCCCGACCACACGCCGATCGCCTTCGACGACGCGCCGGGTCGGCTGGCGCGGTTGACCATCACCGGCGTCGACGGGACGCGGCTGGCGGCCGCGCCCTAGGGACGATCCGGCGGAAATCCGCACAGCAGCGGCCGCCGGGGATCACTTTTTCCGCACAGAAGCCGCGCCGACCAAGGGCCCGGCGCCCCTGGAGGCCCTTGGCGCGGGGTTTCCGCCTCCATGGTTGTCCCGCCTCGCCGGTCGCACTAGGAACGAAGCAGCAAAAACGAATGCGCGCCCGGAAACGCCCCAAACCATGCCCGACCAGACCGACAAGCAGACCTTCTCCGACGAGGAGGCGCTGGATTTCCACCGCATTCCGACGCCGGGCAAGATCTCCATGGCGCCGACCAAGCCGATGGCGACCCAGCGCGATCTGTCGCTGGCCTATTCGCCGGGCGTCGCCGTGCCGGTGCGGGCCATCGCCGAGAACCCGGACAAGGCCTACGACTACACGGCCAAGGGCAATATGGTCGCCGTCATCTCCAACGGCACGGCCATCCTGGGGATGGGCAACCTGGGCCACATGGCGTCCAAGCCGGTGATGGAAGGCAAGTCGGTGCTGTTCAAGCGCTTCGCCGACGTCGACAGCTTCGACGTCGAGGTGAAGACCACCGATCCGGCCGAATTCGTCACCGTGGTCAAGAACATCGGCGACACTTGGGGCGGCATCAACCTGGAGGACATCAAGTCCCCGGAATGCTTCGTCATCGAATCCGAACTGCAGGACCTGCTGGACATCCCGGTCTTCCACGACGACCAGCACGGCACGGCCATCATCTCCACCGCCGGCCTGATCAACGCCTGCCACGTCGCCGGCAAGAAGCTGGACGAGGTCAAGGTGGTGCTGTCGGGCGCCGGCGCGGCGGGCCTGTCGTCCATCGCCCTGATGAAGGCGGCGGGGGTGAGGCCTGAGAACACCGTCATCTGCGACCGCGACGGCGTGGTCTACAAGGGCCGCGACCACGGCATGGACCAGTGGAAGGCCGCCCATGCGACCGACACGCCGCTGCGGACCCTGGCCGAGGCCATGGTCGGCGCCGACGTGGTCATCGGCCTGTCGGCGCGCGGCGCGATCACCCGGGAGATGGTGGCGACCATGGCCCCCAATCCGATCATCTTCGCCATGGCCAACCCCGACCCGGAGATCACGCCCGAGGACGTGCAGTCGGTGCGCTCGGACGCCATCATCGCCACCGGCCGTTCGGATTACGCCAACCAGATCAACAACGTCCTGGCCTTCCCCTATCTGTTCCGGGGCGCGCTGGACGTGCGCGCGCGGCGGGTGAACCACGAGATGAAGGTGGCCTGCGCCCAGGCCCTGGCGGCCCTGGCGCGCGAAGACGTGCCCGACGAGGTCGCCGCCGCCTATCGCGGCCGTAAGCTGAAGTTCGGCCCGGACTACATCATCCCCACCCCGTTCGACCCGCGCCTGATCTGGTACATCCCGCCCTTCATCGCCCAGGCGGCGATGGATTCGGGCGTGGCGCGCCAGCCGATCGAGGACATGGACGCCTATCGCCACGACCTCCGGTCCCGCGTCGATCCGTCAGCGGCCCTGATGCAGAAGATCACCTCGGCGGTGCGCGGCGGCCCGGACAAGCGCGTCGTCTTCGCCGAGGGCGAGGAAACCGCCGTCATCCGCGCCGCCTGGGCCTTCAAGCAGGCCGGGCTGGGCACGCCGGTTCTGGTCGGACGCGAGGACCTGATCCGCCAGAACGCCGCCGAGGCCGGGCTGACCTTCGACGAACTGGGCATCGAGATCACCAACGCCCGCGTCTCGGGCTGCAACGCAGAGTACACCGAATGGCTGTACGAGAAGCTCCAGCGCCGGGGCTATCTGCGTCGCGACGTGCAGCGGATGATCAACCAGGACCGCAACTATTTCGCCGCCACCCTGGTCGCCAAGGGCCGGGCCGACGCCATGGTCGCGGGGGTCACCCGCAACTTCAACATGGCGCTGAAGGAGGTCCAGCGCGTGCTGGACGTCGAGGACACGCTGATCGGCCTGTCGATCCTGCTGGCCCGGGGCCGCACCCTGTTCGTCGCCGACACCTCGATCCACGAACTGCCCGACGCCGAGGAACTGGCCGAGATCGCCATCAAGGCCGCCGACACCGTGCGGCGCCTGGGCCGCAATCCGCGCGTGGCCTTCCTCAGCTATTCGACCTTCGGCAATCCGCCGGGCGACCGGGGCGAAAAGGTGCGCCAGGCCATCCGCATCCTGGACCGGAAGGGCGTCGATTTTGAATATGAGGGCGAGATGCCGCCGGAAGTGGCGCTGGACCCGCTGGGCCACCCCGCCTACGCCTTCAACCGCCTGACCAAGCCGGCCAACACCCTGGTCATGCCGGCGATCCATTCGGCCTCGATCTCGACCAAGCTGGTCCAGGCCCTGGGCGGCGCGACCCTGATCGGCCCGCTGCTGGTCGGGCTGGAGAAGCCGGTCCAGATCGTGTCGCTGGGCGCCTCGGTCAGCGAAATCCTGTCGGCCGCCACCTTCGCCGCCTATGACGCCGGCCCCGCCTTCCAGGGCTCGGGCCTGACCTCGGCGCCGCGACCGCCGGCGGCGCTGTTCGAACCCGGCGAAGGCTGATCCGGGGCCGATGGGCGACGCCCCGTCCTTTCCGCCGAGCGCGCCCCCGCGACGCCCTGTCGAGCCGGGGCTCTACCTCGTCGCGACTCCGATCGGGAACCTGCGCGACATCACGTTGCGGGCGCTGGACGTGCTGGCGGCCGCCGATGTGGTGCTGGCCGAGGACACCCGCGTCACCGCCAAGCTGCTGTCCGCCTACGGCCTGAAGGCGCGGCTGGAGCGCTGCGACGACCACGCCTCGGCCCGCGCCGCCGAGATCGCGGTCGAGCGGCTGGAGGCGGGCGAGGTGGTGGCCCTGGTATCCGACGCCGGCACGCCGCTGGTGTCGGACCCCGGCTTCGTCGTCGCCCGCGCGGCCATCGCCGAGGGCCTGCCGGTGCATCCGATTCCCGGCCCGTCCAGCCTGCTGGCGGCGCTGTGCGTCGCCGGCCTGCCCGCCGACCGGGTGCTGTTCGCCGGCTTCCTGCCGCCGAAGACCGCCGGCCGCCGCGCGGCGCTGGAGGCCCTGAAGGGACCGCGCCAGACCCTGGTCTTCTTCGAGAGCGGGCCGAGGCTGCGCGACAGCCTGGCCGACATGGCGGCCGTCCTGGGCCCCCGCCCCGCCGCCGTGGCCCGCGAATTGACCAAGCTCTACGAGGAATGCGTGCGCGGCCCGCTGGACGTCCTGGCGGTCGATCCGCGCCTGGACGCGCCCAAGGGCGAGATCGTCGTGGTGGTGGGGCCGGGCGAGGCGGAACAGGCGTCGGAGGCCGAGGCCGACGCGGCCCTGGCGGAGGCCCTGACGCGCCTGCCGACCGGCGAGGCGGCGTCCGAAGTCGCCCGGGCGTTGGGGCTGAACCGCAAGGCCCTCTACCGTCGGGCGCTGGAACTCCAGGGCCGGTGAGCGAGCGCCTGCCGCGTCCGATCCGGCCGGTCCGTCCCAAGGCGGCGTGGCGGCGGGCCAGCGGCGCGGCGGCCTTCCGCCAGGGCCATTCGGCCGAATGGATCGCCGCCGCCTGGCTGATGCTGAAGGGCTATCGGGTGCTGGGCTTCCGGCTGGCGAGCCGCTTCGGCGAGATCGACCTGCTGGCGCGGCGTGGACGGATCCTGGCGGTGGTCGAGGTCAAGCGCCGCGCTACGCTGGAGACGGCCGTCCTGGCGCTGACGTCGGCCCAGCATCGGCGGCTGCGCGCCGCGGGGGAGGCGGTCCGCCGGAATCGGCCCGCGCTGCAACCTCTTGAATTGAGAATTGATATGGTGGCGCTGGCGCCCGGCCGGTTTCCACGTCATCTTCGCGGCGTCGAGCGCGGAGACTGAACAGGGGAGCGCGAAGCAGGCCGATGACCCGGGACGAAGCCGAGTCCGTTCTGGCCGCCGCCGGCCGAGGTGCCGACGAGGACTTCCCCCTGCTCGAGGCGGCCATCGCCTGCGCCATCCACGACCATCCGTTCCGCGATCCCCGATCCGCCCGTGTGCTGGCCGAGAGCGCCTGCGCGCGCCTGGCGGAGCGCGTCGGCGGCGAGAGCCCCGACGACGCCCTGTCGGAGACCATGGCCTCGGACATGCGGCTGAACGGCGACCTGCTGACCTACGACCATCCGGGCAACACCGACGTCATCGACGTGGCAGAGCGGCGGCGCGGCCTGTCGGCGACCCTGGCCGTCTTCTATCTTCACGCCGCGCGTCACGCGGGCCTTCAGGCGGCGGGCGTGGACTTCCCCGGCCATTTCCTGGTGCGGGTCGAGACGCCGGACGGGCCGGTGGCGCTGGACCCGTTCAGCCATGGCCGGCTGGTCCTGCCCAGCGAACTGACCCGCCGGGCCCTGCGCGCCGGCCTGACCCCGCACGTGGCCGACCGGCTGGACCTGCTGATGGCTCCGGTCAGCGACCGGCAGGCTCTGATCCGGCTGCAGAACATGCTGTTCAGCCGGGCGCTGGCGTCGCGCGACTATGAGGGGGCGGAGCGGTCGGCCCTGCGCCGGGCCCTGCTGGACCCGGAGGATCACCGGCCCTGGCTGGATGTGGCCGCCGCCCGCGAGAAGCAGGGCGCCCTGGCCGGCGCCCTGGAGGCGCTGTCGCGGGCCCGGGGCCTGGACGGGTTGGAGGAGGCGCGCCGAGGCGTCGCCTTCGAACGGGTGAGGATGCGGCTGAACTAGCGGCCCGTGGAGCCGAAGCCGCCGACGCCGCGCGCCGTCTCGTCCAGCACCTCGACCTCCTGCCAGTCCGCGCGCTCGTGCCGGGCGATGATCAACTGGGCGATCCGCTCGCCCCGGCGCACCACGAACGGCTCGGCGCCGATGTTGGCCAGGATCACGCCGCACTCGCCGCGATAGTCGCTGTCGATGGTGCCCGGCGCATTGGGGCAGATGATCCCGTGCTTCAGCGCCAGGCCCGATCGCGCCCGCACCTGGGCCTCGTAACCCAGGGGAAGGGCGATCTTCAGTCCGGTGGGAACCAGCGCCCGCTGGCCCGGCGCCAGTGTCATCGGCTGATCCTCGGCCACCGCCGCACGCAGGTCCATGCCCGCCGATCCCGCCGTCTCATAGGCCGGCAGGGGCAGCCCCTCCGAATGCGGCAGGCGAAGGATCTGGATGGCGACGGGAGCGGTCATTCGGCGTCCTTGAAATGTTCGACGATGCGGGCGGCCAGGCGGCGGGCGATGGCGGTCTTGGACTGGCGCGGCCAGGCCTCGGCGCCGGCGGCGGTGACCAGCAGCACCGCATTGCCGTCCGAACCGAAGACCTCGTCGGACACGTCGTTGCCGACGATCCAGTCGCAGCCTTTCCGGGACAGCTTGGTGCTGGCGTTGGCCTCCAGGTCGCCGGTCTCGGCCGCGAAGCCGATCACCAGCGCGGGCCGGTTCGGGCCCGGGCGCGACAAGCCGGCCAGGATGTCGGGGTTTTCGACCAGCGCCAGGGTCGGCGGTCCGCCCGGGGCCTTCTTGATCTTGGCGCCGGCGACGGTGTCGACGCGCCAGTCGGCGACGGCGGCTGACAGCACGGCGATGTCGGCCGGCAGGGCGTCTTGCGTCGCCTTCTGCATCTCCAGCGCGCTCTCGACATCGATCCGCATCACGCCGGGCGGCGCGCCCAGCGCCGTGGGGCCGGACACCAGGGTCACCGCGCAGCCCAGCTCCGCCAGGGCGGCGGCGATGGCGTAGCCCTGCTTTCCGCTGGAGCGGTTGGTCAGGCCGCGCACCGGATCGATCGGCTCGAAGGTCGGCCCGGCGGTGACCACCGCCCGGCGACCAGCCAGGGGGCGTCCGGCGGCGCCGGCCAGCAGTCCCTCGATCGCCTCCAGGATCGCCGGCGGCTCGGCCATCCGGCCGGGGCCGTATTCACCGCAGGCCATTTCGCCCTCGTCCGGTCCGACCACGGCGACGCCATGGAGGCCGTCGAAGGCCTTCAGCCGCTCGACATTGGCCTGGACCGCCGGGTGCAGCCACATCCGCACGTTCATCGCCGGCGCCAGCAGCACCCGCTTGTCGGTGGCGATCAGCGTCGTGGAGGCCAGGTCGTCGGCGATCCCGTTCGCCGCCTTGGCGATCAGCCCCGCCGTCGCCGGGGCCACGACCACCAGGTCGGCCCAGCGCGACAGCTCGATATGGCCCATGCTGGTCTCGTCGTCCGGATGGAACAGGCCCGCGCGCACCGGATGGCCGCTCAGCGCCGCCAGCGACATCGGGGTCACGAATTCGGCCCCCGCCTCGGTCAGGATCACCCGGGTCTCGCCCCCGGCCCTGGCGATCAGGCGCACCAGCTCCAGCGCCTTGTAGGCGGCGATGCCGCCGCCGACGATCAGCAGCACCTTGCGGTTTGAGAGCGGGCGCATGTCCATGTCCCTGCTCTAGCGACCCTGCATGACGGCGTCGAGACGTCTGACGGGAACATTGCCGGAACACAATGGTTGTGTTTACATATCCCTTAACGGGTGTCGGAGGGAGAGACATGACAAGGCTGAAGCTGAAGACGGGATCGCGCGCGATCAGGGCCCTGGGGTTGGCGGTGCTCGGAACGGCGGCGCTGGCCGCCTGCGACAACGCCTCGGCGGTCCAGACGCGGGATCGGGCGGAGAGCGAGGCGGCCCGGCCCGTCGGCCTGGTCTCCGCACCGGCCGACGCGGGGGTTGCGCCGGCCAAACCCGCGCCGATCACCGCCAGCCGGCGCGAGACGGTCGACGCCAAGATCGCCCGCCTCTACGAACGCAACGGCGCCGACTTCGGCGCCCGCTCGGCCGAGGATTATCTGGCCAAGGCGGCGGCCTTCACCGGCAAGCCGCCGGCGGGCACGGAGACGGTGCGGCGGCCGAACGGCGACACCCTGCTCTACCAGGCGTCCACCAACACCTTCGCGGTAGTGGACCGCGACGGCGTGCCTCGGACCATGTTCAAGCCGACCGATGGCGCCGCCTATTGGGCCGAGCAGAAGGAACGGGCCCCGACCTTCGGCCAGAGGCGCGCCGGCGGCGCCGGCTGACGCGCGGATCGACGGCCGGCGCCGGCTGCTATAGAGGCGGGGTTCGCCGACCGATCTTTCCGGACCCGCCTCATGGCCGACACGCCCGCCCCCGTCTTCTCAACGCCGCCGCTGAAGACCGCCCTGATCTATGATTTCGACGGCACCCTGGCGCGGGGCAACATGCAGGAGGTCAGCTTCATCCCCTCAGTGGGCATGGGCGTCGGCGACTTCTGGCGCGAGGCCGAGCGGCTGACGCGCGAGGCCGACGGCGACGGCATCCTGATGTACATGCAGCTGATGTTGCACCACGCGCGCCAGAACGGCTCGCCGGTGACGCGCGAAACGCTGCGCGACCACGGCCGCGAGGTGGCCCTGTTCGAGGGACTGAAGGACCTCAGCTGGTTCGACCGGATGAACGCCTTCGGCCGCCGCTACAATCTGGACATCGAACACTACATCGTCTCGGCCGGCCTGGAGGAGATGATCGAGGGCACGCCGATCCGACCAGCCCTGACCCACGTCTTCGCCTCCCACTACGTCTATGACGACAAGGGCGAGGCCGCCTGGCCCGCGGTGGGCGTCAACTACACCACCAAGACCCAGTACCTGTTCCGCATCAACAAGGGCGTTCGGAACCATTGGGAGCACGAGCGGATCAACCATTTCATTCCCGACGACCAGCGCGCGGTCCCGTTCGAGCGGATGATCTTCATCGGCGACGGCGACACCGACGTGCCCACCATGAAGATGATGCACACCAAGGGCGGCTTCTCGATCGCGGTCTATGATCCGCGCTCGAACGAGCGGGACCAGAAGAAGGTCTATTCGCTGATCTCGGAGGATCGGGTGAACTTCGTCGCCGCCGCCGACTACCGCGAGGGCGCGGCGCTGGACCTGATCGTCAAGGGCCTGATCGGCCGCATCGCCGTCAACGCGGGCACCATGCCGGCGGGGGTGTGATCGCGTACCGAGCGGCCCTCGGTGTCCCTGCGATTGATCGTCGCGAGCGAAACCGCTGCAGACTGCATGGCGGCGCACCTTCAGGTCCCCGATCCGCCAACGCGCCCTGCGCCGCACGCAGCATCAGGTTCAGCTTCTCGGCGATCCGTTCAAACAGCCAAGCCTGCCGCGAGACCAAAGCATCCTTCGTCTCGGCGCCGCCCGGCCTGGCCGCGACCTTGCGCGAAACAGATCGGCTTTTCGACGAGACAAGCTTGTGACCGTGAAGCTCGATCAGCGAGTCGAGGCCGCGGACGATCTAAAAGGAAGCAAAAACGTCCTGTTCGGATGCCGGTATCCAACAAGATAGGAAAATCGGCGCAGACCGGCGTTCCCGATCTTATACCGAAGTGGCGGACAGAGGGGGATTCGAACCCCCGATAGAGTTGCCCCTATACACGCGTTCCAGGCGTGCGCCTTCAACCACTCGGCCACCTGTCCATTCGCCCATGACGGCGAGCGGTGGCGATTAGCAGAGGACGGACGGCAGTCCAAGCCTCTCCGCGTGGAAAACCCGTCATCACCCTATCCGTGCAGGGAAACAACCATGAGTTAATCATTAGCCGATATACAACCTATAACTGCACATCGGGCTTGATGCATGTCGAGGTTGGGCGGAAAGCGAGGCGGGGATCGGACGGGCGCGGCGGCCGTGGAGTTCGCCCTGGTCGGTCCGCTGATGATCCTGCTGCTGATCGCCATCGTCGTGTACGGCGGCTGGTTCCTGACCGCCCAGGCCGTGCAGAGCCTGGCCTCGGAAGGCGCGCGGGCCGCGATCGCCGGACTGGACCTGGAGGAGCGGCGCGCCCTGGCCGCCGCCGCCGTTCGCGACACGGCCGCCGACATGGGCCTGGACCAGGCCCGCACCGGGGTGGCGGCCGTCGCCGAGGCCGATCGCGTGCGGGTGGCGGTGAGCTACGATCTGCACGGCCATCCGCTGATGGCCCTGGGGGGCATGCTGCCGCGGCCGCCCATGGTGATCGAACGATCGGCGGCGATCCGGGTCGAGCCGTGAGGAGGGCATGGTCCGCGCGACGGCTGCTACGGTCGCGCCGGGGCGGCGTGGCGGTGACGGCCGCCCTTGTCGGCGGACTGATCTGCATGCTGGCGGCCATGGGGACGGACCTGGGCGTCCTGGCCCTGCACGCGCGCAAGCTGCAGGGCGCCGCCGACCTGGCGGCGCTGAGCGCGGCGGCCGACCTCGACCGGGCCGACGCCGCCGCCCGCGAGACTGCCCGGATCAACATGGGGCCCGAGGTGGAGGTCTGGACGCAGCGCGGCGTCTATGCGGCCGACCGCGCCCTGGCTCCCGACCGCCGGTTCTCCGCCGGCGGCGCCGAGGCCAACGCCGCCCGGGTGACGCTGACGGCGCCGGCGCGGATGTACTTTGGGCGCTGGCTGCTGGGCCGGGAGACGGTCGAGGTCACGCGCCAGGCGACCGCCGCCCTGCCGCAGGCGCCCAGGGCCATGTTCAGCATCGGCTCCCGCCTGGCGCGGCTGGACGGCGGCCTGGCCAACCAGCTGCTGTCGATGCTGACGGGAAGCCAGGTGCGGCTGACGGCGATGGACTATGCGGCCCTGGCCGACCTGGACGTGAACCTGCTGCGCTACGTCGACGGCCTGGCCGCCGACCTGGACCTGACGGCGGGCGATTATGACGCTCTCCTGTCCAGCGACATCGACGCCGGCCGGGCGTTGAAGGTGCTGGAAACCGTCGCCGGGGGGCGGGACGCCGGAGCGATCGGCAAGCTGATCGCGGGGGCCGACGGGCTGAAGCTGAAGGCGGGCGACCTGATCGGCCTCGATCCGCGCGCGCCGGACGGCGTCCGCGGCGGCCTGGACGCCGAGGTGTCGGCGCTGGATCTCGCCGCCGCCGTGCTGGAGATCGCCGGCGGCGATCGGCAGGCCGCGCTGGACCTGGGCGCCCAGGCGGGGCTGGCGGACCTGAAGGTCCTCCTCGCCGTCGGCGAGCGGCCCAACCGATCGCCCTGGCTGACCGTCACCGCCTCCGGCGAGCCGGTGATCCGCACCGCCCAGGCCCGCGTCTATCTGCGGGCGCGCACGGCCAGGAGCCTGGCGGGCCTGGCCCAGGTCGACCTGCCGGTCCTGGTCGAGGTCGCCTCGGCGGAAGCGCGGCTGAAGTCCCTGTCGTGCCGACCGCAGTCGGTCGTGGTTGAGGCGCGTCCGGGCGTGGCCCGCGCCTGGATCGGAACGATCGACGAGCGCCGCCTGTCGGACTTCAAGACCGCGCTCAGGCCGGAGAAGGCGACATTGCTCTCAGTCCTGGGCCTGGTCGCCATCACCGGCCGGGCCGACATCGAGGCGGCCGACACGGCCTTTTCGCCGCTGACCTTCCAGGCCGACGATATTGCGGAAAGTCGATCGCGCAGCGTGTCGTCGCGCCAGTTCGCCGGCGGCCTGGTCGCCAGCCTGCTGGGCCGGCTGGACGTCACCGTCTCGGTCGTCGGCCTGGGATTGGGACTTGGCGACCTGACCCAGGCGCTGGGCGCCCTGCTCGCGCCGCTGGGCCCGACGCTGGACGGCGTCGTCGCGCCGGTGCTGGACCTGTTGGGCCTGAAGGTCGGCGAGGCCGACGTGACGTTGCACGGCCTGTCCTGCCCGGACGGGCGCGGAATCCCTCGGCTGGTGGGATGAGCGGCTCGGTCCTCGACCGGTCTTAGGCCTGGGCCGGACGCAGGCCTTCGACGGTCGCCTGCTGCACCGAGGGGCGACGTTGGCCGCCGGACGCGATGATGCGGTCGATACGGGCCTTCTCGGCGCGGAAGGCGGCGAGGTCGGCGCCGCTCAGTTCGGTGCCTTCCTGCACCCGCACACTTCCGGGATTGATCCGCTGGCCGCCGCGCCACAGTTCATAGTGCAGGTGCGGGCCGGTGGAGGCGCCGGTGGAGCCGACATAGGCGACCACCTGGCCCTGGCTGACGCGCTGGCCGGCGCGGATGCCGGCGCCGTAGCGCGACAGGTGGCCGTAACCGCTTTCCAGGCCATTCGAGTGGCGGATGCGCAGCCAGTTGCCATAACCGCCCCAGCGGCGCGCCTCGACCACCACGCCGTCGGCGGGGGCGATCACGGGCGTGCCCATGGCGGCGGCGAAGTCCGTGCCCTGGTGCATCTTGCGGAAGCCGGAGATCGGATGGGTGCGAACCCCGAAGCTGGAGCTGATACGGCGGAAGCTGGCCAGCGGCGTGCGCATCATGGCCGAACGAAGGTTCTTGCCGTCGGAATCGAAGAACTGGGCCTCCTTCGCGCCCGCCGGCTTGAAGCGGTAGAAGGTGCGGCCCTTCAGCTCGGCGTAGAGCAGGTCACCGACGTCGACGGTGCGCCCCGCCTCGGTCACGTCGCGGTCGAACACCAGGGTGAATTTGTCGGAGGCGCGGACGTCGCGCTGCAGGTCGAACTTGGTGGCGAAGACGCGGGTGGCGGAGCGGATGATGGAGGCGGTGGCGCCCAGCTCGCGGGCGCTGCCCGACAGGGAGCGCTCGACGTCGCCCTTCAGCACCACGGTCTCGTGGGTAACCTTCTCCTCCAGCGAACGCAGGCGCAGGGCGCCGTCGAAGCTGCGCGAGACGGTCAGCTGGCTGGCCGGGCCCGTGCGCATGGTCAGGCCGATCAGGCGGGCGTCGCCCCGGCCGTTGCGCGGCTTGGCGATGGCGGTCTCGAACCGCAGGCCCGCGCGCAGGTCGTTGAGGTCGAAAGCGTTGGCGATGGTGGCGGCGACGGCGCTGGCCTCTTCCGGAGCGACGCCGGTGCGGCGCACGGCCTGCTCGAAGGTTTCGCCGCGACGGATCTGGACCGGAACGGCCTCGGGCGCGGTGAGGCCCGCCGGAACGCCGGCGGCGGCGAAGGCCTGAGCCTCCAGGTCCGCGAACTGGGCGGCGGTCAGCTCCGGAACCTCTTCGGCCTGGGCGGGTTGGTAGACGCGTCCGGCGAGCATCGCCACCGACACGGCGGCCGCCAGAGTGAACAGATGCGGCGCAAGGCGCATCGGCTGGCGTCGTGGGTCGAACTGAGCCATCGTTCCCCGTCGTATTGCGACGCCCCGAGGCGTCCTACGCGTGCACAAGCAAGAACCGCGCCCAACTCCAGGCCCCGAGCGCGAGGCAAGCCGTATAACCTGCCTGTTCCACTTTGGGAAGACAGACCGTTACAAACGGTTAACGAGCGTGACCGTAGACAGGGCGATCGCACCTCCGCCCTCTTGTCGCCCAGCTTGGCTGCGACCCAGCCGCGCCCGCGTCGCCGAACGCCGCGCTTCGGACTTGCGCCGGAGCGCGGGGTGGGGATGCTGGCCCCAGGTTCCGTTTCACAGACCCCGCGCCGCGCTTGACCGATTCAAAGGCCGAGATCCCGATCCGCCCCCCGCGCCGGCGCGCCCTGCGCGGCGTGGGCGTCGCCGTTCTGGCCGTGATCCTGGTGATCGCCCTGGCGGTGGCGGCGCTCTATCTGAACCGCCGCTACGCCGCGCGCCAGGCGCTGATCGGCTGGCTGGACCAGCGCGGCATACCGGCCGACGTCGAGGTGGAGCGGATCGAGCTCGACGGTTTCGTCGGCCGCATCCGCATCGGCGATCCGTCCAACCCGGACGTGACGGTCGAACGGGTGGAGGTCGACTATGTCGTGGGCCTGCCCTGGTCCCGCGCCGGCCTGGGAGTGACGCCCAGCCGCATCCGTCTGGTGCGGCCGGTGCTGCGCGCCAGCTGGCGCGAAGGCAAGCTGTCGCTGGGATCGCTGGATCCGCTGGTTGAGGAATTCACCGGGCGGCCGCCCCGGCCGGATTCCCGAGCGCCGCTGGTGATCGTGGAGGACGGGCGGCTGCGCCTGGACACCGAATACGGCCCGGTGGAGGCGCTGGGCGGAGCCCGGATCGACAACGGCAAGCTGATGCGGCTCCAGGCCCGCATGCCGGCGGCCGCCCTGAAGAGCGGGCCGGTCTCGGCGCAGGACCTGGGCGGGACCCTGGATGTCGTCACGGTCGGCGACCGGATGGCCGTGCGCGGGGACTTCGGCGCGCGCAGCCTCGGCCTCGGGGACGCCAGCGCCGGGGGCGTGCGCCTGACGCTGAACGGCGACCTGCCCTATCCGGACCTCAAAACCCGGCGGGGCGACGGGCGCGCGATCCTGGAAGCCCGCCTCATCGCGGACCGCGCGGCCGGCGGCGAGACACGGGGCCGGACTCTCGATCTCGCGCTCGGCTTCGACGGCGCGACGACGGGCTGGCTGGAGACCTTCCGCATCGACGGCCGGGCCCGGGCGACGCTGAAGGCGGGCGCGCTGGACGGCGCCATGCGGGGGCGCGACGTCGAGGCGCGGGTCGAGGACGGCCGGCTGGTCCTGGCGCGCGACGACGAAGGGGTGCGCTGGAGCCTGGACGCCCCGGCCG
>JAEWDF010000088.1 GCA_023390245.1 Pseudomonadota bacterium
GTCCAGCGCCGCGCGGGCGACCGCCGGCGCGGCGGCCTCGGCGACCGGGCGCGCCAGATCGGCGACCCTGACCCGCAGGCCCGCGGCCTGGGCGTCGCGGGCGTCCCACATGTCGTGGGGGTCCATCACCGCCACCTCCAGCTTCGCCGGCCGCAGCCCGGCTTCGCGCGCCAGCCTCGGCGGGGCGGAACGTCCGGCGGCGGAATCGAGGGGAACATCGATGGCGGCCACATGTTCGGCCAGGCGCTGGAATCGGCGTCCCTCGCCGTCCACGGCGCCGCAGCCGGCCAGGAGGCCGGCCAGCGACAGGACAAGGACGATCGGAACTGGACGGGGCGCTTCGTCGGGCGTCATACGCGACACCCTATCGACCAGGCTTTGAGGCCCGGTTCACCAACAGGCTTAAGTCGAAAGGTTAATCCCTTCACCATGATCGACACGGCCCTTCCGCGCGCCATCCCCGCGCGTGCGGGGACTGCAAGCGACAAGGCCTGAAGATCGCGCGGGTTCCGATTCCGGAAGGGCGGAAGGAGGACCGACTACCCTATCGCGCCCACGCACCCCTCCGCCTCGCCGGGCGCCAGGTCGGCGTCGGTCAGGGCGATGGTCCAGCCGTGGTGGGTGTTCAGGCCCCAGCGCCGCGCGCCGCCGCCGTCGCCCGCGTCGCCGCCGGCGGTGACGATCACCCGACGACCCTTCGGCAGCGCCGGCGGATCGATCTTGCCCACGGCCAGGGAGGTCGGCGTCTCGCCGCCATAGCCGTCGAACACGCTTAGCATCGACCATTCGCGGCGCAGGCCCATCCACCAGGCGTCCTCGGTGTTGACGGCCAGGACGGCGACGCCATGCCCCTCGGCGGCGAAGGCCAGGGCCTTCTGCGGATCGCGGACCATCCGGATGTCGGCGGCCGCGCCGAAGCGCAGGCGGGCGCCATCGAAGGCGCGGGTCGGTTCGATCGGGGCCCAGACCTGGACCTGGAGACGGCCCTGGCGCGCCAGGCCCCAGCCGACGATCTCGCGCCACAGGTGCTCGACCGCCTCGGCGTTCTCGGGCTGGCATTGCTCCAGCATCCGCGCCAGCACGGTCTGCTCGCGGTCGGGACGCAGCTTGGTGTGCGGGCCGGTGGGCGCGTCCTTGGCGCGGCCGACCGTGGCGGCGACGGCCAGGCGCTGTTCGAACAGGGCCAGGATCTGGTCGTCGATGCTGTCGATCTCGGCGCGCAGCGCGGCCAGGGCGGTCTGTTCAGGGGTCATCTCGGCGTCCTCAGGCCAGACCTGGCGGACGGCGGTGGTTTGGGATTGGGTCACGGACGGACTCTTTCGGGATCATGGAATTTCGATATGCAGGGGCGGGCCGCCGCTCGGGTGTGGAGCGGTCGCCGGCGAAGCTGTCAGGAACGAAGAAAGCCCGACGCCTCAGCCGGCGTATCGAAAGCCGTAGAAGCCGAAATAATAGCCGGCAGCCGCGCGCGAACGGTCAAAGGAAACAACAAGGGCGCGCGAGCGGGACATGGGTCCGGGTCCGGTTGAACGGATCGAAGGCGATCCGAGGCGGCCTTAAGACACGCAAAGACCGTGCGCCGTCAACCCGCTTCCGCGCTCAGCAGGACGAAACGCGTGCGGTTATCGCTGGAATCCTGCAAATCGTTGCGCAGAATCGACAGGCCATAGACCTCCGCCGCATTGCGCGGGGCGATGGCGGCCTGGGTCGGATCGGCCGCCTCGGCCACGTCGCGCGCGGCGCCGGCGGTGTCGTAGTGCTCGACCACGTTCAGTCGCATCTCCTTCAGCGTCCGCTCGCACTGGGCCAGGGCGATGGGGTGGCTCAGCACCACGCGGATATCGCCCAGCCGGGCGCCGTCGATCCCCATCAGGGCGTGCCGGATCGGCCGCCAGGCCTCGGCGACGACGTTCAGTCCCGACTCGCGCACCAGGGTCGCCGCGGGCTCCACCGGGCCGATGGAGGAATTCTCCACCGGGATCAGGGCCCCGTCGCAGTCGCCCGACAGCACCGCCTCGATGACCGCCTGGAAGGTGGCGAAGGGAACCGGCTCGTCCCACGGCCTCAGGGCCTGGCAGGCCTCGTGGCTGAAGGCGCCGAACGCCCCCTGGAACGCCAAGCGTCCGGGCGCGTCAGTGTCGGGGCGTTCGGTCCGGTCGGGCATGAGCGTCTCCTGGGCGCCTCGTCGCGGGGGCGTCCCGTCGCATTTGAGGCGCCCCGCCCTTCTCCACAAGCCCGCGATCACGCCGACCTAGGCGCCGCCGCCCCCGCCGGGCTAGCCTGCCGCGCCCAGAGCCCAGGGGAAGCGCCCATGCCCGTCATATCCGCCGCCAGCCGGCGCACCGTGCTGGCGGGCCTGTCCAGCGCCTTGGCCGGCTGCGCCGTGACGCCGGCCGTTCCGACCGCCGGCTTCGCCCCGCGCCGGATCGCGCCCATCCTGATGACGCCGGATCGGATCATCCGCATCACCGTCTGCACCCGGCCGTTCCGCGCCGCTGGTCCCCGGCTGGATGTCGAACGCATCGGCGAGGCCATGATCGTCCACAACTACGGTCACGGCGGTAGCGGCTGGTCGTTGTCGTGGGGCTCCAGCGGAATCGCCGCGCGCAAGGCCATGGCGCTGTCCGGGGAGACCGGCGGCCCCGCCGACATCGCCGTGATCGGCTGCGGCGCCCTGGGCCTGACCTCGGCGCTCCAGCTCCAGAGGATGGGGGCGCGGGTGACGATCTACGCCCGCGAACGCGCCGCCTTCACCCGCTCGATGCGCGCCACCGGAAGCTGGACCCCCGACAGCCGCATCGCCGACACCGACCAGATCGACGCCGCCTTTCCCGCCTTGTGGGAGCAGATGGCGCGCGAATCCTACGCCACGCACCAGACCTATCTGGGGACCGAAGGCGATCCCGTCGTCTTCAGCGACCGCTACATCCTGTCGGGCGGCGACCTGCCGAACGCCGCGCGACCGCCCGTCGTCGCGGCGCCGGGCTTCAAGACCATTCGCTTCGCGGAATACGGAGAGCGCGTCCGCGACCTGACGCCCCATTCCTTCGAGATTCCACCCTCGGCCTCGCCCTTCCCGGTCGCGCGCACGCGCCTGGGCAGCGCCATGCAGTTCAACGTCACCGAACTGGCGCATCGGCTGGAGACCGAATTCCTGCTGAACGGCGGGCGGATCGAGGCGCGCGTCTTCAACAGCCCGGCCGAAATCGCCGCCCTGCCGGAGAAGGTCGTGGTCAACTGCACCGGCTACGGCGCCCGGGCCCTGTTCGACGACAGGACGATCACGCCCGTGCGCGGCCAGATCGCCTGGCTCGCGCCTCAGGCCGAGGTCGACTACGGCCTGCATTTCCGGGGCGTGATGGTGCTGGCGCGCCCGGACGGGATCGTGATTCAGGACACGCGCAGCGACATGAACGGCGTCGGCGTCGAGGACGAAACCCCCGACCGCGCGGAGGCCGAGGCGACGGTCGGCGTCGTCGCCCCGCTGTTCCCCTCGATCAGGCGGCCTGCGACCGGCTGATACGCCCGGACTTGAGCCGCTCGGCCACCAGGAAGGCCAGCTCCAGCGCCTGGTCGGCGTTCAGGCGCGGGTCGCAGTGGGTGTGATAGCGGTTGGACAGGTCGTCCTCGGTCACCGGCTGGGCGCCGCCGATGCATTCGGTGACGTTCTGGCCGGTCATCTCCAGGTGGACGCCGCCAGGGTGGACCCCTTCCGCCTCCGCCACGTCGATGAAGGTCCGCACCTCGCCCAGGATGCGGTCGAACGGCCGGGTCTTGTAGCCGTTGCCCGCCTTCAGCGTATTGCCGTGCATCGGGTCGATCGACCAGATCACCTTGCGGCCCGAGGCCTTCACCGCCCGCATCAGGGCGGGCAGGCGTTCGCCCACCTTCTCGTGCCCGAACCGGCCGATCAGCGTCAGCCGGCCCGAGACGTTGTCCGGGTTCAGCGCGTCGATCAGCGGCAGCAGGTCGTCGGCCGTCATGGTCGGCCCGCACTTCACGCCGATAGGGTTCCTGATCCCCTTCATGAACTCGACGTGGGCGCCGTCCAGCTGGCGCGTGCGCTCGCCGATCCACAGCATGTGAGCCGAGGTGTCGAACCATTCGCCGGTGCCGCCGTCCAGCCGCGTCAGCGCGCTCTCGACATTCAGCAGCAGGGCCTCGTGACTGGTGAAGACCTCGACGCGGCTGAGATCCGGATGAGTCTCGGGCGTGACGCCGACCGCCTCCATGAAGGCCAGGGCCTCGGTGATCTTGTCCGCCAGTTCGCGGTATTGGGCGCCCGCCTCGTTGTCCCCGGCGAAGCCCAGCGTCCAGCGATGGATGTTGTAGAGGTCGGCATACCCCCCGCCGGCGAAGGCGCGCAGCAGGTTCAGCGTCGCCGCCGACTGGTTATAGGCGCGCACCAGCCGCTGGGGATCGGGAACCCGCTCCTCGGGCGTGAAGCCCATGCCGTTGATGATGTCGCCGCGATAGCTGGGCAGTTCGACGCCGCCGATCTCCTCGATCGGGGCCGAGCGCGGCTTGGCGAACTGGCCGGCGATGCGGCCCACCTTCACCACCGGCTTGCGGCCGGCGAAGGTCAGCACCACCGCCATCTGCAGGATCAGCCGGAAGGTGTCGCGGATGTTGTCGGTCGAGAACTCCTTAAAGCTCTCGGCGCAGTCGCCGCCCTGGAGCAGGAAGGCCTCGCCGCGCTCCACCTGCGCCAGCTTCGACGTCAGGCGCCGCGCCTCTCCGGCGAACACCAGCGGCGGCAGGGCGCGCAGCTCGTCCTCCACGGCCTGGAGGGCGCGCGGATCGGGATAGTCCGCCGGCATGTGCAGGGCGGTCTTGGTTCTCCAGCTCTCGGGGGTCCAGCGCTTCGTCATGATCCCGGCAGGATAGGCCGTCGGCGGCGAAGGAACAACAGATCGTGCAATGGAAATGCGCCGCTTGCGGCGGAACCGGACGGACATGCGACGGTTAAGCTCGCCTCACCCGGACATGGAGCATTGAACATGCGCGCGCCCGCCGCTTTCGCCACCCTTCTGATCGCCGCCGTCTCCGGCGCCGGCTGCGCCCAGGTGTCGCTGCATCGCGGGGCCGATCGCTTCCAGGGCGGCGTGGGCGACGCGGCCTCCGCGCCGCTCCAGGACCTGAACCTTCAGAAAACCGAAATCCCCGAGGTGCTGATCCAGGCGCGCGGCGCGCCCTATGGCCGGGCCAGCCTGCGCCGCTGCGCCGACATCTCGGCCGAGGTCGCCCGGCTGGACGAGGCGCTGGGTCCCGATCTGGACCAGCCGCAGGCCGGCCCCGCCGCCGACGAACAGGCCGCCGACCTGGCGTTGGACGCGGTGCGCGACACGGCGACCGATCTGATCCCCTTCCGCAGCTGGGTGCGCCGCCTCTCCGGCGCCGCCCAGCACAGCCGCGAGGTGCAGGAATCGATCAAGGCCGGCCTGGTTCGCCGCGCCTATCTGAAGGGCATGGGCCAGCAGCGCGGCTGCCGTCCGCCCGCCGCGCCGGCGGCCTGAGCCCTTGGCGGAGCCGGCGTCGCCGTCTTGGCGCGCGCCGCTGATGATCTCAGGGCACGGCCCCCGCATCCATCGCTTCCTCGATGCACGACCGTCTTTCGGCTTCGAAGGCGGCGGGGTCGGCGCTCCGTCCCCGGTCCACGACCTCTCTCACCTTCGCCACGCGCTCGGGCGTCTGTTCCGCTGCGGCGAGACGCCGGACCCACCATTCGAGCACGAACCAGCTCGGGCCGGCCACTCGGCCGGTCTCCTGGTAGACGTCCTGGATGAAGATCTGCACCTGGGCGTGGCAAACCTCCGCCCGGGTCGGAGCCTCCGCCTGAGCACCGATCAGCATCGCCGCGACAAAGCCCAGCATCGTCCATCCCCTTGTGTCGCGCCATCGCTACGACGGCGTCGACCAGGAGACAATCCAGCGAATGTCCGGGAAATGGTGGATGCGACAGGGATTGAACCTGTGACCCCCTCGGTGTGAACGAGGTGCTCTCCCGCTGAGCTACGCATCCATGCCTTGCGGAGGCGGCGACATAGCCCGGCCGCCCCGCTGGCGCAAGCGTCGGAATTCAGATTCCCGACGCCCTCACCGCCTCGGGCGTGTCCGCCTCCGGGTCGCCGGGCAGAAAGGCGACGTGGCCGTCATAGACGCCCTGGTCCAGGATGCCCTCCTCCTTGGCCACCAGCACCGGCACCAGCATCTGGCCGGTCACATTGGTCGCCGTGCGCATCATGTCTATGATCCGGTCGATGGCGACGATATAGCCGACGCCTTCCAGCGGCAGGCCCGCCGTGGACAGGGTCAGGGTCAGCATGACGATGCTGGTCCCCGGCACCCCGGCCGTGCCCAGCGAGCCCAGCACGGCGGTCAGGCCGATCAGGACGTACTGCGTCACGGTCAGGTCGATCTTGAAATACTGGGCGATGAAGATCGAGGCGATGGCCGGATAGATGGCGCCGCAGCCGTCCATCTTCACATTGGCGCCCAGCGGCACGGCGAAGGCGGCGTAGGCCTGGGGCACGCCCAGGCGCTCCACCGTCTGGCGCAGGGTGATCGGCAGCGTCCCCAGGGACGAGGAGGTGGCGAAGGCCGTCTGCTGCGCCGCGAAGGCGCCGCGGGAGAAGCTGCGGACCTTCAGCCCGTGCAGCTTCAGCAGGCCCGAATAGACCACCAGGATGTGGAACAGGCAGGCGGCGTAGATGGCGAAGATGAACTTGCCCAGCGGCAGCAGCGCCTCCCAGCCATAGCCCCCGACCACCGCGCCGATCAGGCCGAACACCCCGAACGGCGTCAGCTGGATCACCCAGCGGGTGATGCGGAATATGACGGACGCCCCTTCGTCCACCAGCCGCCGCACCCCTTGCGCCGCGTCGCCCAGCGCCACCAGCGCCATGCCCACCAGCGCCGAAAAGAAGATGATCTGCAGCACCTTGCCTTCGCTCAGCGCCGCGAACGGATTGGTGGGCACGACGCCGATCAGCACCTCGAGCGGCGTCGGGATCTCGCGCGCCTTCACCTCGCCCAGCGGCAGGTCCGACAGCCCGACGCCCGGATTGATCAGATGGCCGAATGCGATCCCCACCAGCACGGCCAGCAGCGAGGTGATCGCGAACCAGACGATGGTCTTGACCCCCAGCCGAACCGCGCCGACGCCCTCGCCCAGCTTGGCGATGGAGCTGGCGATGGTGAACAGCACCAGCGGCGCCACCACCATGCGGATCAGGTTCAGATAGACGTCGCCGATCGGCTGCAGCCAGGTCTCGGCCCGTTCGCGCAGGACCAGCCCCGCAACGATGCCCAGAATGAAGCCGGCGGCGGTGCGCTGCCACAGCGGAATCTTGAAAAAGCGGGAGATCACGAACCCATCCTCGACGAACGACCGCTCATCTGGCCATCGGAGCGCGGCTCCGTAACCGACCAGGCGACGAATGGGTTGCGAGTTCTTCTATCGACAGCCTTTAGCGGAGCGGCAAGCTCACCCGCCCAGCGCCCGCGCGACGTAGAAGTCCGCCAGCAGGCCGTCGATCGCCTCCTCCACGTCTTCGAAGGCGTCGATCAGCACGTCGCCGCCCAGATCCTCGACCGGGACGGGCGTATAACCGAAGGTCGCCAGGATGCAGGGCATGCCCGCGTCGCGCGCCGCGCCGGCGTCGGGCGCGGCGTCCCCCACCATGATCGCACGGGCGGGGTCGCCCCCGACCCTGGCGACCGCCTCCACCAGGTGGGCGCCGGACGGCTTGCGCGCGCTGACCCGGTCCGGCCCGACCACGGCCGCGAAACGGCGCATCAGGTCCAGCTTCTGCAGCAGCAGTTCCGACAGGTCCGAACGCTTGTTGGTGGCCACCGCCAGGATTGCGCCCCGCGCCGCCAGACGCTCCAGCGTCGCCTCCACCCCGTCGAACGGCCGCGACCCGTCGGCGATATGGCCGGCGTAGTCGACCAGGAACCGTTCGAACAATTCCTCCGACCGCGCCCGCTCCACATCGGCGCCGGCGGCTTCGAACCCATGCACCAGCAGCGCTCGCGCGCCCGATCCGATCAGGGTGGAGGCCGCCTCCGCCTCCACCGGCGCCAACCCCTCCTCCATCAGCAGCCGGTTCAGCGTGCCGATCAGGTCCGGCGCGGAATCGACCAGGGTGCCGTCCAGGTCGAACAGGATCGTCCACCCTTCCAGGTCGCGATCGGTCATCGGCATCTCCCTTTGGGGCGCGCTATGGGTTAAGGCCGGGACGACTAGCCGCCGGGACGATTCATGACCAGAGCACGCGCCGCCATCATCCTCGCCGCCGGCCAGGGCACGCGGATGAAATCGCCCCTGCCCAAGGTGCTGCACCCCGTCGCGCACCGCGCCATGCTGGACCACGCCATCGACGCGGCGCAAGGCCTGGGGTGCGAGCGCATCGTCGTCGTCGTCGGCGACCACTCGCCCCAGGTCCGCGCCCATGTCGAGAAGCGGCTGGGCGCCGACGCCGTGGCGGTTCAGGATCCGCCGCGGGGCACCGGCCACGCCGTGCGCGCGGCCGAACAGGCGCTGGCCGGCTTCGACGGCGACGTGGTCGTCACCTACGGCGACGTGCCGCTGCTGAAGGCCGCCGACATCGAACCCGTCTTCGGCGGCGAAGGCGTGACGGTCATCGGCTTCCAGGCGCGCGATCCGGGGGCCTACGGCCGCCTGGTCCTCGACGGCGAAGCCCTGCTGGCGATCACCGAGGCCAAGGAGGCGTCCGCGCAGGTGCTGGCCGTCACCGCCTGCAACTCCGGCGTCATGGCCGCGCCGTCGGCGATTCTGTTCTCCCTGCTGGCGGACGTGACCAACGCCAACGCCAAGGGCGAATACTATCTGACGGACGTGGTCGAACTGGCGCGCAAGGCCGGCCATCCGACCCGCGCCGTCTTCGCCGACGAGGACGCGGTGATGGGCGTCAACTCCCAGGCTGAACTCGCCCAGGCCGAGGCCCTCTTCCAGAAGGTCCAGCGCGAGACCTTCCTGGCCGCCGGCGTGACCATGAGCGCGCCCGACACCGTGCATTTCGCCTGGGACACCCAGGTCGGCGGCGGCGCGACCATCGAACCCTATGTCGTCTTCGGCCCGGGCGCCGTGATCGAGGGCGGCGCCCGCATCCGCGCCTTCAGCCATGTCGAAGGCGCCCGCGTCGCCTCGGGCGCCGAAGTCGGTCCCTACGCCCGCCTGCGCCCCGGCGCGGACCTGGGCCAGGGCGTCAAGGTCGGCAACTTCGTCGAGGTCAAGAATGTCGCCATGGCCGACGGCGCCAAGGCCAATCATCTGGCCTATTTGGGTGACGGCGCGGTCGGCGCGGGCGCCAACATCGGCGCCGGCACGATCTTCTGCAACTACGACGGCTTCAACAAGGCGCGGACGGAGATCGGCGCGGGCGCCTTCGTCGGCTCGAACTCCAGCCTGGTCGCGCCGGTCGTGATCGGGGACGGCGCCCTGGTCGCCTCCGGCTCGGTCGTGACCGAGGACGCGCCCGCCGACGCCCTGGTGTTCGGCCGCGCCCGCCAGACCAACAAGCCCGGCGAGGCCGCCGCCTTCCGCGAACAGGCCAGGGCCAGAAAGGCCGCGAAATCGAAATGAGCGACATCCAGAAGAAGAACGCCGGCGAGGCCGCCGCCCAGCACGTCGAGGCCGGCATGGTGGTCGGCCTGGGCACCGGCTCCACCGCCGCCTGGTTCGTCAAGGCGCTGGCGGCGCGCAACCTTTCCGGCCTGCGCTGCGTCCCCACCTCGGAGAAGACCGCCGACCTGGCGCGCGACCTGGACCTGCCCCTGTCGACGCTGGAGGACACGCCCCGCATCGACCTGACCGTCGACGGCGCCGACGAGGTCGGGCCGGGCCTGGCCCTGATCAAGGGCGGCGGCGCGGCCCTGCTGCGCGAAAAGCTGGTGTGGGAGGCCTCGGCCCGCTGCATCGTCATCGCCGACCACGCCAAGGTCGTGCCGGTTCTGGGGACCTTCCCCTTGCCGATCGAAGTCGTCGCCTTCGGCCACAAGACCACCGGCAACCGCATCGCCGACGTGCTGGCCGACCACGACATCGCGGCCCCGGCCCGGGTGCGCCAGGCCGATCGCGGGCTGGTGAGGACCGACGGCGGCAACCTGATCTACGACGCCGCCTGCAAGGCCATCCACGACCCCGCGCGCCTGGCCGACGATCTGAAGCTGATCACCGGCGTGGTCGAGCACGGCCTGTTCCTCGACCTCGCCGACCTGGCCGTCATCGGCACGGACGACGGCTTCGAAACGATCGCGCCCTGACGATCGCGCCTTGACGATCCGCCCGAATCGTACGCGGCCTCAGCCCTTCGCCGCCACCACGATGATCTCGACCTTGTAGTCGGGCGAGGCCAGCCTGCCTTCGCAGGTGGCGCGGGCGGGCGGGTTGGCCGTGTCGACCCACTGGTCCCACACGCTGTTCATGGCGTCGAAGTCGCCGATGTCGGCCAGCCAGATGGTGGCCATAAGGATCTTCGACTTGTCCGTGCCGGCGCGAGCCAGCAGGGCGTCGATCTCGGCCAGCACCGTCTTCGTCTGCGCCGTCACGTCCTGGCCCGGCTCGCCCACCTGGCCGGCCAGATAGACGGTGTCGCCGTGCACGACGGCCTCGCTCATGCGGGCGCCGGGATCGATGCGGGTGATCATGGATGCGGTCCTGACTGACGCGCCGCCTTGGCGCGCGGCCATCAAGCCTGTTCGCGGCTTTCGGGCAAGCCTCGTTCGCCTTGCCGCCGCGCCCGGCGGCGCCTAAGTCCGGTCGGCGGCGCGGTTCGCCGGATGCAATTCAGACTATTCAGACGATTCAGACCCTGTTTTTCCGAGTCTGGTTTCTGAGATCGCGGAGTCCCGGATGGCCGACTACGACTACGACCTCTTCGTCATCGGCGCCGGCTCCGGCGGGGTCCGCGCCGCGCGGCTGACGGCGCTGGGCGGCAAGACGGTCGCCGTGGCGGAGGAGTATCGCGTCGGCGGCACCTGCGTGATCCGCGGCTGCGTGCCCAAGAAGTTCATGGTCATGGCCTCCGAGGTCAGCCACGCGCTGGAGATCGCCGAGGGCTACGGCTGGTCGTTCGACCACACGAAGTTCGACTGGCCGACCTTCCTGGAGGCCAAGGATGTCGAGATCGCCCGCCTGTCGGGCATCTACGCCGCGAACCTGGGCAAGGCGGGCGTCGAACTGATCCATGGCCGGGCGGTGCTGAAGGACGCGCACACCGTCGAGATCGTCGACAAGAACCGCACCATCACCGCCGAGAAGATCCTGATCGCCACCGGCGGTCGCCCTTGGAAGCCCGAGGATCTGCCGGGAATCGAGCACGCCATCACCTCCGAGGAGGCCTTCCACCTGCCCGAACTGCCCAAGCGCATCCTGATCGCGGGCGGCGGCTATATCGCCGTGGAGTTCGCGGGCATCTTCGCCGGCCTGGGCGTCGAGACCACCCTGATCTATCGCGGCCCCAACATCCTGCGCGGCTTCGACGACGACGTGCGCGCCCACCTGGCCGGGGAGATCGAGAAGCGCGGGATCAAGGTCGTGCTGGGCTGCCAGCACAAGTCGATCGAGAAGACCGCGACCGGTCTGGTCAACCACCTGGAAAACGGCATGAGCCTGGAGACGGACGTGGTCATGTTCGCCACCGGCCGCATCCCCTACGTCAAGGACCTGGGCCTGGAGGCGGCGGGCGTCGAGCTGAACGACGAGGGCGCGATCAAGGTCGATCCCTATTCCAGAACCACGGCCGACAACATCTGGGCCATCGGCGACGTCACCGACCGGATGAACCTGACGCCCGTGGCGATCCGCGAGGCCGTGGCCTTCCACGAGACCGTCTATCGCGACAATCCCCAGCACTTCGACTACGAGGCCGTCGCCACCGCCGTCTTCAGCCAGCCGCCGGTCGGCGTCGTGGGCCTGACCGAGGCCGAGGCGCGCCGCTCGTGCGCCAAGGGCGTCGATGTCTACGTCACCCGCTTCCGGCCGATGAAATACGCCTTCACCGGTTCGGACGAGCGTGTGCTGATGAAGCTGGTGGTCGACGCCGACAGCCAGCGCGTGGTCGGCGTCCACATCGTCGGCCCGGAAAGCCCCGAGATGATCCAGTTGGCCGCCATCGCCGTGAAGGCCGGCCTGACCAAGAGCCAGTGGGACGCGACCTGCGCCGTCCACCCGACCATGGCCGAGGAACTGGTCACCCTGAAGGAGAAGCAGACCCCCGCCAACATGTCGGCGGGGTGATCAGGGCCGTTCGGGCGCGATCCTCACCGTCGGCGGAGGCGGCGTCTGGGGCTGGGTCACCCGCCGACGCTCGCGGAATAATTCGATCCAGTCCAGTCGCGCGTCCTCCGGCGGAGCCATCGCCTCCGGCCCGGCGTTGCGGAACATCATCAGGCGGGTGGCCCGCGTCGCGGCGCGCGGCCATTCGGGCCGGTCGACGCCGTTGGGATCGCCGGACCGGGCGAAGCTGGTCCAGTAGCCCATCATGGCTTCGGAGACCGCCCGGTCCTGGTCGGTGACCGGATAGGGCAGCATCTCCAGCGTGCCGAACACATAGGGCCGCTCGATCGCGTGGGTCGCCCCGCCGTGCGGCTCGGGATTGTCTGGGGAGCTGGCGTCGAACCGATAGAGATAGGCCGGCCGACCCGCCGCCGCGTGCAGCCGCGCCAGCAGCCGCGCCGGCTCGGTGAACACCGCGTCGGTGATGAAGCCCCGGTCGAAGCCGGCCTGCCCGCCATAGGCGGCCGTGATCGTCGCCCGTTCCAGCCAGGTCATGTCGTCGTCGATCATGCCGTAGCCGTTGCGATCGGTCGGCTTCATCCACCAGAACTCGGCGCTGTTGGTCCCGACCATATAGGGCACGGCCGCTTGACGCCCCGCCCGGAAGCCCGCGACGATCGTTCCTGGCACGATCTGGCCATCGATCAGCGTCAGGTCGCCATTGGCGAACAGCGGGGGCGGCGTCAGCGTCAGCTCGGCCGGCGCCGCGCGCAGGTCGGCGGCGGTGATCAGGTTGTGCCCATGGGCCCAGACCTCGCCCCGCTCGCGCGCCGACGGCAGGTCGAAGGCGCCGCGCCGGTCCAGCGGCGTCTGCAGTTCCCGCCCCAGCCCCGACTGCACGATGGCCCGGTCGAACAGGCCCTGCGCCGGCGGCGAAATCATCAGCCGGTTGACGATGGCGCCGCCCGCCGACTCCCCGAAGATCGTCACGTTCGCCGCGTCGCCGCCGAAGGCCGCGATGTTGGCCCGCACCCATTTCAGGGCGGCGATCACGTCCATCAGGCCGTAGTTGCCGGCCGCCTCCCCCGCCGGCCGCTCGGCCGCCAGGGCCGGGTGGTCGAAGAAGCCCAGCCGGCCCAGCCGGTAGTTCAGCGTCACCACCACCATGCCGCGCCGCGCCAGGTGCGAACCGTCGTACAGCGCCGCCGTCCCCGATCCATTGACCAGCCCGCCGCCGTGAATCCAGACCATCACCGGCGCGGGCTCGGTCGCGCCGGTCGGGCGCCAGACGTTCAGGTTCAAGCAGTCCTCGCTCATCGGCAGGGGACCGACGCCCGGATCACCCTGGGGCACCGCCTGGACGCACAGCGGCCCGTAGGCCGAGGCGTCGCGCTCTCCGTCCCACGTCGGCGCGGGCCCCGGCGGCCGCCAGCGCCGCTCGGCCACCGGCGGCGCCGCATAAGGGATGTTCTTGAAGGCGGCCACGTCCTGGTCGGTCCGCCCGACGAGCGTCCCTTGATCGAGATGAACGACGGGGTCCGCAGATTGAGCCATGAGAAGCGAGAGAGAGGCGAGAACGCCGGCGAGGGTCATGATCGCTGCTTAGCAAAATCTTTCGATCCGCGAACGACTATCCGCGCCCGAAGGCGAAAACGTACGGCAGCGAACCTTTCTGGTCGTCGCGCGTTCGGCTGCCGTGAGTTGGGGCGTGCATTGAAAAATCCGAAACCATCCGGGGATGTGCGGGTCGACCTGGGGTTGGCCTTCGACGCCTCGCCCAATCCCTATCTGCTGCTCGCGCCGGACCTCAGGATCGTCGCCGCCAACGCGGCCTATGAGCGGGTGACCGGCGTCCGACGCGAACAATTCGTCGGCTGGCCCGTCTTCGAGGCCTTCGATTCCGGCCCGGCCTCGGACGCGCCCGAGAATGTGCGCCAGGTCCGCGCCTCGATGGAACGGGCGCGGGACAGCCGCAGGCGCGACCACCTGGCCATGGTGCGCTTCGCCATTCCGCGCGCGCGGGCAGACGGCGCCGTGGTCTTCGAGGAGCGGCTGTGGAGCGCCACCCATACGCCCATCCTCGATAAGCGGGGAGAGGTCGCCTACATCCTGCAGCACACGACCGACATCACCGACCTGCAGTCGATGGCCCGTGAAGACGCCGAAGCGCCGGTCAGCGCCCTGGACGCCATCGTCGGCGGCGCCGTCTTCCGCCGCGCCCAGCACGTCCAAGAGGCGAACCTCCGCCTCGAGGACGAGCGCAACCGCCTGGTCGAGATGTTCATGCAGGCGCCGGGGTTCGTCGCCGTGCTCAGCGGCCCCGGCCATGTCTTCCAGATGTACAATGCGGACTATCAGCAGCTGATCGGCCATCGCGATGTCGCCGGCCTGCCCATCCGCGAGGCCCTGCCCGAACTGGCGGGCCAAGGCTACTATGAGTTCCTCGACGAGGTGTTCGCCACCGGCGAGCCCTACGAGGGACGCGAGAGCCTGGTGCAGTTGCGGCGGCGACCCGACGGGCCGCTGGAATCCGTCTATCTGAACTTCATCTACCAGCCGATCCGCAACGAGGCCGGCGCCGTCGTCGGCATCTTCGTCCAGGGCCATGACGTGACCGGGAACGTCCAGGCCGCCCAGCGCCAGAAGCTGATGATCGACGAGCTGAACCACCGGGTGAAGAACACCCTGGCCACGGTCCAGTCGATCGCCATCCAGACGGCGCGGTCCCACGCCGATCCCGCCACCTTCGCCGAGACCTTCCAGTCGCGGATCATGGCCCTGTCCCACACCCACAACCTGCTGACGCGCACCCATTGGGAGGGCGCGGAGCTGCGCGCCATCCTGGAGCACGAGACGGAAGCCTATGGGTCGACGCGTATCACCCTGAATGGTCCGCACATCGCCCTGCCCCCGGCCGTCGCCCTGTCGCTGGGCATGATCTTCCATGAACTGGCCACCAACGCCGCCAAGTACGGCGCCCTGTCCGCGCCGCAAGGCCGGGTGCTGGTGGACTGGGCCCTGGCCGACCAGCGCGCCCCCCGCCTGCAGCTGTCCTGGCGAGAGATCGGAGGTCCACCGATCGCCGAACCGGACAGAAAGGGCTTCGGCAGTCGATTGATTGAACGGAACATTCGCCACGATCTGGCGGGCGTGATCGATCTGGTCTACGCCCCCGAAGGACTGATCGCGGACCTGACGGTCCCCCTCGACGGAAGGCAGACCTCATGAGCGTTTTGAACGGACGGCGCGTGCTGGTGGTCGAGGATGAATCCCTCGTCGCCATGCTGCTGGAGACCATTCTCGAGGACATGGGCTGCACGCCCGTCGGGCCCGCCGCCGACATCGACGAGGGCGCCGCCCTGGCGCGCGACACCGAGGGGCTGGACGCCGCCCTGCTGGACGTCAACGTCGCCGGACGGCAGGTCTTTCCAGTGGCCGAGGCGCTGAAGGCGCGGGGCGTGCCCTTCGTCTTCTCCACCGGCTATGGCGAAGGCGGCCTGCCCGACGAATGGCGCGGCGCCCCCACGATCCAGAAGCCCTTCACCGAGGCCGCCGTGCAGCAGGCCCTGATGAAGGCCATGGGCGTCGCCGAGGCCTGATCCTCAGGTCCTTCAGCACCGCCCGCGCCGCATTATGGCCCGGCGCGCCGGTCACGCCCCCGCCGGGGTGCGCGCCTGAACCGCACAGATAGAGGCCGGCGACGGGCATCCGATGGTCCGCATGGCCCAGCACCGGCCGGGCGCTGAACAACTGGTCCAGCGTCAGCCGGCCGTGGAAGATGTCGCCGCCGACCAGGCCGAAGCGCCGCTCCAGGTCCCGGGGTCCCAGCGCCAGTCGACCGAGCACCGACGCCTTGAAGCCCGGCGCATGGGCGTCGACCGTGTCGATCATCAGGTCCGCGACCGTCTCGCGATGGTCGTCCGCCAGGTCCGGGGCGACATGCTGGCAGAACAGGCTGGCGACATGGGCGCCCGGCGGCGCCAGGCCGTCGTCCAGGGTCGAGGGGATCAGCATCTCCACGATCGGATTCGACGACCAGCCGTTCAGCCGGGCCTCGGCGTGGGCGCGGTCCATGTAGGCCAGGCTCGGCGCGATGATGATCCCCGCCGTCAGATGGTCGCCCGGCTCCGGCAGGGCCGTGAAACGCGGCGCCTCGGACAAGGCCAGGTTCATCCGGAAGGTCCCCGAACCCGAGGCGTAGCGCCCCATCCGCTCCGCGAAATCCGCCGGGACCACGGCCGGATCGACCAGCCGGTCGAACAGCAGACGCGGATGCAGGTTCGACACGACGGCGCGGGCGCGGAACTCGTCGCCGGCCTCGGTGACCGCGCCGACGGCCCGGCCCTTCTCCGTCAGCACCTCGGCGACCGGCGCCTCCAGCCGGATGTCGACGCCCTGTTCGGCGCAGGCCCGCGCCATCGCCTGGGTGATCGCCCCCATCCCGCCGATGGCATGGCCCCAGGCGCCCTTCTTGCCATGCAGGTCGCCGAAGACGTGGTGCAGCAGCACATAGGCCGAACCGGGGGTGTAGGGACTGGCGTAGTTTCCGACCACGCTGTCGAAGCCGAACAGGGCCTTGATAGGATCGCTCTCGAACCAGCCGTCCAGCCAGTCGCCCGCCGACTTGGCGAACAGGTCCAGCAGGTCGCGGCGGCCCGTCATGTCCAGCCCCGCCGCGCGGCGGCCCAGCGACGCGGCCTCGAGCAACTGCGGCAGGGCGGCCGGCCACCCGCCGTCCACGACGTTGGGCGGGGTCGTCAGCACCAGGTCGCGAAGGATGGCCGCCACCGCCTCCAGCCGCACTTCGTAGGCGTCCAGCCGCCCGGCGTCGCGCGGCGAGAATTTGGCGACCTCGGCCCGGGTCCGTCCCTCGCCCGCCGCCAGGTAGCGGCCGTCCGGCAGCGGCAGGAAGTTCGACATCCGCCGCTCGACCACCCGCAGGCCGTGCCGCGCCAGTTCCATCTCGGCGATGACGCGCGGATTGAGCAGGCTGACGGTGTAGCTGGCCGTGGAGTTGCGGAAGCCGGGATGGAATTCCTCCGTCACCGCCGCGCCGCCGACCACCGGGCGCCGCTCCAGCACCGTGACCTTCAGCCCCGCCCGCGCCAGGTAGAAGGCGCAGACCAGGCCGTTGTGACCGCCGCCCAGGATGACGATCTCCGTCCGATGCTTGGCCATGACGCCCCTCCGAACCGGAGGCTTAGCATGGCGGCGCGGGGCTCAGACAATCCGTCGCGGCGCGAACCAGCCGGTGTCCGATCGCTGCACCGCGCCGGAGGCGGCCAGAACGGCCAGGGTGTGCTCGATCCGCCGCCGCTTGCGGACGGGCGGGCCGTCGAACGCCGCCGCCAGCACGTCCGGCTGCATCGGCAGGCCCCGACGCCGCAGCATGGACAACAGGGTCGACGCCAGGGGACCCGGTTCCTCCGGCAGGGCGGGCAAGGGCGCGTCGACCACCAGGACGGCTTCGGTCTGCTGAGCCCGCGCGCCCCGGGGCAGCCGCGGCGCCTGATACTCCGGCCGCAGGAAGCGGATCGAACCGCGCGCTTCCTCCTCGGCGCGGGCGCGGTTCAAGGCGATCAATCGGTCCACCATGGCCGCATCCGCCAGATCGTGCGGCCAGCCATAGGCCTCGGCGACGAGACGATCCAGGCGGTCGTGCAGATGGTCCAGCAGGCCGATGCAGCCCGCGTCGTGCACATCCTGTTCGGCCGGCGTCAGGGCGTTTCCATCGCGCCACCGCGCCCGCGCATTGTAGAGGCCGGTCATGGTCAGGTTCGGCGCGCGCCGCATCACCCGGGCGCGGAGACCGTCCAGTTCCTCGGCGATGGCCCCGATCTCGGCCGCCAGGGCCGGCGCGGCGTCGGGAAAGGGAAAGCGGTCGAAGCAGGCGCTCTTCACATAGACGGCCTCGCGCTCGTACTCGCCGATCCGTCCGGCGTTGGCGGCGAACCAGGCGCGATGCTGGCGGGACGAGAGGACGCCCAGCACCATCGGATCGTCGCTGGCGATGACGACCAGCTTGTTGTCGGGCAGCACGTCGGCCTCCAGGAACCGGAACCATCGATGCTTGGCCGTCTCCACGGTGACGATGCACCGCCTCAGCCCGATCATCGCCTCCCGCAACTCGCGTCTCGGCTCGCCGAAAAGCCACCAATTGTCGCGATAGGCGGCGCGGTTGTTGCGGTCCCGTTCGGGTTTCACCGTCTCCAGAAGATGCTGATAGATCAAGGGATGGCGCCAGCGGACATCCGCCTCGTCCCAGCCGAACAGGTCGATGACCTCCACCCCGCGCGGGCGATCGGCCAGGTCGCGGCCGTTGCGGTAGATCCTGATGGGCGACGGCGCGTCGGCGTCCGAGCCGCCCAGCAGCGCCCGCGCGCGTTGCGGCGTGACCAGAAAGCCGGCCCCCATCAGTTGCACGCCGCGATAGGCCAGACCGGCGTTCGCCTTCAGGATGGCCGCGCGGGTCAGGCCCGTGTCGATCATCAGGTCGGCGCCGATGACGCCCTGGCGTTCCTCGAAGGTCAGGACCGGTCGGTCGCTGTTCAGGTCCGTTTCGCTGGCGACCCTCAGCCAGCGAGCCTGCCCGTCCGCCTCGCCCCGTTCGACCACCGACATGGCGATGCGCACGTCCGCGCGTCCCTGCCCGACGACCCAGGGGTGGTCGGGGATGGCGAAGACGATCCGCAAGGGCGACCGCCCGCCGAGATGATGCTCGATCACGCGGCGGGAAAAGGTCTGGGTGATGGAATTGGTCGTGATGAATCCGAACCGGCGCAGGATCGATCCCTTGGCCGCCAGGATCTCGGCCGCACGGTCCCACCAGGCGGTCACAAGGTCGGCCGAGCGAAAACGTCCGCCCCGGATCGTCGCCAAGGCCTCGACATAGCCGTCGCCCAGTTCGGCGCGCAGGTCCTTTCCGCCGATGAAGGGCGGATTGCCGACGATGAAATGAACCGGCGGCCAGGGCGTCGGACGAGGATCGACGAAGCGCTCGGCGCCGCACTCCGGCTCATGGGCGAACAGCCCGTCCCGCCCGTCGTCCCCGCCCCGTTCCACCTCGATCCGCGCCGCCCGGATCAGGGCGTCGGTGCATTCGACCCGGCGAAAATCCTTCAGGATCGGCTCGGACGGCTTTGCGTCGCCGAATACCCGGAAATGCCACTGAAGATAGCCGATCCACATGACGATCTCGGCAATCCAGGCGGCGTAGGCGTTCCTCTCCAGCCCATAGAACTGCTCGGGGCTGACCACATGGCCCTCCAAGTCCAGGAAACCCTGGGCTTCGCCCATCTCGGTCAGGACGCTGAGGACGTCGCCTTCCAGCGCCTTGATCATGCGCATGGCGACATAGAGGTAGTTGCCGGTCCCGCAGGCCGGGTCCAGCACGCGGACGCGGCATAACTGGTCATGGAAATCCCGCACCATGCGACGCGCGCCGGCGATGTCGCCGGCGATATAGAGGCCGATCGCCTGGGCTTCGGCGGCCTCCCAATCGGCGCGCAGCGGCTCCATCACCGTCGCTTCGATCAGACGTTCCACATAGCTGGCCGGCGTGTAGTGGGCGCCCAGTTCGGCGCGTTCCGCCGGGTCCAGCGCCTGTTCAAGCAGGCCGCCGAAGATGGCCGGCTCCACCAGGCTCCAGTCGCACTTGGCGGCGGCGATCAGGGCCTCGAGTTCAGCCTCTGTGACGGGCAAGGGATCGACGTTGCGGAACAGCCCGCCATTGAAGCGCCGGATATGCTGCTGCGTGGCCAGGCAATGGCCGCCCCGGTCCATGGTGCGGAAGAAGATGCGCGCCGCCTCATGGAATCGGTCCGCCTTGCCGCGATAGGACTCTAGGAAGGTCTGAAATCCCCGCCCCTCGATGAGGCCCACGCTGTCGGCGAACATGGCGAAGATGCACTGCATGATGAACATGGCGGTGCGATTGGCCTGGGCCGCCCGCGTCGCACGATCGTCGCCCTCGGCCCTCAGCCGCGCGCGGATCGAGCGGACCAGCCACGCCAGGCGGGCGGCGATGTCGGTGGTGACCTCCGCCACTCTCGCCGACGGGTCCAGGCTCATCGGATCGGTCCAGACCCGGAGCAGCCGATCCCGCACCTCCGGGTCGCGCAACTGCTCCAGCGTGATCCTGTACCGGGCGCGATCGGGGAATTGGCTGTAGCCTTTTCCCTGCCGCGCGAAGTCCGACCACAGTTCGATCGCGCGGCCCACGTCGACGAGCACCAGAAACGGCGGCCATTCGTCCAGGGCCTTGGCGTAACCTTCCGCCTGGCGCTTGGCCGCGCGCATCAGCCGGTCCCAGGCGTCCGGCGACGGGCGCCGGTTGCGGGCGACGGGCTGCGAGAACAGCGCCAGCTGGACCGCCGGGTCGAAGACGCCGCCGTCGCGGCGCTTGACCGACTGCTTGGCTTCCAGGACGAAGCAGCCGCGCTTGGCGCAGTCGATATAGCCGGGATGGCTGCTGCCGTCCTCGTGCCTGAACCTGACGGGCCGCTCGAAACAGTAGTCGAGGTCGCCCACCCGTTCGTCATCCGGCGCTGGCGCGCCGATAAGACGGCAAAGCTGGATGATGAAGGTCTGATAGTGGGCGCGTTCGCTTATGGGCGCGTGCGACCAATGGGCGATAAACGCCTCAACATCCACAGATTGCACACCCGACATGGGTACAATCTATGATTATGATTCGGGAAGTTGCAACCTAAAGCGGGAATCCGCCGATCCATCGACGACGCAGCAGGGGTTTCCCCAACCAATAGGCCAGTTCCGCCGGCCGGGCGATGTCCCAGGCGACGAGATCGGCGGTCATGCCGGGGGCGATCACGCCCGTCTCGCCCGAAAGACCCAACGCCTTGGCCGCCTCGCGGGTCGCACCGGCCAACGCCTCTTCCGGCGTGAGACGGAACTGGACGCAGGCCAGGTTCAACGCCGCCGTCATGGAGGCCACGGGCGAGGTGCCGGGATTGCAGTCGGTGGCCACGGCCATGCGCACGCCATGGCGGCGCAGCAGGTCCACCGGCGGCGCCTTGGTCTCGCGCAGCATCAGATAGGCGCCGGGCAGCAGGACGGCGACCACGCCCGCCTCAGCCATGGCCCGCACGCCCGCCTCGGTCGTGTGCTCGATGTGGTCGGCGGACAGGGCGCCGTAGCGCGCCGCCAGCGCAGCGCCGCCGCCGTCGGACAGCTGGTCGGCGTGCAGCTTGACCGGCAGGCCCAGCGCCTTCGCGCGATCGAACAGGCGGGCCACCTCTTCGGTGGAGAAGGCGATGGGCTCGCAATAGGCGTCGACAGCGTCGACCAGGCCCTCGGCATGGGCGGCCGGCAGGATGTCGTCGACGGCCAGGTCGACATAGGCGGCGCGATCCGCCTTGTGCTCGGGCGGCACGGCGTGCAGGCCCAGATAGGAGGTGCGGACCCGCACCCCGCCCTCTCGGCCGACGCGGCGGGCGACCCGTAGCATCTTCAACTCGCTGTCGCGGTCCAGGCCGTAGCCGGACTTGATCTCGACGGTGGTGACGCCGGTGGCCTTCAGTCCCTCCAGCCGGGCCATGGCCGAGGCGAACAGCGCATCCTCCGAGGCCGCGCGTGTGGCCTTGACCGAAGAGACGATGCCGCCCCCGGCGCGCGCGATCTCCTCATAGGTCGCGCCCTCCAGCCTCTGTTCGAACTCGCCGGAACGGTCGCCGCCGAACACCAAGTGGGTGTGGCAGTCGATCAGGCCGGGCGTGACCCAGCAGCCGTCCAGGCGTTCGACCTCCGCCGCGTCGACGGCCGGCATGTCGGCGCGGGGCCCGACCCAGGCGATGCGGCCGTCCGTGACGGCCACGGCGGCGTCCTCGATCGCGCCATAGGGCGCGCCGCCCTCGGCCAGGGTCGCGACATGGCAGTCGATCAGCAGGCGGTCGGCCTTCATCGGCGGTCTCCTCGCGACGAGAAACGGGCGACCAGATCGTAGCGGTCGCCGGGGAAGGTCTGCCACACCCGCGTCACGCCCTGGCCGTCGCGCCAGGTGCGGCGTTCGACCCGCAGGCAGGCGGCCCCGGCCGACAGGCCCAGCAGGCGCGCGTCGTGCGCATCGGCCTCAACGGCGGAGATGCGGTTCTCGGCCTCGGTCCAGGGCGCCGACTCCAGCAGCCAGCTTCCCGGCGGCGTGACGTGGAAATCCACCCCGGCCGCCTCGGGCGCGGCGGACAGGGCGATCAGCCGCCGCTCCAGCGCCAGCGGCTCGTCGTCGGCGCTGTGCAGGCAGGCCAGGTCCAGCAGCCGCCCGCTCGCCGCCAGTTCCGCCTCTCCCGGCGTCGCCGCGTCGCGCACGCGCCGCTCCAGCAGGCGATAGCCGTAGCTCTGGCCGCGATCCAGCGCCTCGGCGCGCAGGTCGGGAATGGCCAGGACCGCCGCATGGGCCTTGGGCTGGGCGACGAAGGTGCCGGCGCGGCGCCGGCGCGTGACCAGGCCCCGCCCGGCCAGTTCGGAGATCGCCTTGTTCACCGTCATGCGCGAACAGCCGTAGGCGGCCGTCAGTTCATGCTCGAACGGGATGCGCCGGCCTGGCGCCCAGTCGCCCGACAGGATGCGGCGCTCCAGATCGGCGTAGATGCGCCGATGCAGCGGCTCGCTCATCCCAGCACCGTCGCCAGGGCGCGGCGATAACGCGCCTCGACCGCCTGGCGCGCGATGTGGCGACCGTCCTTCACCACCCGCGCGCCCGCGCGCCAGACCGAGGCGACGGAGCCGGAGGGCGCGCCGAAGATCCAGCTGTCCAGCAGGGCGTCGCCCTTGCGGCCTGCGAAGACGGTCCGGGTCGCATCCAGCGCCACGATGTCCGCCGGCGCGCCGACGCCCAGCCCCGTCTCGGCGCCGCAGGCCTGCGCGCCCGCCGCCAGCGCCCGGTCGAACAGGGCGCGGCCGGTGGAGCGGTTCGGATCGGCCATCACCGCCCGGCCGCGCAGGGCCAGCCGCTGGCTGTATTCCAGCATCCGCAATTCCTCGGCGACGCCGATCTGCACGTTGGAATCCGTGCCGACGCCGAACCGCCCGCCCGCCCGCGCGAAGGCGGCGGCGGGAAACACGCCGTCGCCCAGATTCGCCTCGGTGACCGGGCACAGGCCGACGACGGCCTGGCGATCGACGACACCGCGCCATTCGGCCTCGGTCACATGGGTCGCGTGGATTAGGCACCAGCGGTCATCGACCGGCGCATGGGCCAGCAGCCACTCCACCGGCCGCGCCCCGGACCAGGCCAGGCAGTCCTCGACCTCCTTGGTCTGTTCCGCGACATGGATATGGATCGGCCCGTCCCCGGCCAGGGCGGGCATCGCCGCCAGTTGCTCCGGCGTCACGGCGCGCAGGCTGTGGGGCGCGACGCCGACGACCGCGCCCTCCCTTTCGCGCGTCAGGTCGCGGCACCGGCCGACCAGGTCCGCAAAGCCGTCCAGGTCGTTGATGAAGCGCCTCTGCCCATGGTTCGGCGCCTGCCCGCCGAATCCGGCGTGGGCGTAGAAGACCGGCAGCAGCGTCAGGCCGATCCCCGTCGCCTCCGCCGCCGCCACCACGCGCCCGGCGATCTCGGCCCGGTCGGCGTAGGGCGCGCCCGCCGTGTCGTTGTGCAGATAGTGGAACTCGGCGACACGGGTGAAGCCGCCCTCCAGCATCTCCAGGAAGGCCAGGGCGGTGATGGCCTCGATCTCGTCCGGCCCGCCCCGGTCCAGGAAACGGTACATCAGTTCGCGCCAGGTCCAGAAGTCGTCATCGGCGGGCCCGCGCGCCTCGGTCAGGCCCGCCATCGCCCGCTGGAAGGCGTGGCTGTGGACATTGGCCACGCCCGGCACGGCGACCGCGCCGCCGTCCTCGCCTGCGCCTCGCGCCACGCCGGCCTCGACCCGCGCGATCCGCCCGTCCGCGACGGCGATCCGCACCCCGTCGGCCCAGCCCTCCGGCAGCAGGGCCGTCTCGAACCACAGGGTGCGATCCACGGTCTCGGCGTTCGGCGTCACTGGACAGGTCCCGTCGGTTGCGATCAATATGTCTAGACATACCACGACGAACGGATTTGGCGAGGGAGGCCGATGACCCACGACTGGCTGACCATCCACGAAGGCTCGGCGCCGCTGGTGATCGGCCTGCCGCACACCGGGACCGACCTTCCCGAGTCCGTGGCCGATCGCCTGGTCTCGCCCTGGCTGGCGCGCAAGGACGCGGACTGGTGGGTTCACCGGCTCTACGACTTCGCCGCCGACATGGGCGCGACCCTGGTGCGGACGGCCATCTCCCGCACCGTCATCGACGTGAACCGCGATCCGTCGGGCGCCAGCCTCTATCCCGGCATGACCACGACCGGCCTGTGTCCGACCGAGACTTTCGACGGCGAGCCGCTGTATCGCCCCGGGCTGGAACCCGACGCGGCCGAGATCGAGGAACGGCGCACCGCCTGGTTCGATCCCTATCACGCCGCCCTGCTGCACCAGATCGAACGCCTGCGCGCGGCGGGCCCGGTCGTCCTATACGACGCCCATTCGATCCGCTCGGTCGTGCCGCGCCTGTTCGACGGGGAGTTGCCGCAGTTCAACATCGGCGACAACGGCGGCCTCACCTGCGCGCCCGCCCTGACACGCGCGGTGGAAGCGGCCTGCGCGGATAGCGGCCTGAGCCAGATCATCAACGGCCGCTTCCGGGGCGGCTGGACCACGCGCCATTACGGTCGGCCCGAGGCCGGCGTCCACGCCATCCAGATGGAGTTGGCGGACCGCGGCTACATCCTCGACCCGGCCGGTCCACTGTCCGCCGACAATTGGCCCAGCCCCTATGAGCCTGACCGGGCCGAGCCCATGCGCGGCCATCTGCGCCGCGTCCTGACCGCCTGTATCGACTTCGCGGAAAGCCAACGATGAACACCCCCAACGCCCGCATCGTCCGCGCGCCCCGCGGCGCCGAGAAGACCGCCCGCACCTGGGCCGCCGAGGCGGCGATGCGGATGCTGATGAACAACCTCGATCCCGAGGTGGCCGAGCGGCCGCAGGACCTGGTCGTCTATGGCGGCATCGGCAAGGCGGCGCGCGACTGGGCCGCCTTCGATCGCATCGTCGAGACGCTGAAAACCCTGGGCGAGGACGAGACCCTGCTGGTCCAGTCGGGCAAGCCGGTCGGCGTCTTCCGCACCCATGCCGACGCGCCGCGCGTGCTGATCGCCAACTCCAACCTGGTGCCCAAATGGGCCACCTGGGAGCATTTCAACGAACTGGATCGCAAGGGCCTGGCCATGTACGGCCAGATGACCGCCGGCTCGTGGATCTACATCGGCACCCAGGGCATCGTGCAGGGCACCTACGAGACCTTCATGGAGGCGGGGCGCCAGCATCACGGCGGCGACTGGTCGGGCAAGTGGATCCTGACGGCGGGCCTGGGCGGCATGGGCGGCGCCCAGCCCCTGGCCGCGACCATGGCCGGCGCCTCGTGCATCGCCATCGAATGCCAGCGCAGCCGCATCGAGTTCCGCCTCCGCACCCGCTACCTGGATGTCATGGCCGAGACGCTGGACGAGGCGTTGGCCCTGCTGGACCAGTCGCTGAAGGACGGCAAACCGACCTCGATCGGCCTGCTCGGCAACGCCGCCGACCTCCTGCCCGAGATGGTCCGGCGCGGCGTCCGCCCCGATCTGGTCACCGACCAGACCAGCGCCCACGACCCGGTCAACGGCTACCTGCCCTCGGGATGGACCGTCGCAGAATGGGAGGACAAACGCGCCTCCGATCCCGCCGCCATCGAGGCCGCCGCGCGGGCGTCCATGGCCGTCCACGTCCAGGCCATGCTCGACTTCCACGCCCAGGGCGTCCCGACCACCGACTATGGCAACAACATCCGCCAGGTCGCCTTCGACCAGGGCGTGACGAACGCCTTCGACTTTCCCGGCTTCGTGCCCGCCTACATCCGACCGCTGTTCTGCCGGGGGGTCGGCCCGTTCCGCTGGGCCGCCCTGACCGGCGATCCCGAGGACATCAGGAAGACCGACGCGGCGATGAAACGGCTGTTCCCCGACAACGCCGGCCTGCACCGCTGGCTGGACATGGCGGGCGAGCGCATCGCCTTCCAGGGTCTGCCCGCCCGCATCTGCTGGATCGGTCTGGGCGACCGCCACCGCGCGGGCCTGATGTTCAACGACATGGTGGCCTCCGGCGAGTTGAGCGCCCCCATCGTCATCGGCCGCGACCATCTGGATTCCGGCTCGGTCGCAAGCCCCAACCGCGAGACCGAGGCGATGGCCGACGGCTCCGACGCCGTGTCCGACTGGCCCCTGCTGAACGCTCTGTTGAACACGGCCTCGGGCGCCTCATGGGTGTCGCTCCACCACGGAGGCGGGGTCGGCATGGGCTATAGCCAACACTCCGGCGTCGTCATCGTCGCCGACGGCACGCCGGAGGCCGCCGCCCGCCTGGAGCGCGTCCTGTGGAACGACCCCGCCACCGGCGTCATGCGCCACGCCGACGCCGGCTACGACATCGCCAAGGCCGCCGCGCGCGAACACGGCCTGAACCTTCCGTCGCTCAGATGATCTTTCCGCCCTTCTCCCCTCGGGGGAGAAGGTGGCTCGCGCAGCGAGACGGATGAGGGGACCGCCCGAAGATGCGACAATCCGACCGAGAAACGCGACGCGGCCGCCGGCTCCGATCGACCCAGACAGGGCCGGAGACCCTTCTGTGGGAAATGCTCAGAGGCCGACAATTCGAGAACTTGAAGTTTCGCCGCCAGACGCCGCTCGCCGGCTCCGTCGTCGATTTCTTCTGTGCGGAACTGAAACTGGTGATCGAACTCGACGGCGGCATCCATGACCTGCGCAAAGTCGATGACGCCGCCCGTGACGAACGGTTGCGCCGAGCCGGCTTCACGGTGCTGCGCTTCTGGAACAACGCGTTCGCGACCAATCCCTCCGTCGTCCTGAACGCCATAAGACAACACGCCGGATTCACCGCGCCCATCGACGCCGTTGAACCGGCCCCCTCATCCGAGCCGCTTCGCGGCCCACCTTCTCCCCCGAGGGGAGAAGGAAAGGAGATCACATGACCCGCATCGCCATCGGCCAATCCTCGCTGACCCTGACCCAGCTTCGCGCCGTGCTGGACGGCCCCGTGACCGTCGAGATCGCATCCGCCGCCTGGGCCGATGTGGACAAGGGCGCGGCGACCGTCGCCGCCATCGTGGCCGAGGGCCGCACCGTCTATGGCGTCAACACCGGCTTCGGCCTGCTGGCCAACACCTCCATCGCGTCGGGCGACCTGGAGACGCTGCAACGCAATCTGGTGCTCAGCCATGCCTGCGGGGTCGGTCCGCTGCTGCCGGACGCGGTGACGCGGCTGCTGATGGTGCTGAAGATCGCCAGCCTGTCGCGCGGCGCCTCGGGCGTGCGGCGCGAAACGCTGGAGACCCTGGTCGCCCTGGTCAACGCCGACATCCTGCCGTGCATTCCTTCCAAGGGATCGGTCGGCGCCTCGGGCGACCTGGCCCCCCTGGCCCATATGTCCAGCGTGCTGATCGGCGTGGGAGAAGCCCGCATGAAAGGCGAGGTCCTGGACGCCGAGGCGGCGCTCGTCAAGGCTGGTTGTCAACCATTGACGCTGGGCCCGAAGGAAGGCCTGGCGCTGTTGAACGGCACCCAGTGCTCCACCGCCCTGGCCCTGGCCGGCCTGTTCGCGGCCGAGGCGGTGTTCGCCGCGGGCGTCGCCGCCGGTGCCCTGTCGGTCGACGCGCTGAAGGGCTCGGACGCGCCGTTCGATCCGCGCATCCACGCCCTGCGCGGCCAGCCGGGCCAGATCGCCGTGGCCGCCCGGCTGCGCGCCCTGATGACCGGCTCGGCCATCCGCGACAGCCACCGCGACGACTGCGCCAAGGTCCAGGACCCCTACTCCCTGCGCTGCCAGCCCCAGGTCATGGGCGCGGTGCTGGACGTGCTGAACGCCGCCGCCGCCGCCCTGGCGCGCGAGGCCAACGCCGTGACCGACAACCCGCTGGTCTTCATCGATGACGGCGACGTCATCTCCGGCGGCAACTTCCACGCTGAACCCGTTGCTTTCGCAGCGGATCAGATCGCCATGGCCCTGTGCGAGATCGGCAATATCTCCGAGCGCCGCACCGCCATCCTGGTCGATCCCAAGATGAGCGAACTGCCCGCCTTCCTGGTCCGGGAGAGCGGCCTGAACTCTGGCTTCATGATCGCCCAGGTGACGGCCGCCGCCCTGGTCGCGGAGAACCGGATGCTGGCCCATCCGTGCAGCGTCGACACCGTCCCGACCAGCGCCAACCAGGAAGACCACGTCTCCATGGCGACCCACGGCGCGCGCCGCCTGCTGGAGATGGCCGAGAATGCGGCGACCGTGGTCGGCATCGAACTGCTGGCCGCCGCCCAGGGGATCGAATTCCATCGGCCGATGCGGACCTCGCCGGCGCTGGAGCAGGTCTTCGCCATCGTGCGCGAGGCCGCCGCCCCCTACGCCAGCGACCACTATTTCGCGCCCGACATCGCCCGCGCCACCGACGCTGTGCGGGCCGGCCGCTACCGCCCCTTCGCCGAGGACCTGCCGCCCTCGGCCTGAGCGGGCTCAGCCGCCGAGCACGCCCAGGTGCTCCAGCAGGATGCCGACGCCCAGGCCGATCAGCGCCAGGCCGCCGATCAGTTCGGCCGCCTTGCCGAACCTGAGCCCGACGGCCTTGCCGATCAGCATGCCGATGGTGGTCAGCACGAAGGTGGTGCAGCCGATCGAGGCGGCGATCACCCAGATGTCGGCGCCGATGAAGGCCAGGCCGACGCCGACGGCGGCCGCGTCGATGCTGGTGCCGATGGCGGTGGCGACCAGCGCCCATCGTCCGGCGCGGCGCGGCGCCTCGGCCTCATCGCGCGGCTTGGCGGCCTCCCAGATCATCCGGCCGCCCACCACGACCAGAAGGCCGAAGGCGATCCAGTGATCGATGCGGTCCACCAGCCCGGCGGCGACCAGGCCCAGGCTCCAGCCGATCAGGGGCGTGATCGCCTCGATGACGCCGAACACCAGGCCCGCGCGGATGGCGCCGATCACGCTGGGACGATGCGCGGCGCCGCGCCCCACGGCGGCGGCGAAGGCGTCCGTAGACATGCTGAGCGACAGGACGGCGATGGCTCCCGGGGTCATGACGAGCTTCCACCGGACGCGCGAGCAACGCCTCCACGCGCCGGCCGGTGCGACGGTGGAACGCGCTGGTCTCGCTAGGCGGCGGTTCCGCTGGTCGAGCCACGCGCCGAAGCGCGAGTGTGTTGACCCGACCCCGGCGACGACCGCCGGAAGCTACTCCCCAACAGGAGCGGCCCTCCTACACGCAGACTCGCCGCCGTGGCAACCACGTCGGGCGCAGGGGCATGAGGCGGGCGCGATCCGCCGCGGCGCACAAAAAAGCGCCGCCCCTTTCGAGGCGGCGCAAGGCGAACAGGGGGAGGTTCGCTCAGAAGGTGTAGCGCAGGCCGACCACGTATTGCCGCCCGGTGTGGGTGTAGGCGTTCAGCCGGTTGCTCTCGTCGACATAGAGGTCGTTGTACTCGTCGGTCAGGTTCAGGCCTTCGATGCTGAGGCGCACGCTGTCGGTCAGATTGTAGCTGACCTGGGCGTCGACATTGGTCGTGGCGTTGGTGCCGTGCCAGCTGTTGAAGTCGTTGCCCGGCACGCCTGTCAGATACTTGTCGCGATAGGCGACGGAGACCCGCGCGCTGAACTTGTCGTCTTCGTAATAGAGAGTGCCGTTCCAGGCGTTCTTCGACAGGCCCAGCAGGGTCGCGTTGACCACCGGCGCGCCGGGGGTGGTGGAAGTGACGTACTCGATGTCGGAATCCACGAAGGTGTAGTTGGCCAGCACCCCGAAGTTCGACCAGAAGCCCGGCAGGAAGGTGAAGGGCTGCTGCAGGTTCAGCTCGAAACCGTAGAGTTCTCCGCCGTCGGAGTTTACTGGCCGGGTGACCGAAAACACCATGTCCGGCGTCGCTTCCGTTCCCGCGATCAGCGAGTTGGGCAGCCCCAGGGTGCTGTAGACCGCCTCGCCGCGCAACGTCTGAACGAAGGTGTCGATGTCCTTGTAGAAGAAGCCCCCGGCCAGGATGGCGCCGCTTTGCGGATACCATTCCAGCGACAGGTCCAGGTTCTTGGACTTGGTGGGGTCCAGGAAGGGGTTGCCGGACGAATAGTTCCGGTTGGCGCCCTGCACCGAGACGTTGCCGCCCGGCGATAGGCTGCCCAGACCGGGCCGCGCGATCGTCTCGGCGACGCTGATGCGGCCCACGAGAGTGTCGGTGATGTCGACCGACAGGTTCGCCGAAGGCAACACCATGTCGTAGTCGTTCTCGACCGTCACGAAGGAGACCTCTCCGGCGACCACGGCGTTGCCGCCAGATTCCTGCTCGGTCTGGAACCAGCGCGCGCCGATGTCGCCGCGCCACGGCAGGCCGAAGGCGGTGAAGCGGAAGTCGAGCTGGGCGTAGATCCCGGTCGTCGCCTCCCGCACCTTGGCCGTGGAGCCGGTGTTTTCCACCATCTCCCACATGCCTTCGCCGCTGTAGATGTCGTAAGCGGCGATGTACTTGTCCAGGTCCGGCGCCAGCCAGGAACGGAGCGCCGTATCCGGAAGTCCAAGGCCTTCATCGAAGTTGAAGGTTCGCGACACGGCGGCGATGTCGGCGCCCGCCGTCAGTTCCGGCGTAACGTAGGTGCTGGGCCGCTTCAGAGCGCGGTTCTCGAAGTCGAACCGCTTGTAGTCGGCGCCGATTTTCAGGGTCAGATTGTCGGTCAGGTCGTATTCGCCCGCCGCCTTGAAGGTGGTGAAGGCGTTGTCGACCCACTCCGGCGTCAAGCGCACCTCCGAGGTTCCTGCGGCCGTGTACCAGGCGTTCGGATCTGTGGCGTCGAAGCCCAGGCCCATCTCCATCATCCGCGGGCGGAAGTCGTAGGAGAAACCGTCGGAGTCGATCCGTTCGAAGGTGACGATGGTCGCCACCGGGTCGCTGTAGGCCGACTCCGAACGTCCGGCCGTCAGCTTGATGCGCGCGCGGTCGCTGAAGTCGTGCTCGATCACGCTGGTGACCTGTTTGAACTCCGTGTTCAGTTCGTTGCGGCTGGACTGGGTGCGCAGGTCGACGTTGTCGATATTGGCCTGGACCAGGTTGTTGCCGTCCAGCACGCCGCTGCGGATGATGGAGTCCGGCTTGCCCGAATTGGGACGGCTGAGGCCGAGGGCCTGGAGCTGCGACTCGAGCCGCAGCCCTTCGAACTTGGAGTAGAGCCCCTCAATGGTGATCAGGGTCGCGTCGCTGGGCCGGAACTGCACCGCGCCCGAAAGTCCCAGCCGCTTCGAGGAGGTGTCGTAGCTGGCGTAAGCCGGGATGCGGGGCGCGTAAATCCCGTTCTGGGCATCGTCATACCCCTGAACGATATAGTTCAGCTGTCCGGGCTGGTCACCCGTGACCAGACCGTCCACGGTCGACGCCGCGTTCCAGCCGCCGTTGGAGCCGCCGTAGGTCCAGCGCGTGATGTTGGCGCCTTCCTCGATCAGATGGCGCTCGTCGTAGGCGGCCGAGATCAGGACGCCCAGGCGGTCGTCCAGGAACCGGTCGCTGGCCAGGAAGGACACGCCCGGCGTCACGTCGCCGGCCAGTTCGTTGTAGCTGCCCTGCGCCGACAGGACGAGCTTGCGCCCGGGCGTGTCGAACGGCCGGGAGGCGTTCAGGTCGACCGTCGCGCCCAGCGAGCCCTCGTCCACCTCGGCCGAGGCGGTCTTGCGCACGATCAGGTTCGAGAACAGGTCCGAGGAGAAGATGTTGAAGTCGAAGCCCCGGCCCCGGTTGGTGCCGCCCGAGTTGGAGGTGCCCGACGAGGTGGCGATCGCCTCCATGCCGTTGACGCGGACGCGGGTGTAGTCGGAGCCCAGGCCGCGCACCGAGATCTGGCGGCCTTCGCCGGACCGGCGGGTGATGGCGACGCCGGGAATCCGTTGCAGCGACTCCGCCAGGTTCAGGTCGGGGAAGTCGGCGATGTCCTCGGCGGAGATGGCGTCGACCACGCCGCTCTCGTTGCGCTTGATGTTCAACGCGTTCTGAAGGCTGGCGCGAAAGCCGGTGACCACGATCTCGTCGACCTGGGTCGGCTGACTCGTCTGCGCATCCTGCGCGAAGGCCGCGCCGGCGGCCAAGGTCATCGCGACGACCGAAGCGCCCGTCCTGAGCGCGAATTGGAATCCATGCGTGAGACGCATCGTCTGTTTCCTTCCCCTGTTCGTCCGCGTAGAGGCGGATCTCTCCTTGGGCGACGCTAGGAGACCCCGCGCCGACGGCCGACCGGATGCCGGTCCGCTCGATGAAGACCATAGGTTCGGCGGATCGATGCACGCCAATCCCAAGAGGGCATCAACCAATACAAGATGTGAACTGATACCGGTTTCCTCATCGATGCCGGAAAGGTATCGATCTATAGGTCTTTTGGCTTAGACGCCTGGGCGCCGCGACGCCTATCGTCGCCGTGAAGCGCCCGCAGAGGCGCAATTACCGGGAGGAGTCGGCCAGGCGGCGAACCACGTCCTCGATCCGTCTCCCAGATCGAGGAAACACGCCGATGCTCCAGAGTTCCGCCACGCCCGCCGCTCCCGCGACCGGACGTCGCACCTGGGTCCGCTACCAGATCCTGCTGCTGATCTTCCTGCTGACGACGATCAACTATGCCGATCGCGCCACCTTCTCCATCGCCGGCGACGCCGCCTCGCGCGACCTGGGGCTGGACCCGGTGCAGATGGGCTACATCCTGTCGGCCTTCGCCTGGGCCTATGTCATCGGCCAGATTCCCGGCGGCGCCCTGCTCGACCGCTTCGGCACCCGGCTGATCTACGCCCTGGCCGTCGCGGCCTGGTCCTTCTTCACCCTGCTGCAGGGCTTCTCCGGCTTCCTGGCCGGCGGGGCGATCTTCATCGGCCTGTTCCTGATGCGCTTCATGGTCGGCCTGGCCGAAAGCCCGTCCTTTCCCGGTAATGCGCGCCTGGTCGCGGCCTGGTTCCCCGGCTCCGAGCGCGGCACCGCCTCGGCCATCTTCAACTCGGCGCAGTATTTCTCGCTGGTGGTGTTCGCCCCCTTCATGGGCTGGCTGGTGCACACCTTCGACTGGCACTCGGTCTTCTTCGTCATGGGCGGCCTGGGCATCGTCGCCGCCTTCGTCTTCTGGAAGATGGTCCGCAGCCCCGCCGACCACCCGCGCGTCAACGCCGCCGAACTGGCCCACATCGAGGCCGGCGGCGGGCTGATCCGCATGGAGGACCGCACGGTCACCAAGTCGGCCGCCTTCACCTGGGGCAATGTCAAACAGGTGCTGGGCAGCCGCATGCTGATGGGCGTCTTCATCGGCCAGTACGGCATCAACGTCCTGACCTATTTCTTCGTCACCTGGTTCCCGATCTACCTCGTCAAGGAACGCGGGCTGAACATCCTGGAAGCGGGCTTCGCCGCCGCGGCTCCCGCGGTGTGCGGCTTCGCCGGCGGGGTGCTGGGCGGGGTGATCTCCGACATCCTGCTGCGGCGGACCGGCTCCCTGACCATCGCCCGCAAGACCCCGCTCCTGTTCGGCATGATCCTGGCGGCCCTGATCATCACCTGCGTCTATATCGAGCAGGAGTGGCTGGTCATCGTGATGATGGCGGTGGCCTTCTTCGGCAAGGGCGTCGCGTCCCTGGGCTGGGCCGTGGTGTCGGACACCTCGCCGCGCGAATTCGTCGGCGTGACCGGCGGCATCTTCAACACCTTCGGCAATACGGCCGGCATCGTGACGCCGATCGTCATCGGCTACATCGTCGCCGCGACCGGCTCCTTCGACGGCGCCCTGTGGTTCGTCGGCCTTCACTGCCTGCTGGTCGTCGCGGCCTATTTCCTGGTCACCGGCCGGATCGAGCGCCTGACCCTGACCTCCACGGAGAAAGCCTGATGCGCGCGAACCGCAGAACCTTCCTGGCCGGCGTCTCGGCGGCGGCGCTCGGCGCCTCGGCCAGGGCCGCGCACGCCGCGCCGACGATCCGCGTCGCCACGCCGATGGCGGCCCCGGACTGGGCCCTGCTCCAGCGCGAACTGCTCGACGTCACGACCCAGGCCTGCGCCGTCTACTACAATCGCTATTTCGACGAGCGCGGCTACTATCTGCACTTCGAGCGGTGGGGCGCCAACGACGGGCCCGACGACGCGATCGAGAACGTCAACGACTGGGTGCAGCTGCACGCCCTGGGCGCGCCCGACAGCATCAAGGCCATGTATACCCAGGCCTGGGAAGGCCACCTGCGCCAGTTCACCGCGGCGAAGACGACCGATGTCGAGGTCGGCCGCCAGGGCATGTTCTACAAGGAGTTCCACGTCCAGAACGACTGGCAGCACCACTCCGAGGAAATGACCCTGTTCCACGTGCAGGGGCTGTCGGACCCGAACGATCCCCGCTTCCGCGACCGGGCGCGCCGCTTCGCCGGCCTGTACATGGGCGAGGATCCGGACGCGCCGAACTACGACCCGCAGCACCGCGTCATCCGCAGCCTGATAAACGGCAGCCGCGGGCCGATGCTGCGGAAGGCGACGCCGCTCGACTGGGCCGGCGATCCGTTCGACACGAGCGGCTTCCACCTGGGCCACGGCGAGGATTCCTACGCGGAGTTCCTGCAGCACTACGAAGAATATACCGATGTCGTCGGCGACCACCCGTTAAACCTCTTCTGCACCGGGCTGGCGCTGAACGCCTATATGCTGGAGCACGAGGCGAAGTACCGCGACTGGCTGGTGGGCTATGTCGACGCCTGGGCTGAACGGGCGCGGGCCAACGACGACATCCTGCCCTCCAACGTCGGGCTGGACGGGGTGATCGGTTCTTCGGCGGACGGCAACTGGTGGGGCGGCGCCTATGGCTGGGGCTTCTCCCCGGTCAATCCGACCAACGGCCGGCGCGAGAACCGTAATCGCGTGCCGCGCACCATCATCGGCTTCTTCAACGCCTATCTGTTGACCGGCGACGACAAGTATCTGGAAACCTGGCGGCGCCAGACCGATCGCATCAACGCCCAGCGCCGAACCGTCGGCGGCAAGGTTCAGACGCCGTCCATGTACGGGCCCGAGGGCTGGTACGGCTGGAAGGACGGGCTCAACCAGGCCAATGCGCTGGACATCTGGTGGTTCTCCATGAAGGACAGCGACCGTCGCCGCGCCCCGGACCACCCCTGGGTCGCCTATCTGGAAGGCCGCGACCCGGCCTATCCCGTGACCGCGCTGAAGAAGGACCTGGCCGAGGTTTACAGGCGCGCCGAGGCCCAGCGCCAGGATACGACCACGCCCGACACTCGCCTGGCCGACGCCGTGATGGACCAGAACCCGGCCCAGGTCACCGCCCTGATGCAGACCATGATGGGCGCGATCCACCTGGCGCGGCCCGCCTGGTCCTCGACCTCCTCCAACTCGGGCGGCTCGCCGCTCTATGCGCGGCTGCGCTACTTCGACGGCGACCGCCGGCGCGCGGGCGTGCCCGAGGACGTGGCGGCGCTGGTCGACCGGATGACCGCCGACGAGACGGCCGTGACCCTGGTCAACCTCAGCCCCGTCGCGGCGCGCACCGTGGTCGTCCAGGGCGGCGGCTATGGCGAGCACCGCATCCGTGACGTGACCCTGGACGGCGCGCACCAGGCGGTGAACGCCGACAGCTTCACCGTCCGGCTGGAGCCGGGCGCCGGAGCGCGGCTGGTGCTGGCCATGGACCGCTACGTCAATCCGCCGACCCTGACCTTCCCCTGGGAGCGCTGAGCGGGCTCAGGTCCCCAGCTTGAGGAAGGGCGCCGTCTGGAACAGGCGGCGCTCGTCGGCGCGCGGGTCGTTCTCCACGCGGCTGTCCACGTCGAAGATCATCGTCGCCCGCTCCGGCAGGGTGTAGCGGCCCCAGGCCGGAATGGCGGCGTTGTTCGGATCGCCGGTGCGCGCGAAGGCGATGAAGGTCTCGCTCATCGCCTCGGCGACCTTACGCGCCTCGGCCCCCGTTCCGGCCTTGGACCCGGGCTTGTCGCAATTGTCGAAGGCCAGGCCGATGTCGAAGCTGTGGTAGGCGCCGCGCCAGGGCTCGACCGGCGAGGCGAAGTCGAGCTGGTACATCCAGGTCGGACCGTTCAGCTTGGCCCGCTCCTCGGCTTGGATCAGGTGGCCGGGCCGCGATCGGCCGCAGGTCACGGCGGCGACGAAGACCTCGCGCGGCGTCATCCGGGGGAAGCGGGCCCGATACCAGTCGACGACATATTGGGCGTTCAGGTCCAGGACCATCTGCGGCGCCAGGCGGGCGGCGATGGTGTCCCAGGTGATCTCCGGCGCGCCCGGTCCGCCCGCCGCGCCGCCGCCGAACTCGTCATGGGTGTTGCCGATGATCATGGGGATGTGCGCGCTCTCGCGCGGCGCGTCCGGCACGAAGGGGTGACGCGGCAGCGTATCGTGGTCCATCACCGACCAGAAATACATGTCCCCTTTCTCGATCGGATCATCCAGGGTCAGGGCCTCCTTGAGCCGCTCGGCCGGCAGCGCGGCCAGTTCCCCCGCCCGCTCCGGCGTCAGGCCGAAGTGATCCAGGACCCGGCGCATCCGCAACTCGGCGTGCCGCGGCCCCATGGCGGTGACGTGCTGGCCGCTCATGGTGATCAGCCGGTGATACAGCCCCGCCGCGCGCGGCATGGCCATCAGGGTCACCAGCTTGCCGCCGCCGCCCGACTGGCCGAAGACGGTGACGTTCCCGGGATCGCCGCCGAAGGCCGCGATGTTGTCGCGCACCCACTCCAGCGCCAGGATCAGGTCCAGATTGCCGACGCTGCCCGAGGCGCCGAATTCGCGCGGCAGAAGCTGGCCCAGGCCGTTGTAGCCGAAGATGTTCAGCCGATGGTTCAGCGTCACCACCACCACATCGCCGCGCCGGCACAGGGCGGACCCGTCATACAGCGGGCTGGATCCGGAACCGTTGGCGTGGGCGCCGCCGTGGACATAGACCATCACCGGCCGCCGGCCGCCGTCGGCCAGCTCCGGCGTCCAGACGTTCAGGAACAGGCAGTCCTCGCTCTGGTCCGGCTCATCGCTCTTCTGCGGCGAGGCGTGGCCATAGGCCGTTGCGTCGGCGATCCCGTCCCACGCCTGGGGCGTCTCGGCCGGTCGGAAGCGGCGCGGGCGCGTGTCGGCGCCGTAGCGCACGCCCCGGAACACCTTGATGTCGCCGTCCAACACGCCGGCCACCCGGCCATGCCGGGTGCGCGCCACCGGCGCGGCCCCTTGCGCCCACGCGCCGCCCGCCGGGATCAGGCTCGCCAGGGCGGCGGCGGCGCAGACATCGCGGCGGGTCGGGCTCATGGGCTTTACTCCTTCAGGAGGCGGGGGACTGCGCCTCGATCAGCGTCAGCAGCGGCTTCAGGCTGGGATTGTCGTTGTCGCGGCGCCAGGCGACGAACAGTTCGACCGGCCGCTCGGGTGTGATGTCCAGAGGGCGGAAGGTCACGCCGTCGAAATGCAGCCGCATCGCCGCCTCGGGCACCACGGCGGCGCCGATGCGGGCGTGGACCAGGGCCAGGATCGAATGGATCTGGCTCATGTGCTGGACGTAGTGCGGCGCGACGCCGGCGGCGTCGAACAGACCGCTCAGCATGCCGTGGAAATAGCCGGCCCCCTCGGGGGCGTACATGACCATCGGGCGCTGGTCGAAGTCCTCCAGCGCCAGCACGGGCTTGGCCAGCCGTGGGTCGTCGGACGGCAGGGCGGCGACCAGGGGTTCGGTCATCACCCGCACCTTGTCGAACTCGGGCCGGTTCAGCGGCGGCCGGATCAGCCCCAGGTCGATCCGGCCGGTCAGCAGGGCCTCGATCTGCTCGCCCGTGACCATCTCACGCAGGGCCAGGTCGACGCTGGGCAGGCGCGTGCGGCCCAACTCCACCAGCCGCGGCAGGAAGCTGTAGCCCGAGGCCGCCGTGAAGCCGATCGCCACGCGTCCGGCGTCGCCGCTGGCGATCCGCCGCGTCGCCAGGGCGGCAGTCTCGGCCAGGCGCAGGATGCGCCGCGCCTCGATCAGGAAGGAACGCCCCGCCGGGGTCAGCCGCACCGAGCGGCTGGTGCGATCCAGCAGGACCACGCCCAGGATGCGCTCCAGGAGCTGGACCTGCCGGCTCAGCGGCGGCTGTGTCATGTTCAGGCGCTGGGCCGCGCGGCCGAAATGCAGCTCCTCGGCCACCGCCACGAAACAGCGCAACTGGCTCAGTTCGAACATGACCGCCCTCCCCTCTCCGGGAAGCCTTAGGCGCTTCGCCGCGCGGCGAACACCCGCTAGCCGTTCGCGGCGCGACGCGCCTCGGGGGGCTGGACGCGGGCGATGAGCGCCTGCAGTTCGCCGAACTCGGCCTCGGACAGGTCGGTCAGCGGCGGCCGCACCGGGCCGGCGCTGCGCCCGATCGCGCGCATGCCGGCCTTGACGATCGAGACGGCGTAGCCCTTGCCCCGGTTGCGCAGCGCCACATACGGCAGGACGAAGTCGCGCAGACCGGCCATGATCGTGTCATGGTCCCGCCGCCGCACGGCGTCGTAGAAGTTCAGCGCGAAGTCCGGCACGAAGTTGAAGACCGCCGAGGAATAGGTCGTCACCCCCATCTCCAGATAGGCCGGGGCGAAGGTCTCGGCCGTCGGCAGGCCGCCGACATAGGTCAGCCTGTCGCCCATGCGGGCGTAGACCTGCATCATCAGCTCGATGTCGCCGACGCCGTCCTTGAAGCCGACCAGGTTCGGGTTGCGCGCGCACAGCGCCTCCATCGTGTCGGCGGTCAGGATGGCGTTGTCGCGGTTGTAGACGATGACGCCCAGGCGCGTCGCCTTGCACACCGCCTCGACGTGCGCGGCCAGGCCTTCCTGGCTGGGGAACATCAGGAAGGGCGGCAGCAACAGGACGCCGTCGGCGCCGGCGGCCTCGGCCGCCTGGGCCATGTCCACAGCGATGGCCGTACCGTAGCCGGCGCCCGCCACCACGGGGGTGCGGCCGGCCGATTCGGCGACCGCGGCCTTGACGACGCGATCCACCTCGGCCGGCTTCAGGGAGAAGAACTCACCCGTGCCGCCGGCGGCGAACAGGCCAGCCAGCGGGCGCTCCAGCATCCAACCGCAATGTTCGCGGTAGGCGTCCTCGACGAAATTGCCCTTGTCGTCGAAGTGGGTGACCGGGAAAGACAGCAGCCCCTCGCCAATCGCGGCGGCCATCTCCCTGGGGGTCATTCTGGACATGCGTTTCCTGTCGTCTTGGGCGGCGACCGCACCTGCGGTCTGGTTCTTTCGCCTGTTGAGCCGACGGTATCGACCCGTTCTTTTCCGGTCTAAGCCAAAGGGTCTATCGACCGATGCGAGATTTGACTTGATCATCAACCCTCGGCCTTCGCCGGGACAGCCCCGGCGATGCGGCTCATCGACAGGCCATGGCGCGGCTTGGCGGAAGGACGATTGACACCGGTGGAATATCAGCAAAGATGCCGATTAGACACCGGTGTCAGAAAAGCCATCTCAGGCGCGCCGGGCCATCCTGGGGAGGATGTCGACATGACCAGGGACCATTCCCGCTTCGATAACCTGTGCACAGTCGCGCCCGGCGCCCACGCCTCTCCGCACGCCTAGACCGCCGCGCGCCGTGAAGGCCCGCCCCTGTTCTCGAGACCGGAGACCCGCCGTGATCAAAGTGAACCTTCCCGCGCGTCGGGACCTTGGCCGTCTGGGAACGGCCGCCGTCCTGACCGCCGCCTTGCCCTTCCGGGCCGAGGCGCGCGCCGCCGATCCCGCGCCCTTTTCGGAACCCGACCCCTGGGAGGAGGCGCGCGCCATCCGCGCCCGCATCCGGCCTCCGGTCTTCCCCCGCGCCAACCGGTTCACGCCCCAGCAGTTCGGCGGGCGGCCGGACGGCGTCACCGACTGCACCGAGGCCTTTCGGCGCGCCATCGCCGCGGCCTCGGCCGCCCCCGGCGGCGGGCGCGTGGTGGCCGAGGGCGGCGTCTTCCTGACCGGCCCCATCCACCTCAAGTCCAACGTCGAACTGCATGTGGACCGCGAGGCCACGATCCGCTTCTCGCAGAACCAGGCCGACTATTTCCCGCCCGTGCTGACCCGCTACGAGGGCACGGAGTTCATGGGGATATCCCCCTTCATCTACGCCTACGGCCAGGAGAACATCGCCGTCACCGGCCACGGGATCCTGGACGGCGCCGCCAGTCCCGACACCTGGTGGGCGCGCAAGCGGGGCGCCGACGGCCAGGAAGGCGACGCCGCCCGCCTGCGCCGCCTGGCCGAGGAGGGCGCGCCGGTCGAGGCGCGCTTGTTCGGCCCCGGCTCGACCATCCGGCCCCAGTTCATCCAGCCGTATCGCTGCCGGAACGTGCTGATCGAGGGCGTCACCATCGTCCGCTCGCCGATGTGGGAGATCCATCCGGTCGAGTGCGAGAACGTCACCGTCCGGCGCGTGACCATCTCCAGCCACGGGCCGAACAACGACGGCTGCGATCCGGAATCCTGCCGCGACGTGCTGATCGAGGACTGCGTCTTCGACACCGGCGACGACTGCATCGCCATCAAGTCCGGCCGCAACGCCGACGGCCGGCGGCTGAACAGGCCCAGCGAGAACATCATCGTCTCGGGCTGCGTCATGATGGACGGCCACGGCGGCGTGACCCTGGGCAGCGAGATCACCGGCGGCGTGCGCAACGTCTTCGTCGAGAACTGCCGCATGGACAGCCCCCGGCTGAACACGGCGATCCGCTTCAAGAACAACGCCATGCGCGGCGGAACTCTGGCCAACGTCCACGTCCGCGACGTGACCATCGGCCAGGTGGCGCGGGCGGCGGTGACGGTCGACTACAACTATGGCGAAGGGGCGAGCGGCGGATTCACGCCGGTGTTCGACGGCCTGACGCTGGAGCGGGTGCTGGTCGGGCGCTGCGAACGAGTGCTGGACCTCCAGGGGTTCGAGACGGCGCCGATCCGCAACATCGCGGTCCGCGACTGCGACTTCGTCCGCGCCGACGAACCGGACATCGTCTCGAACGTCCAGGGCGTGACCTATCGCCACGTCCGTCGCAACGGCCGGGCCGTCGACGGCCCGACGCCGGGCGGCGTGGTTCGTCCCGCCAGCCGGCACGGATGAAATCAGGAGCCTGGGAATGTCGATGAACCGCCTGTCCGCCCTGTCCGTCTCGGCCCTTCTCCCGTTCATGATTCTGGCGTCCCCCGCGCCGGTCCTGGCGCAGGCCGCGACCCACGCCGAGGCGGCGCGGACCGCCCGCGACCGGCTGACCGACTGGCTGACGCAGGAGGCCGCCCGCCGCACGGCGGCGCGTCGGGACGCCGTCGCCGCCATCACCACCGAGGATCAGGCCCGCGCCCGCCAGGTCCGCGTCCGCGCCCTGCTGTCGGAGATGATCGAGTTCAAGACCGCCGCCGGCCCGGTCGTCTCGGCGACCACCGGCGTGGTCCACGAAGACGGCTTCGACATCGAGAAACTCTGGTACGAGAGCCTGCCCGGCTATCGCGTCACGGCCAATCTCTATCGCCCGACGACGGGCGACGGCCCCTACCCGGCCATCATCGTCCAGCCCGGCCACGGGACGGACGGCAAGATCAGCAACCACGCCTTCGCCGCCAATTTCGCGCGCGCCGGCTTCGTGGTGCTGGCCATCGACATCGTCGGCGAGGGCGAGCGCCTCCAGCATTTCGACCCGGAGATCGGCGCCTCCAAGGTCGGCCGGCCCACGGGCGAACACAGCATGGCCTTCGGCCAGTCGCTGCCGACCGGCGGGCACGTGTCGCGCTACTTCATCCAGGACGCCGTGCGCGGCGTCGACTATCTGATGGCGCGGCCCGAAGTGGACGATCAGCGGATCGGCGCCTTTGGCTGCTCGGGCGGCGGCACCATGACGGCCTATCTCGCGGCGCTGGACCCGCGCATCAAGGCGACCGCGACGGCCTGCTACGTCACGGACTACGACCACCTGCTGGCGCCGGGCGAGACCGGGCCGCAGGACGCGGAGCAGTCGATCCCCTTCTTCATCGAGCGCGGGCTGGACCTGCCGGACTGGGTGGAACTGGCGGCGCCCCGCCCCTACGCCGTCGTCTCGACCACCGAGGACATGTTCCCCATCGCCGGCGCCCGCGCCGCCTACGCCGAGGCCCGGCGCTTCTACGGCGTCATGGGCGCCGAGGACCGCATCACCCTGATCGAGGGACCGGGCGGTCACGGGAACCTGGGGCCTATCGCGCCGCAGATCCTGGGCTTCTTCACCCGCTGGCTGAAGGACGACCCGGCGCCGCAGACCTTCGTTCCGGCGCCGGTCGGGGACGCCGCGCGCCTGCGGGTCACCGAGACCGGCCAGTTGTCCACCTCCATCGGCGGCGAGACGCTCCAGTCCCTGGCGCGCGCCCAGGCCGAGCGGGAGCAACCGGAGACGCCCGCCGGGGAGACCCAGGCCGCACGCCAGGCCCGCCTGCGCGTCGCCATCCGCGACATCGCCCGCACCACCGTCGCGCCCGGCGACGAAGCCCGGGCGGCGCTGGGCGCGCCCGCCCCGCACGACGGCTATGACGTCACGCCGGCGACCTTCTCGATCGACGGCATGGAGGTCATGGGATCGTTCGCCGGCGCCCGGGGTGCGGGCCGCAAGCCGACGCTGCTGCTTCTGGGCGCTCCGCCGCCAGCGATGCTGGAGGCCCAGTTCGCGGCCTGGACAAGGGCCGGTTGGAATGTGCTGGCGCTGGAGCCGCGCGGCGCGGGCGGGACCGAAGAGGTCAAGTCGACCCTGACCGGCGACTGGACCCTGCTGTCGCTGCGCGCCCTGCTGGTCGGCCGCACGCCGGTCGGGCTACGCGTGGACGATGCGATCACCGCCATGAACTGGCTGGGCGCGCGGCCGGACGTCGATCCGCGCCGTATCGCCATCCAGGGCGCCGGCGCCCTGGGGCCCGTCGCCCTGCACGCCGCCGTGCTGGACGACCGCATCGGTCAGGTCACGACCGTCGGATCGATCCTCGACTACCGCCAGTTCACCGAGCGGCCGATCAGCCGCGACATGGCCGAGGTCAACCTGCCCGGCGTGCTGCGCCGCTACGACCTGCCGGACCTGATGGCCGTGCTGGGCGATCGCCTGACCCTGGTCAATCCGGTGAATTCCATCGGCGAGACCCTGACCGCCGACGCGGCGGCCCAGGCCGCGCCCGCCGCCCATGTCGTCTTCCGGGGCGCGCGCGATCCCGTCGCGCCGTCCTCCCCTTCCCGCCGCTGAGATCGCCATGACCCCGCCCGCCAACCGCCGCGCCTTCCTGACCGCCGCCAGCCTGGGCGCCGTCGCGGCCGCCATCGCCCCGGTCGCCCGCGCCCAGGTGATCCCGACCGCCGCCGCGCCCTTCGCTCCGCCCCAGACCGGCCTGCGGATCGACCCGCGCGAATTCGGCGCCAGGGCCGATGGCGCGACCAAGGACACCCTGGCGATCCAGCAGGCGCTGGACCGCTGCGCCGTGCTGGGCGGGGGCGAAGTGGTCCTGGCCGGCGGCGTCTTCCTGACCGGCCCGGTCCGCATCGGCTCCAACACGGTCCTGCGGGTGGAGGAGGACGCCACGCTGCAGGGATCGCCGGACATCGCGGACTATCCGGTCATGCAGGTGCGCTGGGAGGGCCGCTGGGTCCCCGGCTACATCGGCCTGGTCTGGGCCCAGGACGCGCGCAACGTCGGCATCGCCGGCAAGGGCCGGATCCTGGCCTCCAAGGCCATCAAGCGCCGAATCGAGGAGGCGACCGGCTATCGCCACCCCTGCCTGCTGGAATTCGTCGAGGTGCGCGGTCTCAGCGTCGCCGACGTCTTCACCGAGCAGAACGACATGTGGTCGATCCATCCGGTCTATTGCGAGGACGTGGTGTTCCGCGGAATGACGGTGCGGGGCGGCGCCGACGGGATCGACGTGGATTCCTGCCGGCGCGTGGTCATCGACCGCTGCGACTTCGACACGGTGGACGACTGCATCTCGCTGAAGTCCGGACGCGGCATGGAGGGCAATGTCATCGCCCGCCCGACCGAGGACGTGACCATCACCGACTGCGTCTTCCGCGACCACCACTGGGCCTGCATCGGCATCGGCAGCGAAACCTCCGCCGGCATCCGCCGCGTGCTGGTCGAGCGCTGCCAGTGCCTGATGGCGCGCACCTTCGCCATCTATCTGAAGACCCGGCCGGGCCGGGGCGCCTTCATCGAGGACATCGTCATGCGCGACCTGGAGGTGTCGGGCGCCGGCTACGGCTTCCTGCGCCTGAACTTCCTGGACAGCGGCAAGCAGGATCAGTTCCCGGTTCCGGGGCTGGACGGCATACCCACCGTCCGCAACTTCGTCTTCGAGCGCATCCGCGTGACCGAGGCGCCGATCCTGGTCGAGGCGGTCAACATCCATCCCGACAAGCCGCTGGACGGTTTCGTCCTGCGCGACATCACCGGCAGCGCGGGGCGCGGGATCACCCTGGCCAACATGACCAACGTCACCATCGAGAACGTCAGCGTCAACGTCTTCAGCGGCCCGAAGCTGGCGATCGACAACGTCACGGGCCGCGGCCTGGACGGCGCGGCGCGCCTGATCCCGCCGGACGTCCCGCCCGCCGTCGCCGCCGGCGAGCCCTATCGCCTGGGCATGACCACCGGCCGCCCGAACTAGCCCCGCCCGTAGCGCCGCACGGACAGGTCTTCCGCCTCGATATCCGGCGTGCGGCCGCTGACGAGGTCGGCGATCAGCTTTCCGGAGCCGCAGGCCATGGTCCAGCCCAGGGTGCCGTGGCCCGTGCTGGTGAACAGGTTGGGAAGCGGCGTGCCGCCCACGATCGGCGTGCTGTCCGGCGTCATCGGCCTCAGGCCCGCCCAGAACGACGCCCGGCCCAGGTCGCCCGCGCCAGGGAACAGAGTCTCCAGCGAATGCGCCAGGGTCGCCTCGCGCGCGGCGGACAGGCTCAGGTCGAAACCGGCCACTTCCGCCATGCCGCCCACCCTGATGCGATCGCCCAGGCGGGTGATGGCGATCTTGTAGGTCTCGTCCAGCACAGTGGATACGGGCGCGCGCCCTTCGTCGACGATAGGCGCCGTCAGCGAATATCCCTTGATCGGCAGCACCGGCAGCCGCACGCCCAGCGGCTTCAGCAGGGCCGGCGACATGTTCGCCGTCGCCACCACATAGGCGTCCGCCTCCACCCGCCCCTGCGCCGTCCGCAGACCCGTGACCCGGGCGCCGTCATGCTCCAGCCCGCGCACCTCGACATCGAACCGGAAGTCGACGCCCAGGTCCCGCGCCATGGCGGTCAGCGCCTGGGTGAAGAGGTAGCAGTCACCCGTCTCGTCCTGGGGCAGGCGCAGGCCGCCGGCGATGGGGCTGGCGGCGTGGGCCAGTCCCGGCTCAGCGGCCAGGCACCCGGCGCGATCCAGCACCTCGAACGCCACGCCCGACTGGCGCAGCACCTCGATGTCCTTGGCCGTCGCGTCGACCTGGGCCTGGGTGCGGAACAGCTGCAGCGTCCCCTGCGTCCGTTCGTCATAGGCGATGCCGGTGCGCGCCCGCAGGTCCCGCAACAGGTCGCGGCTGTATTCCGCCAGCCGCACCATCCGCGCCTTGTTCACGGCGTAGCGCCCCGCGTCGCAATTGCGCAGCGTCTGGGCCAGCCAGATCATGGCGGCCTTGTCGAACGGTCGCGTCAGGATCAGCGGCGCGTGCCGCATCAGCAGCCATCGCAGCGCCTTCATCGGCACGCCCGGCGCGGCCCAGGGCGAAGCATAGCCCGGCGAGATCTCGCCCGCATTGGCGAAGCTGGTCTCCAGCCCCGGCCCGGAACGGCGCTCCAGCACCGTGACCTCGTGCCCCGCCTCGGCCAGGTAGTACGCCGCCGTGACGCCGATCACGCCGGCGCCGAGAACAGCCACCCTCATGCCCGCCTCTCCCTGTCTTCCTGCTCGTTGGAGGACCGATGGGCGAAACGCCCGCCTCATGCGGGCGCGATTCTAGGGCAACGCTCGTGGCGAATGGCGTCTTTCCGTCGTCGATCGTGCCGCCCCGCCGCGTCTTCTTGAAACAATCCCGCGCATCACGCACCATGTCGCCCGCATGTTGGACGAGATCGATCACCGCCTCCTACGGCTGCTCCGGCTGAACGGGCGGCGCTCGAATATCGAACTGGCCCACGACGTGGGCCTGTCGCCCTCGGCCTGCTCGCGGCGCATCCGGCAACTCGAGGCCCGGGGCGTGATCCGGGGCTATACGGCCATCCTGGCGCCGGAGGCGGTCGGCGGCGTCGCCGCGATCGTGATGGTGACGCTGGAAAGGCAGACCGACGCTTTCATGACCCGCTTCGAGGCGGCGGTGCGCACCCATCCAGAGATCGAGGAATGCCTGCTGATGACGGGCAACGCCGACTACATGCTGCGGGTCTCCGCCTCTTCGGCCGGCGCCTACGACGGCATCCACAAGCAGATCCTCGCCCGCCTGCCCGGCGTCGCGCGCCTCCAATCCAGCTTCGTCATCCGGGACGTCACGCCCCGCGCCGCCGCATCGGCCTGAAGGGACGTCAGGCGGCGCGAGGACCGTCCGGCCCGTCCGGGTCGCCCTCCGGCGTCTCGTCGGGGACCTGCGCCGGCCTCGGCCGGGGCGCGCGGGGAAAGGGAATGATCGTCCCCTCATCGGAAGGCGGCGTCTCCCTCATCGGTCGATCTCCATCGTCGCCGGCAGGACCTGCAGCACTTCCAGCTCCATCGCTCCGCCCCGGCGGTCGCTCCACAGGATGCTCTGGCCCTCCGAGAGGCCGATCAGCCCCGTTCCCAGCGGACTGAGCACCGAGATCCGATTGTCGCCGGCGTCGGCCTGCTCCGGCGCGACCAGCGTCAGCCGCCGGTCCAGGTCGCGCCCTCGGTCATGGATCACCACCCGGCTGCCCAGCCGGACCAGCCCGGCGCGGGGTTGATCGTCCTCGAACACCTCCGCCCGCTCGACCTCGCCCAACAGCGCCGCCGCGGCGCGCGGATCGTCCAGCAGGCCATCGAAGGCGATGGCGAGCAGGCTCGCCAGGTCGCCGCGCGGCAGCGCGATCGGCGGCGTCCGGGACGGCGGGGCGGAAGGGGGATGGGGCTTGCTCATGACGGGGCGTCTCGCGGAATGGCCGAAGGAAGGAGAAGGTCGCTCCGGCCCCGCCAGGACGGGTCCGGAGCTAGCCGCCTGCGACGATGCGCTCCGCGCGCGGCGTCCGCCGCCAGGCCTGGGGAAACTTTGTCATGTCGTGAAAGATGGCCTCGCCGCTCCCGAAGTCAATCGGCGCGCGGACCGCGCCGCCACCGTCGCAAGCCGCGGACCACCGCCCGCGCCAGCCGCCCCGTCTCCTCGCCCGCCGACGCACCGGATCGGAACAGCCGCGCCCGTGTCTCCAGGTCATCGGCGGCGGCGCACATGACGCGGCGCAGGCGGGGACCGGCCTCGATCCGGGGATCGTCCCACATCAGCCTCTGGAGCACGGCGGCCTCCTCCAACCGGCGCCCGGCCTCCAGCACGGCCTCGAGCCGGCCGCCATCGAGAATCCGGCGCTCCAGTTCCAGTCCCAGCGCCCGCGCTTTGGCCGCGACGGACGCATCCGCCGCCGGGACCCGCTCGCGGACGGCCGCCCGCTCGGCTGCGGTCGGCGGCCGGTCGTGGAGGAAGGTTGTCCAGCGCAGGAGCGGCGGCCGGTCCCACGTCATGTCCTCGGCCGCGCAGGCGTAGGCGCGGGCCGCGATCTGGTCTCGCGCCGAGGCGGAGGCGACCAGGGCGCGGGCGCGTCCCTCCAGCCGCCAGTACAGGTCCGAACGGCCGAGACGGGAAGACCACCCGGCGATCTCGTCCTGGACCTCCGCCAGGCCCTCCGCCGCCGCGCGCGCGACCAGCAGGCGTTCCCTCTGCTCGCGGTCGACGGCCGCGCCTTCCGCGCGAACGGAGCGCGCCGACGGGATGTTCCAGCGCGCGGAGGCGCCCGCGCGGCGTTTCGGGAGCAGAGACATGAGGTTTCCTGTAGACGTCTGGCGGCCCAGCCTTGCCGCTGGCGCGCGCATGGGGGATTCGCCCCGGGCGCGTCGATGAATCGCCGTCCCGGGGGCGCTAGCCTGCTTTCAGGCTGCCGCCGCTATGTCTGAACCGGCCGAACGCCGTCTGGAGGACCATGGCGGCACTCATGGCCCGTCCCCTGGGAAAGTCAAACCGCAGCCCGTCGCCGCGCCTCCCGCCCGCCGCTTCGCGTCGAAAGGCCGCGCCTCGATCAGACCAGCTTGAGAAGCCGGCGAAACTCTATAGGTAACCGGTGTCTTTTCATCTCCTTCCAGCTCAACCGATCCGCGTCCCTCGCGCGGCCGACTCGAACAGCGCCTTGAAACCATCCCTGTACCGAAGCCGCACCGGCGTCTTCGCCCTGGCCACCCTTTGCTGCGCCCTGTGGGGCAGCGCCTATCCGGCGATCAAGAACGGCTACGCCCTGCTTCACATCGCCGCTGGCGACGTGGCCAGCCAGATGCTGTTCGCGGGCTGGCGGTTCGCCGCTGCGGGCCTGATCCTGCTCGGCCTGGCCGGTCTCCTGCGCAAGCCGGTGCGGGTCCGCGACGCGCGCCAGATCCGCCAGGTGGCGCTGCTGGGACTGACCCAGACCGCCATCCAGTATGTTTTCTTCTACGTCGGCCTGGCGCACGCGACCGGCGTCAAGTCGTCGATCATGAATGCGACGGGCGTGTTCTTCAGCGTGGCCCTGGCCCACTTCCTCTACAGGGACGACCGGCTCAGCGCGCGCAAGGTCGTCGGCTGCCTCATCGGCTTCCTGGGCGTGGTGGTCGTCAACCTGGGCGGCGGAGGCCGGCTGACCTTCGACTTCACCCTGCTCGGCGAAGGCTTCGTGACCATCGCCGCCTTCGTCCTGGCCGCCGCCTCGATCTACGGCAAGCGCCTTTCGGAAACGATGGACCCCATGGTCATGACGGCCTGGCAGCTGCTGATCGGCGGCGGACTTCTCACCGCCGGCGGGCTGGCGTTCGGCGGGCGCATCGAAGGCGTGGACCTCGCCTCGGCCGGCCTGCTGCTCTACCTCGCCCTTCTGTCGTCGGTCGCCTTCTCGGTATGGAGCCTGCTGCTCAAGCACAACCCCGTGGGCCTGATCGCGGCCTTCAACTTCCTGGTGCCCGTGTTCGGCGTCGGCCTCTCGGCCGTCTTCCTCGGCGAGTCCTTCCTGCGCTGGAGCAACCTGGCCGCCCTGGTCCTGGTCTGCGCCGGCATCTGGCTGGTCACGCGACCGCGTCATTCCCCGGCCCCGGCGGAAATTAAAGGTCATGTTTCGGGTGCAAATCGAGGATAGAGAGGGCTGACGCCCTCAACCGCCGCAACGAACCCGATGTCGATCGATCACGCCCGCAGGCTGTCCATCGCCCCCATGATGGACTGGACCGACCGGCATTGCCGCGCCTTCCATCGCGCCCTGACGGCCCGCGCCCTGCTCTATACCGAGATGGTCACGGCGCCGGCGGTGCTGCATGGTGACCGCGAGCGGCTGCTGGGGTTCGACGCCTTGGAGCATCCGGTCGCCCTGCAGCTGGGCGGATCGGACCCGGCCCAACTGGCCGAGGCGGCCAGGGTCGGGGAATCCTTCGGCTATGACGAAATCAACCTGAACGTCGGTTGCCCCTCGGACCGGGTCCAGTCCGGCCGCTTCGGCGCCTGCCTGATGCGCGAGCCGGATCTGGTCGCGGACTGCATGGCGGCGATCCGCGAGGCCGTGTCCGTGCCCGCGACGGTGAAATGCCGCATCGGCGTGGACGACCAGGACCCCGCATCCAGCCTGTTCGCCACGGTCGACGCCTGCGCCGCCGTCGGTGTCGAGGTCTTCGTCGTCCATGCGCGCAAGGCCTGGCTCCGGGGCCTGTCGCCCAAGGAGAACCGCGACGTGCCGCCGCTGGACTACGGCCTGGTGCGTCGACTGAAACGGGAGCGGCCGCGCCTGTCGGTCTCGATCAACGGCGGGATCGCTTCCCTGGACGAGGCGGAGGCGCATCTGGACGACGCCGACGGCGTTGCGCTGGACGGCGTCATGCTGGGCCGGGCCGCCTATCACGAGCCCGCCCTGCTGGGCCAAGCCGACCGCCGCATCTTCGGCGAGGCGACGGCGGACGTGGACGCCTACGCCGCCCTGGACCGCTATCGCCCCTACATGGCCGCGAGGCTCGAAGAGGGCGTCGCCCTGCCGGCCATGACGCGGCACATGCTGGGCCTTATGCACGGCCGGCCGGGCGCGCGGGCCTTCCGCCGCATCCTGACGGTCGAGGCGATCCAGCCCGGCGCGGGGCTGGAGGTCGTAGACCGCGCGATCGAGGCCGTGCGCGAGGCCGAGGCGCGGCGCGGAAACGCCCTGGCGGCGTGACGCCGGGCCAAGGTCCAGCCTGAACCTGGAGCCTGTTTCACCGCATCGTCGAAGGGCGAAGCGCTTCAACTCAAGCGGATCAGGTTCTAGGGAGGCCCATGTCCGGCCTCCCCCTGTCCGAAATCCTGCTCCTTGTCGTCGTCCTGGCCGCCGCCGGCTTCGTCGGGGGAATCATCGCCGGCCTGTTCGGCGTGGGCGGCGGCACCATCATCGTGCCGGCGCTGTTCTACGCCTTCGCGACGCTGGGGGTCGGCGGCGAGGGCACTCTGCATACGGCCATCGGCACCTCCCTGGCGACCATCGTGGTCACGGCGATCCGGTCCCTGGCGGCGCACCGCACGCACGGGGCGGTGGACGAGACGGTGCTCAGGACCTGGACGCCGTGGGTGGCGCTGGGCGGCGCGATCGGAGCGGCGGTCGCGGGCCTGACCTCGATGGAGGGGCTGGCCATCGTCTACGGCGCCTGCCTGATGCTGGTGGCGGCCCAGATGGGATTGCTGCCGGACCGTTATGTCCTGCGCCGCGACATGCCGGTGGGCTGGGCGCGTCGGGTCATAGGCGCGACGATCGGCCTCCTGTCCGCGATGATGGGCGTGGGCGGCGGCAGCCTGGGCGGCATGACCATGACCTTGTGCGGCCGGCCGATCCACCAGGCCGTGGCCACCGCCTCCGGCTTCGGCGTCGCCATCGGGGCGGCGGCCGCGGTGGGATTCGCCGTCTTCGGCTGGGACGCGCCGGGTCGTCCGCCTCTGTCGCTGGGCTATGTGAACCTGCCGGCGGCGCTGGTGATGGGCGTGATGACCGCCGCCGCCGCCCCGCTCGGCGCGCGGCTGGCCCATCGGCTGGACCGACGCATCCTGAAAAAAGCCTTCGCGATCTATCTTCTGGGGACGGCGCTGTCGGTGATGATCAAGGCGCTGTGAGCCGGCGCTCCACAGGATGACCCACAGCCGGGCGCCCGCGCGCCCCATTTTGGCCCGATCCGGTGCGGACAAGGGCGCGCCGGCTGCGTTGGGGGCCGGCGTCTCCGTGAGTCGAGCTCATGATCGGCGCCGCCGCCGCACTCGCCATGTTGTGGACCCTGGCCGCCGGACTGGCGGGCGATCCGGTCCCCTACGCTGTCGCTGTCGCGGCGGACCCGGTTGTTGAACCCGCAGCCCCGGCCGAAGGTTCCGACCTCGCTTCCGACCTGAGCGTCGAACAGGCCGCCCTGATGGACGGCGATCCCGACTGGCGCGCGTCGGCGCGGCTCTATCACGCCGGCGGGGGCGGAGCGACGGGCAACGATTCGCTCGGCTGCCGCCCGGTCGCCATGCGCACCGTCGCGGTCGATCCCCGCGTCATTCCCCGCCGCACCAAGCTGTTCATCCGCGAGACGGTCGGCCTGCGCCTGGCCGACGGTTCCATCCACGATGGCTACTGGTACGCTTCGGACACCGGCGGCGCGATTAAGGGCGCCAAGATCGACCTGTTCACCGGCCAGGGCCGCAGCTCGATGCGCCCGGCCCAGCGCCTGAACATGCGCACCCTGACCATCGTCGACGCGGGCGACTTCGACGGCTGCCCGCCCGCCTGGGAAAGCGCCTCCAACTGATCGGTTGCGGGCGGGGCCGCTGCGGTTTCTCCCGTCGTTTCGTTGAACCACGTCCCTTTCCGTCATCCCCTCTCCTACCCGGAGAATGGGAGCCACGGAGAATGGGAGCGACGGCGACGGGGAGCGAAGGCGCGCAATGGCGCCTCCGCGGCTTCGCGATCCCCCTCCCCGCTTCGACGCGCGTCGCGGGGACTTCCGTCGTCAGTCCAGTTCGGTGACCTGCAGGGTCGCGTCGACCATGTCCTCGCCGTAGGTACCGACCCAGACGTCGTAGCGGCCGGCCTGAGGATTGGTGATGGTCACCTTCGGGTTCAGGCCGCCGGCGCTGTCGTCGTCGCAATAGAAGCGGCCGTTCGGCGTATTGACCAGCAGGGTGGTGTCGTCCGAGGCGGTCACCTTGAACGTCAGATCCGCGTCGCTGCTGCCGTCATAGAAGATCTGGATGTCGGCGGCGGCGCTGACCTTGCCCTCGCAGCCTTCGCGCGCGGCCGAGGCGGGAACCGAGCCGCCGGCCAGGATCGACTTGGTCCACGGATCGGGGGTGAAGCCCGCGCGCAGGTTCGCCGTCCCGTAGTTCGGCGACAGGGTGATGTCCGGCCGCCCGCCGCCGCCCGAGCCGCTGGTCCCGCCCAGTTCGCTGATCTCCAGCGTCGACTGGACCATATTGTCGTTATAGGTGCCGACCCAGATGTCGTAGCGGCCGCTCTGCGGACCGGAGATGGTGATCTTGGGGTCCAGGTTCCCGCCGCTGTCGTCGTCGCAGTACCACTGGCCGCCGGGCGTGTTGACCAGCAGGGTGACATCCTCCGACGCATGGGCGCGGACCGTCAGGTCCAGCGATCCCGCCTCGTAGAACAGCTGCAGGTCCGGCGCGGCGCTGACCGATCCCTGGCAGCCCGACCGCGCGCCGCTGGCCGGGACCGAGCCGCCAGCCAGGATCGACTTGGTCCATGGATCGGGCGTGAAGCCGGCGTCCAGGCTGACCGAGCCATAGTTGGGGTTCAGGGTGTAGTCGGGTCGGCTGCCGCTCTTCTGAGCCAGGCTGGCGGTCGGCGCCAACAGGATCGCGACGGCGGTCGCGACGGCGATGGTCTTCATGATGGTTCCCCCAGGGGTGCGGCCCCTGCCGCACCCGCACCCTAGCGCGTTTCCGACCACGGCGCAGCTTCAATCGAACATCGGTCTCGTCAGAACCGACGGCGGCCCGACACCGTTTCCCAGAACAGGCGGAAGTCGCCCATCAGGCTCCACAGCGGATATCGAAACGTCGCCGGCCGGTTCTTCTCGAAGAAGAAATGCCCGACCCAGGCGAAGCCGTAGCCGACCAGCGGCATGGCCAGCAGCCACCAGGGATTCCGCGTCGCCAGGAAGACGGCGAAGGCCAGCGCCACCAGGCCCGTGCCGACCACATGGATGCGCCGGCATGTCCGGTTGGAATGCTCATGGATGTAGAAGGGATAGAAGGCCTCGAACGAGGCGTAGCGGCCTTCGGGCGGTGTCGCGCGGGTCATGGCGCCGAGGCTGCGCCCGGATCGGCGTTCTGGCAAGATGCCCGACATTCCTCCCCCGTTTCGCTACGCTGCCCGGGGGAGGGTTTCCTCTCAGCCCTTCTTCTTGAATCCGCCCTTCTTGAAGCCGGGCTTGGGCTTGAACGCCTTCTTGGCGAAAGGCTTGGCGCCCGCCGTCTCGCCGCCGTCCGCCTTGGGCGCCCAGGGCTTCTTCTTGAAGGGAGGGCGGGCGTCGCCCTCGGCGCCGTCGCGCTTGAAGGGCTTCCTGAACGGCCGTTCGCCGCCCTCGCGGTCGTCACGCTTGAAGGGCTTGCGCGCGCCCTTGAACATGCCGGGCTGAGGCGCCTCGGACGGGGTGATGCGGACCTCTTCGGTCGAGGCGGCCACGGCGTCGCGGAAGGCCTTTTCGTGCGACTTCGCGATCTCGAAGCGCGTTTCTTCCGGGAAGGTGCGGATCGAGCCGATCTGCGGCTTGGCGATTCCGCCCACGCGGCAGATCAGCGGGATCAGCCACTTGGGATCGGCGTTCTTGTTGCGGCCGATGTCCAGGCGGAACCAGACCACCTCGTCCGGCTGGAGCCGCTCGCCTGGCCAGGGCTGGGCGCTGGTCCCGTCATCGGCCCGCACGCGCTCGCGGCGCGGCGCGCGGTCGGCGCCCGGATCGGACAGCTCCTCCGGCGCCGGCTGTTCCTTGCGCAACAGCCGCACCAGGGCGGCGGCGATCTCGTCGGGCGTGCGTTCGGCGATCATGCGCTTGGCCACGGACATGTCCTCGTCGGAGACCTCGGCCTCGAAGTGGACGGGCTCCAGCAGGCGCGCGTCGTCGGCTTTCCGGATCTCGTCGAAGGTCGGGGCTCCCGACCACTGGGCCTCGACGCCCGCCTCGGCCAGCAGGCGCTCGGCCTTGCGGCGGCGCGAGTGCGGGACCAGCATCACCGACACGCCCTTCTTGCCCGCCCGGCCCGTGCGGCCCGACCGGTGCAACAGGGCCGCGCGGTTCACCGGCAGCTCGGCGTGAACGACCAGGCCCAGGTCGGGCAGGTCCAGGCCGCGCGCCGCCACGTCGGTCGCCACGCACACGCGCGCCCGGCCGTCGCGCAGGGCCTGCAGCGCGTCGGTGCGCTCCCTCTGGCCCATCTCGCCCGACAGGCTGACCGAGGCGAAACCGCGCTCCAGCAGCGACGATTGCAGGTGCCGTACGCTGTCGCGCGTCGAGCAGAAGACCATGGCGCGCCCGGCCTCGAACCACCGCAGGGTGTTGACCACCGCATGTTCGATCTCGTTGGGCGCGATGCGATAGGCGCGGTATTCGATGTCGGCGTGCTGACGGCTCTTGTCCGTCGCATCGATGCGCACGGCGTCGTTCTGATAGCGCTTGGCCAGGGCGGCGATGTCGCGCGCGATGGTGGCCGAGAACAGCAGGGTGCGGCGGTCGGCTGGCGCCTGGTCCAGGATGAACTCCAGGTCCTCGCGGAAGCCCATGTCCAGCATCTCGTCGGCCTCGTCCAGCACGGCGACCTTCAGCTGCGACAGGTCCAGGTTGCCGCGATCGATGTGGTCCTTCAGACGGCCCGGCGTGCCGACGACGATGTGGACGCCGAAGCCCAGGGCCCGCGCCTCACGCCGCGCGTCCATGCCGCCGACGCAGGTGGCGATCCTGGTCCCCGCCTCGGCGTAGAGCCAGCGCAGCTCCTCGGCGACCTGCATCGCCAGTTCGCGCGTCGGCGCGATGGCCAGGGCCAGCGGCGCGCCGCCGGGTCCGAACGCCTCGGCGTCGCCCAGCAGCGTCGAGGCCGCCGCCAGACCGAAGGCGACCGTCTTGCCCGAGCCCGTCTGGGCCGAGACCAGAAGGTCGCGCCCGGCGTGTTCCCCCTCCAGAACCGCCGCCTGCACCGGCGTCGGCTCGGCATAGCCCTTGTTGGCGAGCGCGCGGTCGAGCGCGGGATGGACGGCGGGAAAGGGCATCGGAAACCTGGAAACGAAACGCGGCCGAAACGACCGCGCCCGGCCGAGGACATCCTCAGGCCGGGCGGATGGCGCGCTCTATACACTGATAAAGGCGGGCGTGGGGCGGATTTCGCCGTTCACCCTGTTCGTTCAGCCGGCCTTGACCGGCCGGCGCGAGGGTGGACGGCGAAGGGAGCGCCGCCATGCAGGCCTGTTCGATCGCCGCCGCCGGGATGATGTCGGCCCAGGACCGCTTCGAGGCCAGCGCGCGCCGCACCGCCGCCCGGTCCCTGGAGAACCTTGAGCAGGAGACGGTCGAACGCATCGCGAGCAGGGCCGCCTTCGAGGCCAACGCCGCCGTCCTGAAAACGGCCGGCGAGATGCTGGGAACGCTGGTGGACCTCAAGGCCTGAGGCCAAGCGGAGCCGAACGCCCTGGCCGCTGGCGGGTTTACCTCCTCGACGCAGAGAGGAGACCCGACATGACCCGCGGCCCGCATCCCGATCATTCCGGAATGGCCATCACCTTCGTCAGGGTCGATCCCTATGGCGATGGCCGACTGGTGCTGACCTCCGACGCCGTCGACGCCGACGGCTGGCTGGACCAGGCCCACAGCCAGGCGGGCGAAGAAACCTCCCCGCCGCTGTCATGGGAGGCCTCGCCCGGCGTGGTCTCCTACGTCCTGGTGGTCGAGGATCCGGACGCGCCGCGCGAGGAGCCGGTGGTCCACTGGCTGATGTGGAACATTCCCGGCTCGCTGCACGCCCTGCCGGCCGGGCTGGACAAGACAGCCGAGCCGGACGGCGCCGGCGGCGCGACGCAGGGGCTGAACAGCCGCGGCGAGCCCGGCTGGCTCGGCATGGCGCCGCCCGAAGGGCATGGCCCGCACCGCTACCATTTCCAGCTTTTCGGCCTGGACCGCCGGCTGGAGCTGGCGCCCGACACGCCGCTGGCGGAGATCGTCAATGTCCTGAAGGGCGCGACCGTCGTGAAGGGCGAAGTGGTCGGCCGGTTCGAGACACGCGGCCTGGCGGACGGTCCCGCCCCCGTCGACGGCCGGGGCGAAGCGTCGCGTCCGGACTGAGCCCCTCGCCTCCCGCCGCGCGCGGCGCCACAGTGGCGGCGGGAGGAGCCATGACCCTGTTCGCCATTTATGCGGCCGTCGCCGCCGCATCCGCCGTCCAGGCCGGGGCGCCGGCCGGCTATCGCCTGGTCTGGGCCGACGAGTTCGACCGCGACGGCCCGGTCGATCCGGCGCGCTGGACCTACGACGTCAGCCGCAATCGCGAGGGCTGGTGGAACCATGAGCGGCAGTATTACGCCGCCGAGCGGCCGGAGAACGTGCGGGTCGAGGACGGCCGTCTGGTCATCGAGGCGGCGCGCGAGCGCCTGTCCGACCGGCCGGACTTCGGCGGCCAGGACTACGTCTCCGGCAAGATCATCAGCCGATCCGCCTGGACCTATGGCGTCGTCGAGGCGCGGGCCAGGCTGCCCTGCGGGCGGGGGACCTGGCCGGCGATCTGGATGCTGCCGGAAGACCTCGGCGAATGGCCGCGCGACGGCGAGATCGACATCATGGAGCATGTCGGCCATCGGCCGGGCGTCGTCCACGGCACGATCCACACCCAGGCCTACAACCATGTGTCGGGGACCGAGAACGGCGGGGAGACGGCGGTGAACGGCGCCTGCGACGCCTTCCACGACTACCGCCTGACCTGGACGCCTGAGCGCATCGCCTTCGCGGTCGACGGCCGCGACTATCATGTCTTCGCCAACGACCACGCCGGCCGGATTGAGACCTGGCCGTTCGATCGTCCCTTCCGCCTGATCCTGAACGTGGCGGTGGGCGGCGACTGGGGCGGCGCGGAAGGGGTCGACGACGCAGCCTTTCCCCAGCGGATGGAGATCGACTGGGTGCGGGTCTATCAGCCGGTCGATGACGACTGAGGCGCGCCCCGGCGGCCTACCCCTCGGTCGCCGGCTCCGGCCCCAGCACGCGGCGGATCGCCGGCCAGGCCTTGGCGACGGCGGAGACGACGCCGACCACGCTGGCGAAGACCTGGAACGCGGCCCATACGGCCCCGAACACCGCCCCGCCCATCAGCCATTGCGACAGCGGATAGAGGACCTGCGCCACCCCGATCTGGAAGGCGGCGTAGGCGGCCGAATATTCGACCGACCGGTCCATGAAGAAGGCCAGGGCCACGCCGGCCGACACCGGCGCCCAGAGCAGCGGCAGGGCCAGCAGGACCGCCAGCAGCAGCACCAGCAGCTTGGTCCCCAACGTCTCGCCCGACAGCAGGGTGGCCACGACCCCGCCGCCCAGCGCCAGCACCGTCACCGCCAGCAGCACCGGCAGGACGACGTCCATCGCCGCGATCAGGTCCATGACGAGCAGGCCCGCCAGCAGGGCCGCTCCGGCGACCAGGAAGGACGCCACCCAAAGGGCCGCGTACTGGCCGAGACGAAGTTTCAGATGGGCGACGCCGATCATGCCATTCTCCTCCGAACAGCCCCCGGGTCAGGATAGCCGTCTCCGGCGCGGAGTCGATTCAGCGAACCGTGATCGCCGTCAGGCCTCCACCTTGGGCGGCAGGTCGAAGAAGGCGACGAACCGTTCCGCCAGCGCCCGGTCGCCGGCCAGGGCCAGAACGCCCGCCGCCTCCAGCGCCTCGAACGGCTGGCCGCCGTATACGGCGCCGGCCAGCACCGGCGGTTGGGTCGCGATCACGGCCTGGGCCCCCTCGACCGGCGCGCGCTCGGCGTCCAGCACGCCCGCGCGGATGCGGATGCGAAAGGTCTCGTCGCCGAACGCCAGGCCCAGGTCCATGTCGGCGTCGCCGGCCTTTTCCGCGTCGAACATCGTCTCCAGCGACATGACCACCGACACCGGGCTCAGCGGCAGGGTGGGATCGTGCGTCGGCGACCGCGCCGCCCAACGGCCCAGCAGGGCGTAGAGCGGCTTCAGCTCCCGCCCCCAGTCCGTCAGCTCATAGACCTGGACCGAGGCCGGCGGCGGCAGCTTTCGGCGGCGCACGATCCCGGACGCCTCCAGTCCCTCCAGGCGCTGGGTCAGGACGTTGGCCGACAGGCCGCACAGGTCCTTCTTCAGGTCTCCGAATCGGCGCGGACCGAACATGAGCTCACGCATCACCAGAAGCGCCCAGCGCTCTCCGATCAGGTCCAGCCCGTGCGCGGCGCCGCAGGCGTCGTGATACTTCCGCCCGGCCTTTGCAGTTACTTTTTCTAACTTCATGGTTGACTATCCTAATCCATAGGACCAGGGTGCGCAAACCGAGAAGAGGAGACCCGCCGTGCCCAAGATGATCTTCATCAATCTGCCCGTCGCCGATTTGGCCCGCTCCGTCGCCTTCTACGAGGCGGTCGGCGCGACGAAGAACGAGATGTTCAGCGACGACACCGCCGCCGGCATGGTCCTGTCGGACGTGATCCACGTCATGCTGCTGACCCACGACAAATGGCGCAGCTTCACGGACCGCGCTATTCCCGACGCCCACGCCTCGGCCCAGGTGGCGCTGTGCATTTCCGAGGACAGTCGCGAGGCCGTGGACGCCGTCGTCGCGAAGGCCGCCGCCAACGGCGGCCAGGCCGACCCCAACCCGCCCCAGGAGCACGGCTTCATGTACGGCCGCAGCTACGCGGACCCGGACGGCCACATCTGGGAGCCGATGTGGATGGACCCGGCCGCCCTCGCCGCGGGCCCCGAGGCCTTCGCCGCCAACGAACTCCAGCCCGCCTGAGGACCGGACCCATGACCGACAAGATCGTCCCCTGCCTGTGGTTCGACGGCGATGGAGAGGAAGCGGCCCGCTTCTACGTCTCCCTGCTGCCCGACAGCCGCATCGATGGCGTTCACCGCTCGCCCATCGACACGCCGTCCGGTCCCGCCGACACGGTGCTGATGGTCGAATTCACCCTCGCGGGCCGGTCGTACCTGGCGCTGAACGGCGGCTCCGACTTCAAGTTCGACGAGGCGGTGTCCTTCATGGTCATGACCGAGGACCAGGCCGAAACCGACCGGCTGTGGGACGCCCTGACCGCCGACGGCGGCCAGGAAAGCGTGTGCGGCTGGCTGAAGGATCGCTGGGGCCTGTCCTGGCAGATCACCCCGCGCCGCCTGATGGAACTGACCACCGACCCCGATCGGGCGCGCGCGAAGGCCGCCATGGCGGCCATGATGACCATGCGCAAGATCGACATCGCGGCGCTGGAGCGCGCCGCAGCCGACGCCTGAACCATCCAGCCGAAGGAGAACGCCATGACCTACATCAGCGGTTTCGTGACCCCCGTGAAGACCGGCGACAAGCAACGCTACATCGCCAGCGCCCGGGCCGCCGCGCCCATCTTCAAGGAATTCGGCGCCCTCGCCATTTCGGAGAACTGGGGCGACAAGATCCCGGACGGCAAGGTCACCGACTTCAAGATGGCCGTGAAGGCCGAGGCCGACGAGACCGTCGTCTTCTCCTGGATCGTCTGGCCCGACAAGGCCACCGCCGACGCCGCCGAGGAAAAGATGATCGCGGACCCGCGTTTCGAGGCGATGGACATGCCCTTCGACGGCCGGCGCATGATCGTCGGCGGCTTCGAGACCATCTTCGAGGCCTGAGTCCAGATCGACCGGCCTAGTCGAACGGCTGCAACGGTGCGCGCCGCAGCGCCGCCAGGTTGGCGGAGTTGGTGCAGAAGCAGGCCGTGCGCAATTGGCGGATGACGGTCTGGAAGTGATCGACCACGGCCTCGGTCGAAACCGTCGCGGCCTGGAGCACGCCGGCGGCCTGGCCCGCGATGTCGGCGCCCAGCCGCACCGCGCGGGCGACGTCCAGGCCGTGGCGCACTCCGCCGGAGCCGATCACCACCGCCTCGGGACAGGCGCGGCGCACGTCGACGATGGCGCGGGCCGTCTGCACGCCCCAGTCGGCGAAGACGGCGGCGTGGGCCTTGTCGGCCGGGTCGGTCGACCGTTCGCCCTCGATCAGGCCCCAGTTGGAGCCGCCCGCCCCGGCCACGTCGACCGCCGCCGCTCCCATGTCGATCAGCCGCCGCGCCGTGCGTCCGGACAGGCCGGCGCCGGTCTCCTTGACCACCACCGGCGCGTCCAGCCGGCGGATCAGGGCCTGCAGGGCGGCCCCCACGCCCCACCAGTCGCGGTCGCCCTCGGGCTGGCAGGCCTCCTGCAGCGGGTTCAGGTGGACGACCAGGGCGTCGGCGCCGATCATCTCCACCGCCCGGCGCGCCTCGTCGACGCCGAAGCCGCGCGTCAGCTGCGCCGCGCCGATGTTCGCCAGCAACGGAATGTCCGGCGCGCGATCGCGCAACGCCTGGTCCAGGCCGAGCGTCGAACCGCCCTCGATCGCTGCGCGCTGGGAGCCGACGGCCAGGGCGACGCCCAGGTGCTGGGCCGCCTCGGCCAGGCGGGCGTTGATCGCCGCGGCCCGCGCCGGCCCGCCGGTCATGGCCGAGATCAGCAGCGGGGCCTTCAGCCGCCGCCCCAGGAAGTCCGCGCCCAGGTCGATCTTGTCGTGGTCGAGGTCCGGCAGCGCCTCGTGCACGAAGCGCACGGCGTCGAAGCCCGCGTCGCGCGCATGCCGGCCTCGCCCGGCCAGCACCACGTCCAGGTGCTGGTCCTTGCGGCTTGGCGGCGGCGGAACGTCGGTCATCGCGACCGACTAGGCGGCGATCATGGCTCCCGTGCGGCGGCGGCGTCGCGGCCGGGCGAGGCCGGCTGACGCTCGACGGTCAGGGCGTAGGCGCCCGTCTCGTTCGGCGCATAGGACCGGGCGCGGATCACGTACCAGCCGTCGTCGGGCGCGGTCCAGTCCAGGCGGGCGTGGGTGTCCGACAGGCCGTCGTCGTCGCTGGCCAGGCTGTCGAAGTCGTCGCCGTCCTCCCCGACCTCCACCACGGCGTCGAAGGCGTTGGACACCAGGGTCAGGCGCAGCTTCTCGTCCTTCTTCGCCTGGAACCGGTAAGCGTCGTAATAGACCCCCTCGTCGGAGATCGCGTCGGTCTCGGACAGGGTTCCGCGCGCCGTCGCTCCGATCAGGACGCTGCCCGGCGCCGGCTCGGGCCCGCGATCCAGGAACTCCAGCGAATAGAGGCCGCGCCCGTCGGCGCTGTAGGGCTGGGCGCGGATGACGTATTCGCCGGTCTCCGGCACGGTGAAGTTCAGCCGGGAGTCGGTGCCCTCCGCCAGGCCGTCGTCGTCGCTGGCCAGCGCGGTGAAGTCGTCGCCCGCCTCGCCGACCTCCAGCACGGCGTCGAGGTCGCCGGACCGCATGATCACCTGCACGCGCTGCCCCTCGGTCCCGGAGAAGGCGTAGGCGTCGTAGCGCCGGCCGTTGTCGCCCTGGGGATCGTCGTCGGAGATCTCGCCCTCGATCGTCTGGCCGAAGGTCGCCGCAGTCGGCGGCGGCGGCGGCGGGATCTCCGCCAGGCTCAGTTCATAGTCGCCCTCGGCCCGGTCGCTGAACCCGCGCGCCTCGATCAGATAGTCGCCGTCGGCGTCCAGCGTATGGGCGATGCGGGCGTCCAGGCCGGAGCCGAGGCCATCGTCGTCCTGGGCCAGGACGGCGTTGTCCGACAGCCGGCGCAGCGTCAGATAGGCGTCGAAATCGTCCGACTTCATCTCCACCGCCACCCGCTGTCCGGCGCGTCCGGTGAAGCGGTACAGGTCGGCCCTCTGGCCGTCGTCATTGGTCCCGCTTTGCGATCCCAGCGTCCCCTCGACCGCGTCGCCGACGGCCAGCGGCTTGGACGGCGCCGGCGGCGGACCTTCCTCCAGTCCCACCCGGTACCGGCCTTCCCCGTCACTGAACGATGTGGCGCGGATGACGTATTCGCCGGCGGCCGGGGCGGTGAAGACCAGCCGGGAGTTCAGCCCCGCATCCGGCCCGTCGTCGTTGCGGGACAGCTCCACGAAATCCGGCCCCCGCATCCGGCCGACCAGCACCACCGGGTCGAAGTCGTCGGACTCCAGCGTCGCCACGAACCGCTGGCCTTCGGCCGCGCGGAAGGCGAAGGCGTCATAGCGGCCGCCGTCGTCCTGCTCCGGGTCGCGGTCGGTCAGGTCGCCGCTCAGCGTCTGGCCGACCCGGATACCGGACGGGCGCGGGGCGCGCGGCGGGTTCGGGCGCTGGTTCAGGCTCAGCCGATAGTCGCCGCCGTCCGTTCCCGAATAGGTGCGCGCGCGCAGCACATAGGTCCCGTCCGTCTCCGGCGTGAAGCGCAGCCGGGAATCGGTGCCGTCGCCCAGGCCGTCGTCGTCCTCGGCCAGCACCTCGTCCGATCCGTCCGCGCGCACCTCCAGATAGGCGTCGAAGGCGCCGGAGCGCAGCACGGCCTCGAGCCGCTGTCCGGCCCGCGCCTGGAAGCGATAGTCGTCATAGACATAGTCGCCGCCCGGTCCGCGCGCGTCCCCGCGCTCCAGCGCGCCGTCCACGGCGGCGCCGATGCGCAGAACCTCCTGCGCCAGGGCGGGCGCGGCCGCGCTCATCAAGGCCAGGGCGCTGGCGGCGGCGATAAGGGACGGTCGCGTCATGAATTCCTCCGACGATGCGCGGCGATCATAGACGCGGAACTGCAGCGGCTGTAAATCGCCCCCATCCCGATTTCGCTTCCCCGGAGCCCGACATGGCGGCCGAACCCGCGCGCGCGACCCTGATCGACGGCAAGGCCTTCTCGGCCGCCCTGGTGGAGCGCGTCGCCGCGGCCGCCGCCCGGCTGGAGGCCGCGCACGGCGTCAAGCCAGGCCTGGCGGTCGTCATCGTCGGGGAAGACCCGGCCAGTCAGCTCTATGTGAAGAACAAGGGCGAGACGACGCTGCGCGCCGGCCTGCGCTCCGACACCCATCGCCTGCCGGAGACGACGACCCAGGCCGATCTGCTGGCCCTGATCGCCGACCTGAACACCGATACGGGCATCCACGGCGTCCTGGTCCAGCTGCCCCTTCCCGCTCACATCGACGCCAACGCCGTGCTGGCCGCCATCGATCCGGACAAGGACGTGGACGGCTTCCACGTGGTCAACGCCGGCCGTCTGGCCGTCGGCCTGCCGGGCCTGGTTCCCTGCACCCCCCTGGGTTGCCTGATGCTGCTGAAAGATCAGCTGGGCGACCTGAGCGGGCTGAACGCCGTGATCGTCGGCCGGTCCAACATCGTCGGCAAGCCGATGGCGCAGTTGCTGCTGGGCGAAAGCTGCACCGTCACCATCGCCCATTCGCGCACCCGCGACCTGCCGGGCCTGTGCCGCACCGCCGACATCCTGGTCGCCGCCGTGGGCCGGCCGGAGATGATCCGGGGCGACTGGGTCAGGCCGGGCGCGACGGTGATCGACGTCGGCATCAATCGCGTCCCCTCGCTGGACCCGGAGAAGGCGGCGGCCGGAAAGACCCGCGTGGTCGGCGACGTGGCCTTCAAGGAGGCGGTCGAAGTCGCCGGCCGCATCACCCCCGTGCCCGGCGGCGTGGGCCCCATGACCATCGCCTGCCTGCTGGCCAACACCTATTCCGCCGCCTGCCGCTCGATTGGCGTCCAGCCAGAGTCGCTGGACGCTTGAAGCGTCGCGGCTTCGCGCCGATATTCGACCTGACGGCGCTATCGCCGACAGGGAGAGAACATGGTCCGCATCAACGCCCGCGCGCTGGCTCTGACCGCCGCGCTGATGATCACCCCGGCTGCGGCCGGTTGCGGCTACAACACCATTCCGACGCAGCAGGAGCGGGCCGAGGCGGCCTGGGCCGACGTCCAGAGCCAGTACCAGCGCCGGGCCGACCTGGTGCCGAACCTGGTCGCCACCGTCCAGGGCGCGGCGATCCAGGAGCGCACCACCCTGACGGACGTGATCAACGCCCGCGCCCGCGCCACCTCGGTCAACATCTCGGCCGACGACCTGGACAACCCCCAGGCCTTCCAGCAGTACCAGCAGGCCCAGGGTGAACTCAGCGGCGCCCTTTCGCGCCTGCTGGTGACGGTCGAGGCCTATCCCCAGCTCCAGGCCAACCAGAACTTCCTGGCCCTGCAGTCGCAGCTGGAAGGCACCGAGAACCGCATCGCCATCGCCCGGCGCGACTACAACGAGGCGGTCCGCTCCTACAACACCACCCTGCGCACCTTCCCGAACGTGATCTGGGCCAAGACCCTGCACGCCGGGTCGAAGCCGATGCAGCTGTTCACCGCCACGGCCGAGGCGCAAGCCGCGCCGCAGGTGAACTTCAACCTCGGCGCTCCGCCGTCGAACGCCTCGGCCGCGCCCGGCGGGAACGCCGCGCCGGTCACGCCCGGCGCCACGCCGCCGGCCCAATAAGCCGTTGGCGCGCGATCGGTCGGTGAATGTCTCCCTGGCTCCGGCCGGGCGGCGGGGCGGCCTGGCCGCCTTGCTGCTGGGCCTGGCCGTCCTCTGGCTGGCCGCCCTGCCGGCCGCCGCCCAGGCCAGGCTCGATTTCCCCGCCCTGACCGGCCGGGTGGTCGACCAGGCCAACCTGCTCAGTCCCGCGACCGAACAGGCGCTGACCGAGAAGCTGGCGGCGCTGGAGGCCTCCAGCAGCGACCAGCTGGTCGTGGTCACCCTGGACAGTCTCCAGGACCAGGAGATCGAGGACTACGGCTACCAGCTTGGCCGCGCCTGGGGCATCGGCCAGAAGGAGAACGACAACGGCGCCCTCCTGATCGTCGCGCCGAACGAGCGCAAGGTCCGCATCGAGGTCGGCTATGGCCTGGAGCCGATCCTGACCGACGCCTTTTCGGCCCTGGTGATCCACAACGACATCCTGCCGTCCTTCCGCGACGGCGACTACGAGATTGGGATCGTCAAGGGGGTGGACGCCCTGGTCGAGCAGCTTTCGCTCGATCCGGCCGAAGCCCACGCCCGGGCCCAGGCCGCCGCCAGCGCCTCCGAGCGCGGCGAGGCGGCCTCGGCCATCGGCGGCCTCGCCGTCTTCGCCGTGATCTTCCTGTTCATGCTGATCGCCACCGCCGCCTCGGCGCGCGGGCGGCGCTATCGCAAGAAGGGCGTCGGGCCGGTGCTGCTTTGGGCCCTGGCCGACATCCTCAGCCAGTCCGGACGAGGCGGACGAGGCGGCGGCGGTTTCGGCGGCGGCGGTGGTTTCGGAGGCGGGGGCTTCGGCGGCGGCGGCGGCTCGTTCGGCGGCGGCGGGGCCTCGGGAGGATGGTGATGCGGATCACGCAGGACGAACAGGCGCGGATCGGCCGGGCCATCGCCGAGGCCGAGACCGCCACCTCGGGCGAGATCTTCTGCGTCGTGTCGCGCCGCGTCTCCTCCTATGACGACGTCGCCCTGGCCTGGGCGGCGGCGGCCGCGCTGATCCTGCCCGCCCTGCTGATCCCCTTCGGCTTCGACGGCGTCTGGCCGTTCGGCGGCGACGGCTGGGAAGCCGCCCACGATTCCGGCCTGACGGTGGGCCGGGCGCTGGGCGGCTATGTCGTGGTCCAGGCGGCGGTCTTCGCGGTCGTTCTGCTGCTGAGCCGGATTCCCGTGGTCCGTCGCTGGATGACGCCGGGCGGCTTGCGCCGCGCGCGCGTCCGTCGTGCGGCGCTGCAGCAGTTCCTCGCCCACGGCGTCCACGTCACGCGCGAGCGGACGGGGGTGCTGATCTTCGCCGCCCTTGACGACCATCAGGTCGAACTGATCGCGGACGAGGGCATCCACGCCCGCGTCGACCAGACCGTCTGGGGCGACGCGGTCGCCGCCCTGACCGGCGAACTGAAGGCGGGGCGTCCCGTCGCGGGCTTCGAGGCCGCGATCGGCCTGTGCGGCCAGGTGCTGGCCCGGCATTTCCCGCCGCGCGCCGACAATCCCAACGAACTGCCCGACCACCTCGTCCTGCTTTGAGCGTCGCATCGGGGTCGCATTCGCGCGCCAAAAGGCCTAGGCCAAAGTCCAGCTCCGGACCCGTCCCGCGGAACCCATGCCTCGCCTCCTGACCTACAACGTCCATCGCTGCGTCGGCACGGACAAGCGGCTGGACGTCGGCCGGATCGCCGCCGTGATCGCCGAGCACGAGCCGGACGTCGTCTGCCTTCAGGAACTGGATGTCGGGCGCCTCCGGACCGACCACGTCGACCAGGCCCGGACCATCGCCGACCGGCTGTCGATGACCTCGCGCTTCCATCCGGCGATGCAGATCGAGGCCGAACTTTACGGCGACGCCATCCTGACCCCGCACCCGGAGCGGCTGGTCCGCGCCGACTCCCTGCCGACCGTCGACGGTATTCCGGGCCTGGAGCCGCGCGGCGCCATCTGGTCGGAGATCGATCTCGGCGGCGTCGCGGTCAACGTCTTCAACACCCACCTGGGCCTGGTCCCGCGCGAGCAGCGCCTCCAGGCCGCGGCCCTCGCCGGCTCGACCTGGCTGGGCGGCTGCGATGGGCCGACCCTGCTGGCCGGCGACTTCAACGCCACCTCCATCACCCGCCCCTACCAGACCCTGGCCCGGCGGCTGGAGGACTGCCAGAGGCAGTTCAACCTGAAGCCGTCGATCAAGACCTTCCCCTCGGCCTTCCCGGCCATCCGCATCGACCACTGCTTCGTCAGCCGGCACATCCGCATCCTCGGCGTCCGCACCGACGCCTCGCCCCTGGCCCGCGTCGCCTCGGACCATCGGCCGCTGATCGTCGACTTCGAGGTGGTTCAGCCCTGAACCTGGGCGATGCGGGCCATGCAGGCCCGCGACCGGCCTACGCGCCGCCACGGACGCCAGGCGTCGTCGACGGAGTTGGCGTCGCCGATCTGCCATTCGGCGATCGTCCGCTGCAGCCGTGTCGGCGGTTCCGAGCCCAGCAGGACCATGCGGTCGCCAGCGAAGTCGCGGATCGCCCGGCCGGTCGAACCCAGCACCGCCTCGGCCTGGGCGAAGGCCGGGCCGTCCACGCCCAGCCAGTGGCCGATGGTGTGATGCCGGTGCGCCCGGATCGCCGCGCGGCCCGCCGCGTCCTCCGGCTCCGCCTCCGCCGCGATGTCGCACTCGGTGTCGAAGCCCATCGAGCGGTTGTTCAGATTGGTCGAGCCGATCCTCAGGAACCGGTCGTCCACAATGGTGACCTTGGCGTGGACGATGATCGGCCGGCCGCCCTCGGTCCGGGGACTGAAGGCGAAGAAGCGATCATGCACGTCCGCCTTCTCGATCTGGTGCAGGATCTGCGCCCGCGCCGTGTCCATGGTCACGCTGTCGAACCAGCTTGGGCTCCTGCCGGTCGAGACCACCACCACCTCCGGCCCGTCCGGCTCCTTCAGCCGCTCGGCGATGGCGGCGGCGATGACGGGCGAGGTGAAGTACTGGTTCTCCATGTAGATCAGCCGCCGCGCCCGGCGGATGGCCTCCAGGTGCAGCCTCTCGTTCTCGCGCACTTCGTGTCGTCCCGCCCATTTCGGCTCGGTGCGGGCGATTCCCACCGGCGTCTCGGTCATCTGCGCCGGCACGCCGTCCGGCCAGGGGTCGGTCTCCACTTCGTCCGGGACGGTCCGTTCCCAGGTGGCGCGGAACCAGCGTTCTCGCGCCAGGTCGCCCAGGGCGCGCGCCGCCGGCCCGTCCATCACGCACATCACCTCGTGCCGGGGTTTGCAGATCACGCCGTTGGGCTGGCAGCGGCGCGGGTCGCCGTCCAGGTGTTCCTCGGAATCCCAGCGGTCGGTCGCGATGTCGCCTCCGCCGCAGAAGGCCACGCGGTCGTCGATGATGACCGCCTTCTGGTGATGGCAGGCCCCCAGCGGCCCCGGCGCGTCCAGCCGGAATTCGACCATCCGCTTGCGGAACCAGCGCTGCGCCTTGTGCGGATAGAAGCCTTGCGACGCGGCGATCAGCAGCGGCGACTTCCAGATCAGCAACCGCACGTCCAGGTCCGGCCTGCGCTTGACCAGCAGACGCAGTTGCCGGCCGATCTCGGCGCCCTTGTCGCCGGGCCGCGTTTCCGGGTCCAGGTGGGTGCGCGGGTCGAACTGCCAGCCCAGGACGACGATCGACCGCTGCGCCTTCTCCAGCGAGGAGGCCAGGGCGTCGAAATAGGCCTCGTTCTCCATCAGCACGGAGAAGCGATGCGCCCTCTCCCGCCGCCAGATTCCCTCACCGGGGGTCAGCAGCGTCCCCCGATAGCTGTCGTCGCGCTCGCTCATCTCCACCTGACCCTGACCGATTCGCGTGACGGGCGATTGCGGCGCACGGACTATGGCGCGGATCGTCGCGCCGGGACAGCGCCTATGGCCCGCCGCGCCGCGCTGCTGTATTTGAAGGTCTTTCGAGAATCGCGGGCGTGATGGCGGAAGCGACCAACAAGCTGGGACACCGGATCGGCGCGCGCGGCGGGCGCACGCGCCAGGCCATACTGGACGCCACTCGCGCCTTGCTGAACCAGCGCCACTATGGCGAGATCCGCGTCGCCGATCTGGCCAGCGCCGCCGGGGTCTCGCCCTCGAACTTCTACACCTATTTCAAGACGGTGGAGGAGCCGGTGCTGGCCCTGTGCGAGGCCGCCGCCGCAGACTTCCAGGGGCTGGCCCGTCCCTTCCAGGCGGACTGGCCGGGCGACACGGCCTTCGCCATCGCCCGCGCCTTCATCCTAGACGTCATGGCCGTCTGGCGCGAGCACGGCCAGGTGCTGCGGGTCGAGCACATGCTGGCCGACAATGGCGACGCCGCCTTCGTCGAGAGCCGCGTCCGCCGCCTGCGCCGCCTGCACCTGGCGATCGAGCGCCGCGTGGCCCAGGCGCGCGCCGCGGGCCTGCATCCCAAGGACTACAGCCCGCGCCTGGCGTCCTATCAGATCGCCTCCATCGCGGAATCGACGGCGGCCAGCTTCGACCTGCTGCGCCGGGCCGACACGCCCGAGGCCATCCTGGACACGGCGGCCCTGATCATCGTCAAGCTGACGACCGGCCGCTAGCCGCCCAGCGGGCCGTAGAGCCAGGTCAGCCACGTCCCGATCGCCAGGAAGACGCCGAACGGCAGCCGGTCCGTCGCCGCCACGCGCCGTCGCACCACCAGCAGGGCGAAGACCACGCTCAGCCCCGCCGCCGAGGCCCACAGAAGCACGCTGGGCAGGCCCGCCAGCCCGACCCACGCCCCCGCTCCGGCCATCAGGAAGGGGTCGCCGCCGCCCAGGCCCTCGCGCGCCCTCAGGCGCCGGTACAGCCAGCCGATCAGCCACAGGCCGGCGAAACCCGTCGCGACCGCCGCCACGCGCCACAGCGCCACCTCCCAGCCCGCGCCCAGGGCGAACAGCACGCCGGTCGCCGTCAGCGGCCAGGTCAGGATGTCCGGCAGCCAGAAATTCTCTCCGTCGACCACGGCGATCAGCAGCAGTTGCCATCCCAGCAGCGCCCCCGCCGCGACCGCCAGGAGCCCCTCGCCGTGCAGGGCCGCCCAGACGCCGAGGGCGGCCGCGCCCAGCTCGATCAGCGGATAGCGCGGCGAAATCCGCGCGACGCAGCGGGCGCACCGGCCCCGCAACGCCAGCCAGCTCAGGACCGGAACCCGCTCCCACGCCCGCAGCGCCTGGTCGCAGCCGGGGCAGCGCGACCGCCCGGCGACCACGCCCTGCCCCTTCGGCAACCGCACACTGACGGCCGCCAGGAAGCTGCCGACCAGCAGGCCCAGGAGCCCGGTCAGGACGGCGGCGACGGCTGGGGTCATGCAAGGGCTCGCGAGCGGACGGGGCCTCCCGCCTTAGCCGCCTCCGAGCGCCACCGCCACATGATAGGTGGCGAGCGACGCCAGATAGGCCAGGGCGAACATGTAGACGATCATGACCCAGGTCCATTTCAGCGAGTTGGTCTCGCGCCGGACCACGCCCAGGGTCGCCACGCACTGGGGCGCGAAGACGTACCAGGCCAGGAAGGACAGGGCGGTGGCCAGCGACCACTGCGCCGACAGCGTCGAGGCCAGCAGGCCCGTGGCGCTCTCCGCGTCAGCGATGGCGTAGGTGGTGCCCAGGGCCGCCACCGCCACCTCCCGCGCCGCCATGCCGGGGATCAGCGCCACGACCATCTGCCAGTTGAAGCCGATGGGCGCGAAGATCGGCTCCAGCGCCCGGCCGATCATGCCCGCGAAGGAATAGTCGATGGCCGGCAGGGTCGCGTTCTCCGGCGGATAGGGAAAGGTCGCCAGCACCCATAGGATGATCATCAGCGGCAGGATGATCCGCCCGGCCCGGTTCAGGAATATCTTGGCCCGGAGCCACAGGTTGAAGGCGACGCTGCGCGGATCGGGCGTCTTGTAGGCCGGCAGCTCCATCATGAACGGCTCCACCGCGCCGCGCCAGAACACCTTGCGGATCAGCAGCGACACGACCAGGGCGCTGACGATGCCGGCGGCGTAGAGGCCGAACATCACCAACCCCTGCAGGTTGGCGAAGCCCCACACCGTCTCGTTCGGAATGAAGGCGGCGATGATCAGCGTATAGACCGGGATGCGCGCCGAGCAGGTCATCAGCGGCGCGACCAGGATGGTGGTCAGCCGGTCGCGCTTGGCGTCGATCACTCGCGCCGCCATGATCCCCGGAATGGCGCAGGCGAAGCTGGACAGCAGCGGGATGAAGGCCCGCCCATGCAGCCCCGCCCCGCCCATGATCTTGTCCATCAGGAAGGCCGCGCGGGCCATGTAGCCGAAGTCCTCCAGCGCGATGATGAACAGGAACAGGATCAGGATCTGCGGCAGGAAGACCAGCACGCTGCCGACGCCCGAGATGACGCCGTCGACGATCAGGCTCTGCACCAGACCCCACGGGCCCGCATCGGGAATGGCGGTCGCGACCATGTCTCCCAGCCAGCCGACGACGCCTTCGATCCCGTCCATCAGCGGCGTCGCCCAGGTGAAGACCGCCTGGAACATGACGAACAGGATGGCCAGCAGGATCGCCAGGCCGGCGACCGGATGCAGCAGGACGGAATCGACCCGGCCCGTCAGGGTGTCGGGCCGCTCGGGCGGCCGCACATGGGCCTTCATGATCCGCTCGGCCTCGCGCGCGGCGGCCCTCAGTTCGGGGGCGTCGGGGCTGCGCCAGCGGTTGTCGGACAGGGCGGCGGCGTCCGCCTGGGCCTCGATGGCGGCGACCAGGTCGTCGATCCCCCGCCGGCGCGTGGCGACGGTGGTGACGATGGGCACGCCCAGTTCGGCGCGCAGGCCGTCCAGGTCGATGCGCAGGCCCTGGCGCTGGGCGATGTCGTACATGTTCAGCGCCAGCACCATCGGCCGGCCCACGGCCCTCAGCTCCAGGATCAGGCGCAGCACCAGCCGCAGGTTGGTGGCGTCGGCGACGCAGACCACCACGTCCGGCGGCGTCTCGCCGGCCAGGCGGCCCAGTACGGCGTCGCGGGTGACCTCCTCGTCCGGGCTGCGGGCGCGCAGGGAATAGGTCCCCGGCAGGTCCAGCACCGACAGGGTCCGCCCGGACGTAGCGCGGATCAGGCCCTCCTTCCGCTCCACCGTCACGCCGGCGTAGTTGGCCACCTTCTGGTGCGCGCCGGTCAGGGCGTTGAACAGGGCGGTCTTGCCGCTGTTCGGATTGCCCACCAGGGCGACGCGGGCGGTTTTCAGCGCGACATCCATCAGGCGACGTCCAGCCGGATCGTCAGACTGGCGGCCTCGTGCCGGCGCAGGGCCACGCGCATGTCGTCGACCTTCAGAGCGATGGGATCGCGGCCGAACAGGCCCTCGTGCAGCAGTTCCACATGCGCACCCTCCACGAACCCCAGCTCCAGCAGGCGGCGCTCCAGTTCGACGGCGTGGTCCCGATGGTGGCGATGGTCGCCGACTTCGACGATGATCCCGCGATCGCCGCGGCGGGCCTGGCTCAGCTTGATGGTGTCGGTCAATTCAACGCTCGCACGGACGAGGCGCCCCCGGGCCCTCGCTTTTGACAGTGATTATCAGGTGCGCGGGGTCGGCGTCCAGTCGGACAACCTGACCAAGTTGCCGCGCGCGGACGTTGCGCTATCAGGAGGCGGAGGAGCCGCCATGACCCGTTTCGCCCCGTTCGCCGTCCTGCCCCTGATCCTGCCCCTGACCCTGCTCGCCGGATGCGGCTCGGGGTCCGGCTCCGAACCCTCGGCGCCGTCGGACGCCCCGGCGCCCCGCGTCCTGACCGACGCCGAGAAGGCCGCGCGCCTGGCCGAACTTCCCGCGCCCTTCAACCAGGCCGACCTGGACAACGGCCGGCGCGTCTTCGCCCGGTGCCGGTCATGCCACACGGTGACCGAGGGCGGGCCGAACATGACCGGTCCGAACCTGTGGGGCGTCTTCGGCCGCCAGGCGGGCGTCCAGCCGAAATTCAACTATTCGAACGCCGTGAAGTCGGCCGGCTTCGCCTGGGACGCCGACCGGCTGGACCACTGGCTCCAGAACCCGCGCACCTTCCTGCCTGGCAACAAGATGAGCTTCCCCGGCCTGCCGGACGCGACCGACCGCCGCGACGTCATCGCCTTCCTGAAGGTGGAGACGGGCTACCGGCCGGAGCCGGCGCCCGCCGCCTGATCATTCGGCCGGCGTCATGTCCGGCTGCAGGCCGTCGCGGCGTTCCTGCGCCTCCCACTCCTCGATCTTGCGGGCGGTGTATTCCGGCGACTTGGTGAAGCGCGCCAGCACGCCGTAGATCACCGGCACCACGAACAGCGTCAGCAGAGTCGCGAAGATGGCCCCGGCGAAGATGACCACGCCGATGGTCTGGCGGCTGCCCGCCCCCGCCCCTTGCCACAGCACCAGCGGCAGGGCGCCGAAGGCCGTGGCGATCGAGGTCATGATGATCGGCCGCAGGCGCAGCGACGACGACTCGATGATCGCCTCGCGGATCGACCGGCCCTGGTCGCGAAGCTGGTTGGCGAACTCCACGATCAGGATGCCGTTCTTGGCCGCCACCCCGATCAGGATGATCAGGCCGATCTGGCTGTAGATGTTCAGGCTGGAGCCCGCCATCAGCAGGCCGAACAGGCCGCCCGCCGCCGCCAAGGGCACCGTCAGCATGATCACCGCCGGGGTGATCCAGCTCTCGAACTGCGCCGCCAGCACCAGGAACACCAGCAGCAGCGCCAGGGCGAAGGCCCAGGCGACCGCGCCGCCCGCCTCCTGCTGGTCGCGCGCCGCGCCGCCCCACTGGACGATGACGTTGCCCTGCTGCTTGGCGGCTTCGGCGTTCAGGAACTGGACCGCGTCGGCGATGGTCATGCCGGGATTGAGGTCGGCCTGCAGGCTGATGGCGCGCTGGCGGTCCAGGCGCCGGCGTTCGGGCGTGTCGCCCGAGGTCTTGGTCGTGACCACCGACGACAGGGGCACCAGCTGGCCGCCGCCGGTGGCGACGTACAGGGCCTCCAGGTCGCCGACCTCGCGCCGGTTTTCGCGCTCGGTCTGCAGGATGACGTCATACTCCTGGCCGCCCTTGATGTAGGTCGTGGCGCGGCGGGAGCCGAACATGGTCTCCAGCGTCCGGCCGATCGACTGGGCCGACACGCCCAGGGCGGCCGCCTTCTGCGGATCGACGTCGACCAGCAGGCGCGGCGCGTTCGGCTCATAGTTCAGGCGCGGACGCGAGAAGCCGGGGTTGGCCTGGGCGGCGGCCAGGAGCGGCTGCAGCCAGGCGTAGATCTGGTTGTAGTCGGTGCCCGTCGCGATCAGCTCGATGGAGTTCGAATTGCCGCTGCCGCGCTGGAAGGCGCCGGGGGTCGAGGCGTTGACCTGGGCGTCGGTCTGGCCGCGCAGCTTGCGGTTCAGTTCCTGGGCGATCTGCTCCGCCGAACGGTCCCGCTTGGACCAGTCAGACAGGGTCAGGACCGCATTGCCCGAGTTGAAGCTGCCGCCGCCGAAGCCGGGCGCGGAGATCAGATAGCTGTCCGCCTCGCCGCTCGCCTTATATTCGGCCAGCAGCGGTTCGAGCCCCATCATGATCTCGCGGGTATAGTCGAAGCCGGCGCCTTCCGGCCCGGCGACCCGCACCGTCACCCGGCCCCGGTCCTCCTGCGGGACCAGTTCGCTCGGCAGCGCCGCGAAGATGCCCGCCGCGCCCGCCGCGACCACCAGGATCAGCGCCGCCACGCCTGTCACGGCGATGCGGCGGCCCATCAGCATGTCCAGCGACCGCGCATAGGAGTTCTTCACCTCGTCCATCGCCCAGTCGACCTTGCGCGCCAGCCAGCCGGCGCCGTGCGCGGGCCGCAGGATCTTCGACGCCAGCATCGGCGAAAGGCTCAGCGCCAGGAAGGCCGAGAAGGCCACCGCGGCCGCGATCGCCGCGGCCAGTTCGACGAACAGCCGGCCGACGTAGCCGGGCAGGAACAGCAGCGGCGCGAACACCGACAACAGCACGATGGTCGTCGCCACCACGGCGAAGAACACCTGGCGCGCGCCCCGCTCGGCGGCGACCAGCGGCGGCTCGCCGTGGTCCAGGCGGCGCTGGATGTTCTCGGTCACCACGATGGCGTCGTCCACCACCAGGCCGATGGCCAGCACCAGCCCCAGCAGCGTCAGCAGGTTCAGCGAAAAGCCCAGCGGCGCCAGCACGATGAAGGTGGCCAGCAGGCAGATCGGCGCCACGACCGAAGGGATCAGCGCCGCCCGCAGGCTGCCCAGGAAGACGAAGTTCACCAGCGCCACCAGCACCATGGAGATGCCGATGGTGATCCACACCTCCTCGATGGCGTGTTCGGTGAAGACCGAATTGTCCGAGCCGACCTCCAGCGTCGCCCCCTTGGGCAAGGTGGGCTGGATCTCCTCGATCATCTTCTCGACGCCCGCCGAGATCTGAAGGTCGTTCGACTGGGCCTGGCGGGTGATGGCCAGGCCGATCTGGTCCATGCCGTTGCCGCGAAACAGGCGGCGATCCTCTTCCGGCGCCTCCTCGACGCGGGCCACGTCGCCCAGGCGGGTGACGTAGGTCGGCGGTCCCTGGATCAGCGCCGAACTGCCGCTGCCGGCGCCCGTCGCGACCGAGTTCGACACCGAGGCCGCGCCCCGCGTTCCGATCGGCAGCTGGCGGAAGTCCTCCGGACGCGCATAGGTCCGCGCCACGCGCACCGTATAGTTCTTGGCGCCGGATTCCAGGGCGCCGGCGGGCAGTTCGACGTTCTGGCTGGTCAGAGCGGTCTCGACGTCATTGACGGTCAGTCCCCGCGCGGCCAGCGCCGCCGGGTCCAGCCAGATGCGCATCGAGAAGCGCTGCTCGCCGTAGATGTTGACCGCCGCCACGCCCGGCACCGTCGCCAAGCGGTCCACCAGATAGCGGTCGGCGTAGTCCGTCAGCTGGAGCCGGTTCATGCTGCTGGAGCGCAGGAACAGGATCATGATCGGCTGGCTGTCGGAATCCGCCTTGGCCACCACCGGCGCGTCCGCCTGGTCCGGCAGGTTGCCGGCGACGCGCGAGATGCGGTCGCGCACGTCGTTGGCCGCGTCGTCGATGTTCCGGTCCAGCGAGAACTCGATATTGACGTTAGAGCGGCCGTCGCGGCTGGTGGAGTTGATCCGCTCCACGCCCTGGATGCCGGCGATCTGCTGTTCGATCGGCTCGGTGATCCGGCTCTCGATCACCTCGGCCGAGGCGCCGGCGTAGCTGGTGCCGACCGACACGATCGGGGGATCGACATCCGGCAATTCGCGCACCGGCAGGAAGAAGAAGGCCGCCAGGCCGATGACGCACAGGACGATGGCGCCGACGGCGGCGAAGACCGGCCGGCGGACCGAGATATCGGACAGCATCATGGATTGGCGCTCCGGCCCTGCGCCTTGTCGGCGCGGTCGGAGGGCGGGATGATCGGCGCGCCGGGCTGGATGCGGTTCAGGCCCGAGCCGACGATCCGGTCGCCCGGCTGGACGCCCGACAGAAGCTCGACATAGCCGCCCTCGACCGCGCCGGTCTCGACCTCGACGCGCTGGGCCGTCGCGCCGTTGTCGCCGCGCGCGATGCGATAGACGAAGGCGCCGTCGCCCTCATACTGGACCGCGGCCTCCGGCGCCGAGGGGGATTGGCGCTGGCCCTGCTGCACCGCCACCCGCAGCAGCATGCCGGGGCGGATGCGGCCGTCGGCGTTGGGGAATTCGGCCCGCGCGGTCGCCGCGCGGGTCTGCTCGTTCACCCGGGTGTCGATCAGGGCGATATGGCCCTGGAAGGCGCCGCCGCCGCCGGCGTCGGCCGTGGCGGTGATCGGGGTGCCCGGCGCCAGCTTGTTCAGATACCGCTCCGGCAGCGGGAAATCGACGCGCACGGTCGAGATGTCGTCCAGGGTGGCGATCACCGCGCCCGGGTTGATCAGGGTCCCGGCCGTGACCGTGGTCAGACCCATCACGCCGGCGAACGGGGCGCGGATCAGCCGGTCGCCGCGCCGCGCCTCGGCCGCCTCCAGGGCGGCGCGCGCGGTCTCGAGGGCGGTCTCCGCCTGCTCCAGCATCACGCGCGGCGCCACCCCGCGGTCGACCAGCACCTTGTAGCGGTCGTACTCGCGCCGGGCCTGGTTCACCTGGGCCTCGGCCTGGATGACGGCGGCGTCCTCCTCGCGCGCCTGCAACTCCACCAGCGGCTGGCCCCCGGCCACCCGCTGGCCGTCCGCGAACATCACCCGCGTGATCAGTTCCGTCGTCGAGGAGGTGATGTTGACCGACCGCGCCGAACGCGCCACGCCCAGCACCCGGATCTGGTCCGAGAACGGCCGTGCGGCCACCACCGCCTCCGAAACCTCCTGTCCGCGTCCGCCTCGGGCCGCCGGGCCGGCCGCGGCCCCGCCGTCGCCTCCGAAGGCGATCCTCAGGATGGCGGCGGCCGCCATCAGGATCACCAGAACGCCGGCGGCGATCAGGAAGAAGTGGCGTTTGATCACTCTGGTCTCTCGCGATTTCGGAAGGCGCGCAGGCTTAGCGACTCCCGCGACGGACGCAACATTAAGTCTGTGTAACGCGGCTTCCGGGGATTTCCGTCGCGGAAATCTCGTCAGAATCGACGCCAGACGGCGAACATCGGTCCCTCGGAAATGGGGGCCTCCCGCCCCGCCGCCGTCCGCCGCCAACCCGCCTGGAGACTCCAGCGGCCGAAGTCCCGCGTCACGGACGCCTCCAGCGACAACCAGCGCGCGCCGCCGTCCGCCGCGCCTGCGTAGGCCTGAGCCAGCGCCAGCCAGTCGCCGCGCCGCGCGCCCAGGGTCGCGTCAACCCGCGTCTCGTCCGGCAGGCCGTCGCGCAGCCGCCGCGCGGCCTCGACCTCCACGAACGACGCCGCGCCCAGCCGCGAACCGAGGTCGCGTCCATAGGCCAGGCGCGCCTCCCAGTCGTGCTCGCCCGCGCCCGGCGCGGCGTAGCCGGCGTTGCGTCCCTCGCCCGCCTGGCTGTAGCCGCCGTACAGGCCGACCGTGTTGCGCGCGTCGGACCACGCCCGCCATGACAGGCCGATCTCGACCGGGCCGCGTCCCTCATAGTCGACGAAGGCGTCGCGCCCCCGCTGCCAGTCGCCCTTGAACCGGAGCGTCGCCCGGTCTGTCAGCCCATATTCGATGAAGACGCCGAGGGCGCGATCGGTCCGCGCTTCCGGCAGCGGCGTGCGCGCGCCGTCCGGGTCGAAACCGTCGCGGGCGCGCATGTCCTCGTATTTGACGATGATCAGGCCCTGGCCTCGCGGTTGCGGCCAGGCGCCCGCCCGCGCGTCTGTCGGCGAAACCAGGGCCTGGACCGCCGCCAGGGCGACGGTCCCCGCCAGCGTCAGGCGTCGTAGCCGGGCGACCTCCGGTCCAGCTGACGCAGGGCGCCCGGCCAGGCCAGGGCCGAGATGAAGCCGATGCCGCGCCCCTGCTCCTTCGTCTCCGCCTGGGCCGCATCCGGCGCGATCAGCACGTCGGCGCGGCCGCCCGACAGCGCCGCGACCTGCTGCGCGCAGGCCCTTTCGAGGAAGAAGATGCCGATCCACGCCTGCGCCGCCGTCTCCCCGACCGCCAGCGTGCCGTGGTTTCGCAGCAGCATCAGCGGCTTGTCCCCCAGGTCGGCGACCAGACGCTCGCGCTCGTCATGGTTCAGGGCCAACCCCTCGTAGCCATGATACGCAACCTGATGCTGTAGTAAACACGCGTTCTGGCTGATCGGCAGCAGCCCTTCCCTCTGCGCGGCCACGCCGACGCCGTTCACCGTGTGCAGATGGATGACGAACTTCGCGTCCTCGCGCGCCGCATGCACCGCCGAATGGATGGTGAAGCCCGCCGGATTGATGAAGTTCGTCGTCTCCTGGACGATGGTCCCCTCCAGGTCGACCTTCACCAGCGACGAGGCGGTGATCTCGTCAAAGTAGAAGCCGTAGGGGTTGATCAGGAAGTGATGCTCCGGCCCCGGCACGCGCGCGGAGATGTGGGTGAAGATCATGTCGTCCCAACCGTGCAGGGCGACCAGGCGATACAGCGCCGCCAGTTCGACCCGAACCTGCCATTCGGCGTCGGAAACGCGGGACTTCAGGGATGCGGCGGCGCCGTCGGCCATCGGGGGTCCTCCTGCCTCTTCGGGCTTTGGGGCCGACCGTCCTCCCCGGAGGCGCCGGCGTCAAGGCGACCCTGCCCCAGGTGACGCAACGTTAACCAAGCCCCTTCAGACCTTGTTAACCGCACCTTCACGACCCTGGGTCATGGTCTGGGCGATTCAACCGCCCGTTGGGGAAAGCACGTGGCCGCAGTCGTTCCTCTCAGAGCGCCGCTAGAACCCACGGCGCGCGTCGCGCCCGGCGATCTGGTGGGCCTGGCCCGCAGCCGCGCGCCGGACGACCGCCAGCGGCTGTTGCTGGGGGTGGCGGCCCTGTGCGACGCCTCGCGGCCGGCCGCGGAACTGGCGCCGCTGCTCAGCGAGATCTTCCTGACCCTGGCCGGCCAGGCCGAGCGCGAGGTGCGTCAGGTCCTGGCCGAGCGACTGGCCGGCGCCGAATGGGCGCCGCCGGCCCTGATGCACATGCTGGCGCTGGACGAGATCGAGATCGCGCGTCCGGTGATCACCGCCAGCCCCCTCCTCCAGGACGCCGACCTGCTCCGCATCCTGGTCGAGGCGACGCTCGAGCACCAGATCGCCGTGGCGCGGCGGCCGCACCTGTCCGAAGCCGTCGTCGAGGCCATCGTCGAGCGGGGCGAGGCCGTGACCATGACGGCCCTGGCGGCCAACCGCACCGCCCGGATCGGCGAGGACGCCATGCGTCGCCTGGTCGACCAGTCTCGCCGCGTCGCCGGGCTGCGCGCGCCCCTGTCGCGCCATCCCCGCCTCAACGAGGCGTTGGCGCAGCAGCTCTACCAGTGGGTCGGCCAGGCGCTGCGCCAGTCGATCGGCGAGCGCTTCCGCATCGACGACCGCCTGCTGGACCGTGCGGTCCAGGACGCCGCCGACGCCGCCGTCCATGGCGCGCCCTGGCGCTCGGTCCCCGTCGCCAAGGCCGCCGAGCGCGAACGGATCGAGATGGAGCGCAAGCTGGTCGGCAAGCTGCAGGCGGCGGGCCAGCTCGGCCCCGGCCTGCTCATCCGCGCCCTGCGCGAGCAGCGGCTCGGCCTGTTCGAGGCGGGCCTCGCCGCCCTGGGCGGCTTCCCGCCCGGCCACGTCCGCGCCGCCCTGCACGCCGCCACGGCCGAACCCCTCTACCTGGCCTGCGTCGCCGTCGGGGTGGACAAGGCGGTGTTCGGCTCGCTGCTGACCGGCGTGCGCAAGCTGAACGAGCATCTGCCCGGCGACGGCGGATGGCGGCCGGTGGCGATCACCGCCGACGATGCGGACCGCGCCTTCCGCCAGATGATGGAAAATCCGCGCTCCATTTGACTTCGCGGCGCCGCTCGGGTCACGTCCGGCCGTGACCCAGATCAAGCTCGCCTTCGTCTCCAGCGACCGCCCCGAGGCCCAGGCGGCGCGCGTCGCCCTGGCCGCGCGCTACGGCGCCGCGCCGGAAGCCGAGGCCGATGTCATCGTGGCCCTGGGCGGCGACGGCCAGATGCTGGAGACCCTGCACGGCAACCTGAAGCGCCGCACGCCCGTCTTCGGCATGAACCGCGGCTCGGTCGGCTTCCTGATGAACGACTATGGCGAGGACGATCTGATCGCCCGCATCGCCGGCGCCGAGCACACCGTCATCCACCCGCTCCAGATGGACGCCTGGACCGAGAGCGGAGAGGTCCACACCGGCCTGGCCATCAACGAGGTCTCTCTGCTGCGCCAGACGCGCCAGACCGCCAAGCTGCGCATCACCGTCGATGACCGCGTGCGGCTGGAGGAACTGTCCTGCGACGGCTGCCTGGTGGCGACGCCGGCCGGTTCGACCGCCTACAACCTGTCGGCCCACGGCCCGATCATCCCGCTGGACGCGCGCATCCTGGCCCTGACGCCGATCAGCGCCTTCCGGCCCCGGCGCTGGCGCGGCGCCCTGCTGTCTCACAACGCCCGGGTCCGCTTCGACGTGCTGGAGGCCGACAAGCGCCCGGTCTCCGCCACCGCCGACAATTTCGAGGTCCGCCGCGTGGCCCGGGTCGAGGTGCGCGAGCGCCGCGACGTCGGACTGACCATGCTGTTCGATTCCGACCGCTCGTTCGAGGAGCGGGTGATGGCCGAGCAATTCGCCAACTGAAGGTCACCGCTTCTTAAGGGCGATCCCCTATCCTCCGCCGAAACACGGAGACCCCCGAATGAGCAATCCGGCGCAAGTCATTCGTCCCCCAAACACGCTTCGCATGAAGGTGGGCGGCGGCTTCGGCGTCAACGCCGACGCCATCGCCAAGGCGGAGGAAGCGCTGAAGGCCATGTCGGCCCAGTTCGGCCAATGGCTGAACGACGAGATCGCCAAGCTGGACAAGGCCCAGGCCGACATCCGCGACAAGGGGTTCACGCCCGAGACGGCCGAGCAGCTCTACTTCCGCGCCCACGACCTGAAGGGCCTGGGAACCACCTATGAATATCCGCTGGTGACGCGGATCGCCGCCTCCCTCTGCCGCATGCTGGACGATCCGGCCCGGCGCATGAGCGCGCCCCTGGTCATCCTGGACGCCCATATCGACGCCATTCGCGCCGTGGTCCGCGACGAGATCAAGACCGACGACCACCCCACCGGCCGCGTCTTGGCCGAGACGCTGGAAGCCAAGGTCGCCGAACACCGCGCGGGCGGATAGGCCGCTTCGTCTTCCAAAACCAAGGCCCGCCGCCCAGAACCAAGGCCCGCCGCTCGGCGGGCCTTTTTCGTTCAGGCCGCGTCGGCGGCCGTCGGAACCGTCCGCGACGGCGCCTGGTCCAGCCGCTCCATCAGATAGGCCAGATCCTCGCGCAGCACGTTCGGGCGCTGGGTCAGGAAGCGCTCCAGCATCTTCTCCCGGAAGGCCTCGCCGGATGCGTCCGCGCCCTCGGCGACCAGGGCGCGCCAGGTGTCGACCCCGGCGCGGAACGCCTGGAACAGCCGCGGCGGCAGGCCCGCGCGGTCGTAGATGGCCTTCAGCCCCAGCGGCCCGGCGTCATGGACCATCAGCCAGGCCCGGCTGTGCGGCGTGTGCGCCAGTTCGGCCAGGCCGTGCTCGAACATCGCCATCTGGCCGCGCGCCAGGGCCCGCAGCAGCAGCGACGCCGTCAACGCCTTGCGCGTGTTCAGCTGGGCCATGAAGGCCGGCAGGTCGGCGCTGGCCGCCGCCTGGTCCACCAGGTCGATCGTCGCCCGTTCGCGCGCGTACTGGGCCAGGCGGATGGCGGTCTCGGGCGTCAGGGCGTGACGCGTCATCAGGTGCTCGCGCACCGTCTCGCTGGCCAGTTCGATCAGCCGCTCGGTGATCTCCAGCGGCAGCGCCTGGCGATAGGCGATCGCCGTCACGACCTCGGAGGACGTCCCGAACCGGTCGACCGCCATGCCCAGCGCGGCTTCGGACAGGTCGGCGTTGTCATTGGCGGCCAGCGTCCGCACCGCCGCCTCGCATCCCGTCTCCGCCAGCACGGTCGCCACGTCGCGCGGCACCCGCGGGCGCGAGGCGACGGCGACCTGCCGCACGGCCGAGCCGGCGCGGACGATCTCGATCAGGTCGTCGTCGCCGAAGGCCGGGGAGGCGGCGATCAGCGGCAGGGCGATGCTGTCCAGGTCCGACGCCAGCCGACGGGCCACGTCGTTCGGGATCAGGTCCGACGCCTTCAGCGTCACCGCCATGGCCCGCCGCACCATCTCCGAGGCGTCCTGCGCCAGCAGGCGGATGATCTTGTGCGCGGCCTCGCGGTCCAGGTCGTCCAGTTGCGTCCGGTCCATGTTGCGGCACAGCTTGTGCGCCGCCTCCGCGCGTTCGTCGTCGTCGCCCGCCTTGATCAGGCGGCGGATGTCCGCTTCGGTCAGTCGGGCGCGGTAGGCGGTCATGAACGGCTCATCGGGAATCGGGTGTCGGTCCCGAGCATGAGGCTGACATGCCTAACGCCGGGTTTACCATCCGTCGGCGCGACGATTTCACGATCGGGCCGCGTCGCCCTTCCCCGGCCCGAACGCCCCGCCGAACCCGCCGCCTGAGGATCCGTCCTGCCCCAGCAGCAGCGCCAGCAGGCTCTGATCCGCCTTCAGCCGGTCCAGCCGCGCGGCCAGCGCCTTGTCCTGTTCGCTCAGCGCCGGCGTCTCCGGGGCCGGGGCCGCGCCCAGGGCCGGCGCGCCGTCGCCCGCCGTGCGCTGCAGGTTGGCCCGCACCTCCGCCACCGTGGCGGCGCGTCCATCGCGATAGAAGATGGTCCGGTTGGCCCGCGCCGCCTCCGGGAACAGCGCCGCCGCGCTGGAGCCGGGGCTGCGGTCCGTCGCCTCGATCAGCCGGGCCGCGCCCGCCGGTCCCAGGAAATGCGCGGCGTAGAGGTCGCCGGCGCCCGGCTCCTTCCCCGTCCGGCCCCGCAGATAGGCCGCATTCGACGCCGTCAGCTCCGCCGCCATGGCCGAGGCGGCCTGCGGGTCGAAGCGCAGGTCCAGCACCACGTTGCGCGCCGAGCCGTCCACCCGCCAGCGCCCGTCCGAGCCCCGGTGGATCAGGTCGGCGTACTGGCCATAACCGTGCTGCGCGCCGTGCCGCTTCACCGTCGCCAGCCAGGTCTGCTCGATGAACTGGAACAGGCCGGCGGCCGAGGAGGTGCGGGCTCGCGCCGACGGGTTCAGCGCGCTTTCCCGTCGCGCCGTCTTCATCAGGAAGTCGAAGTCCACGCCCACGGCGCCGGAGGCGCGCCGAATGGCCGCCTCTACGCCGCTCGCGGATGGAATCGGTCCGATGCCCATGACCCGACGGTCGATGAACAGGGTTAATCAATTCCTAATTCTTAACGTCGCCGTTAACGGCTCGGCCGTACTTGCCTCGCAAGCTTCGCCGCAAAGCCGCCACAACCAGGGCGCTCACTTCCTTTCGGGGACGCTGCGGGGGCGGCAGACCTGAGGGAGTGGACGTCATGATGATGCGTATCGCCGGAGGCCCCGGCGCAATCAGCCCCCTGGACTATGGCGAACGCCGAAAGCCCTTGCCGCACTGGATGTTGGGCGCGATTGGCGTGTCGGTGATCCTGCACGTCGCCGCGGGGGTGCTCCTCTACAACCAGCGTTTCCGGATCGACGCGCCGGCGCAGACGCCGCCGGGCGATGTCTTCACGGTGCTGATGACGCGGCCTGAACCGAAGCCAACCTCACCTGCGGTTGCGACTCCGGCGCCGCAGACTCCTGTGCATAAGCCCCTGTCGCCGGTGCCGTCGACGGTCGAGCCTTCACCTTTCACGCCGCCGGACGAGGGCGCGATCCTGGCCCCGCCCGGCCAGATCGTGATCTCCACGGCTCCCCAGGGCGTCGAGGGCGGCGTCGCGACGCGGCCCGCCGAACCGCAGCCGCCGTCGGTCATCGCCAATCCCACCTGGGCCAGCCGTCCGTCGGCGGCGCAGATGGCGCGGGCCTATCCCCAGCGGGCGATCCAGCGCGGCCTGCCGGGCGCGGCCACCCTGCTCTGCGGCGTCACCGCCGACGGCGGCCTGACCGGCTGCCGCGTGGCGCAGGAGACGCCGGCGGACATGGGCTTCGGCCGCGCCGCGCTCAGCCTGACGCGCAGCTTCCGCATGAATCCGCGCACCGTGGACGGCCAGCCGGTCGGCGGCGCGACGGTCAGCTTCACCGTCCGCTTCGCCCTCGACTAGGGCCACGCGTCATTCCGGGGCTGAGCGAAGCGAAGACCCCGGAATCCAGGGCGACGCCACGGCCGGCGCCATCAAGGGCCGGAGAGCGCCTCCTGGGTTCCGGGTTCGTCCTGCGGACGCCCCGGTAGGACGATCAAGGGCGGCGCTCGTCAATCAGGAAGCGGCGCGGGTCGAGGGCGCGGGCCTCCGCACGGGGCGCCCGCCCCTCGACGGCGTCGGCGACCACGGCGCCGACCATCGGTCCCAGCAGCCAGCCGTTGCGGCGCGGCGCCAGGGCCAGGAACAGGCCGCCGTCCGGCGAAGGCCCCGCCATCGGCAGGCCGTCGGGCGAGGCGCCGCGCACCCC
>JAEWDF010000123.1 GCA_023390245.1 Pseudomonadota bacterium
AGCCGTCGCCGGCTTCGCCGTCGTTGCCCCTTCCTGCTTTTCTTTCACCGGCTTAGCCACGTTTCTTACTCCGCTGCTTCCATGACGGCGCCATGCGCCATGGCGTTGTGCGTATAGCGATCGATGCGGGCCTCGATCTCCGGACGGAAGTTCCGGATCAGCCCCTGGATCGGCCAGGCCGCAGCATCGCCAAGCGCGCAGATCGTATGACCTTCGATCTGCTTGGAGACCTGGAACAGCATGTCGATCTCGCGCTTCTGCGCATTGCCCTTCACCATGCGCTCCAGCACGCGCATCATCCAGCCGGTGCCTTCACGGCAGGGCGTGCACTGGCCGCAGCTTTCGTGCTTGAAGAAGGCAGCAATGCGCCAGATCGCCTTGATGATGTCGGTCGACTTGTCCATCACGATCATGCCGCCGGTGCCGAAGGAGGACTTCACTTCGCGCATGCCGTCAAAGTCCATGATCGCATCGGCCATGTCCTCGCCGCGCACCACCGGACAGGAGGCACCGCCCGGGATCACGCCCAGGAGGTTGTCCCAGCCGCCGCGGATACCGCCGCAGTGCCGCTCGATGATCTCACGGAACGACAGGCCCATGGCTTCCTCGAAGGTGCAGGGCTTGTTGACGTGACCGGAAACCATGAACAGCTTGGTGCCGACGTTGTTCGGGCGACCAATGGAAGAGAACCAGCCGGCGCCGCGACGCAGGATGGTCGGAGCCACCGCGATCGATTCGACGTTGTTGACGGTGGTCGGGCAGCCGTAGAGACCCATGTTGGCCGGGAATGGCGGCTTCAGGCGGGGCTGGCCCTTCTTTCCCTCGAGGCTTTCGAGCAGCGCCGTTTCCTCGCCGCAGATATAGGCGCCGGCGCCGTGATGGACGTAGATGTCCATGTCCCAGCCGTGCTTGTTGTTCTTGCCGAGAAGACCCGCGTCATAGCATTCGTCGATCGCCGCCTGCAGCGCCTCGCGCTCGCGGATGTATTCGCCGCGGACGTAGATGTAGGCCGCATGCGCGCCCATGGCGAAGCTCGCGATCACGCAGCCCTCGATCAGCGTGTGCGGATCGTGCCGCATGATGTCGCGGTCCTTGCAGGTACCGGGCTCGGATTCGTCGGCATTGACGACGAGGTAATGCGGCCGGCCGTCGGATTCCTTCGGCATGAACGACCACTTCAGGCCAGTCGGGAAACCAGCGCCGCCGCGGCCGCGCAGGCCGGAGGCCTTCATCTCCTCGATGATCCAGTCCCTGCCCTTTTCAAGGATCTGCTTGGTGCCGTCCCAATGACCACGGCTCATCGCCCCCTTCAGGGACTTGTCCTTGAGGCCGTAGATATTGGTAAAGATGCGATCCTGATCTTTTAGCATGATCTATTCCACCGTCCGCCGACACCTGCCGGCCGTTGTTATGCATCGTGCGGCCCAAACAAGGTCGCACAAGAACTCGCATTCCCTTAAGAAGCGTCGCCTTCCGACGTCGTCTTCTTCCGTGTCCGCTTCGGCTTCGCGTCACCCGAGACCGTACCCGGCTCAGGCGGCGCGCCCTCTACGGCAGCGCCGGCGGGCTTCTTGTCCGGCTTCGGCGTGGAAGCCGTCGCCGAAAGCGGCTGCTTCTCGGCCGTCCTCACGCGCTTCTTCGAACCTTCCTTGTCCGTCAGCGGGGTCTTGATCGACGGATCGGCCTCTGCGGCCGTGTCCTTCGGGCGCGCGGCATCGGACGGAGGCACTGCTGCCGCAGACGCGGCTTCCGCTGGCGACGGCTTGGACTCAATATCCGTCTGCGCGGGCTTGATCTCCTCGGTCAGCGTCACCGGGCCTCCGACAGGAGCGGAAAACTGTCGATCGATCTGCGGACCCGGCGTGATCTCGTGGGGCTTGCCGGCGTGGAAGCGGTCGATGATGTGCTCGAGCTGCGTCGGCGTCAGGTCTTCGTAGGCATCCTTGAAGATCATCACCATCGGCGCGTTGACGCAGGCGCCCTGACATTCGACCTCTTCCCAGGACAGCGTGCCGTCCTCGTTGAGCTCGAAGGGCTCGGCGTGGATCTTCGACTTGCAGACCTTGATGAGGTCTTCGGCGCCGCGCAGCATGCAGGGGGTCGTGCCGCAGACCTGCACATGCGCCCGGGTTCCGACCGGCTTCAGCTGGAACTGGGTGTAGAAGGTCGCGACCTCCAGCACACGGATACAGGCCATGCCGAGCTTCTCGGCGACGAATTCGATCGCCGCGCGCGTTACCCAGCCGTCCTGTTCCTGCGCCCGCATGAGGAGCGGGATCACGGCTGACTGCTGGCGGCCTTCCGGATACTTGCAGATGGTGGCCTCAGCCCAGGCAGCGTTTTCCTCGTTGAAGGCAAACGCAGCGGGTTGCACATTGTCTTCGGCCAGTCGACGAACAGACATTCTTCTTACGCCTTATCAGTCTTGGAAGCAGGCCGCCGGAAACCGGCGCCAGTGATTGCGGTTGCGGAAGCCATCAGCGATCGACCTCGCCGAACACGATGTCGAGTGAGCCGAGAATCGCTGAAACGTCGGCCAACTGGTGCCCGCGGCAGATGAAGTCCATGGCCTGCAGGTGCGCGTAGCCCGGAGCCCGGATCTTGAGGCGGTACGGCTTGTTGGTGCCGTCGGCGACAAGGTAGACGCCGAACTCGCCCTTCGGCGCCTCGACGGCCGCATACACCTCGCCGGCCGGGACGTGATAGCCTTCGGTGTAGAGCTTGAAGTGGTGGATCAGCGCTTCCATCGAGCGCTTCATCTCGCCGCGCTTCGGCGGCACGACCTTGCCGTCCAGCGACGACACGGGCCCGACCCTGGCATCGCCCAGCAAGCGGTTGACGCACTGCTTCATGATCTTCACCGACTCGCGCATCTCGATCATGCGGATCAGGTAGCGATCGAAACAGTCGCCGTTCTTGCCGATCGGGATGTCAAAATCCATGTCCGCGTAGCACTCGTAGGGCTGCGACTTGCGCAGGTCCCAGGCCGCGCCTGAACCGCGAACCATGACGCCGGAGAAGCCCCAGGCCCAGCAGTCGTCAAGGCTGACCACGCCGATATTGACGTTGCGCTGCTTGAAGATGCGGTTGCCGGTCAGCAGTTCGTCAATGTCGTCCAGCGTTCCGAGGAAGGGATCGCACCAGGCGCCGATATCCTCGACCAGTTCGGGCGGCAGGTCCTGATGGACGCCGCCGGGGCGGAAGTAGGCGGCATGCATGCGCGAGCCGGAGGCTCGCTCATAGAAGACCATCAGCTTCTCGCGCTCCTCGAACCCCCAGAGCGGCGGCGTCAGCGCACCGACGTCCATCGCCTGCGTCGTGACGTTGAGAAGGTGCGACAGGATACGGCCAATCTCGGAGTAGAGCACGCGGATCAGCTGGCCGCGGATCGGGACCTCGATGCCGAGCAGCTTTTCGACCGCCAGACAGTAGGCGTGCTCCTGGTTCATCGGCGCAACGTAGTCGAGGCGATCGAAATAGGGCAGCGCCTGGAGATAGGTCTTTGTCTCGATCAACTTCTCGGTGCCGCGATGCAGCAACCCGATATGGGGATCGACGCGCTCGACGATTTCGCCGTCAAGCTCCAGCACCAGCCGAAGCACGCCGTGCGCCGCCGGATGCTGCGGTCCGAAGTTGATGTTGAAGTTGCGGACGTTGTGTTCGTTC
>JAEWDF010000051.1 GCA_023390245.1 Pseudomonadota bacterium
CTAGACCTTGATCGGCTGAGGAGGAATCGCTTCGCGATTCCGCTGAAGCCGTGAATCAAGGTCCAGCTTGGACCTGGAGCCTGATTCACCGCATCGTCGAAGCGCGAAGCGCTTCAACTCAAGCGGATCAGGCTCTAGAAGGCGTAGCTGACCTTGGCGACCAGGGCGTCTTCGTACTGTTCGCCGAAGGTGTGGGCGTCGGTGTCGTAATAGCGGACGTCCACGGCCATGGCGCGGGTCAGGGCGTAGGTCGCGCCGGCGTTCCAGCCGGTGTAGTCCGGCGCATTGTCCTGTTCGCGGCGGCCCACGGCGACCGAGCCGTTCAGCTGGCGGGTGAAGGCCCAGCCCACGCGGCCCTCGACCCAGGTGAAGGCCTTGGCGGCGCCGACCTGGTCGGGCGAATACTGGATCTGCAGGCGGGCCTTGGCGGGACCGATGGAACGGCTGACGTTGACCATGCCTTCCCAGGTGTCGTCGTCATAGCCCGCGTCGGCGTCGATGCGGTTCTTGTAGGTGACGCTGAAGTCGAAAAGATAGCCGAAGGCTTCCGGCTGGTAGCCGGCGGCGACGGCGGCCTCGACGTTCGAGCCGCCGCCCTGGATGGTCTGGACGCTGGGCGACAGATAGAAGAGCTGGTTGTCGGACTCCCAGGTGGCGGAGCCGAAGACATAGCCGTCGTTGCCGGACTTGGAGGCGTCCTTGGAGCGGTTGTCTGTGCCGGCGCCGATCTCGAACGACCAGGGGCTGGTCGACTGGGCGAAGGCGGGTGCGGCGGTCGCGGCGGCCAGGGCGGCGGCGATCGTCAGGGAACGGAGCATCGGGAAGCCTCTTGGTGAACCGGGCGTCCTCTAAACGCGCTTTCTCTCGAAATCCTTACAGGCGTCGGAAAATTCGTCCGAGAGCCGATGAACCAGTTGCGCCGCGGGGACCACGTCGTGGATCGCGCCCGCGCCCTGGCCGGCCGACCAGACGGTCTTCCAGGCCTTGGCCTCGTCGCCCATGTCCAGCTTGTGGTCGGGCAGGTGCTTGGGATCGACGCCGTTCTCGACCAGCGACTTGATCATGAAGTTGGCGGGGATGCCGGACACCGCCGGGGTGTGCACGATGTCGGCCGACCCGCTGTCCAGGATCATCTGCTTGTAGCCTTCGGGGGCCAGGGCCTCGGTCGTGTTGATGAAGCGCGTGCCCATATAGGCGAAGTCGGCGCCCATCATCAGGGCGGCGGCCACGTCGCGCCCGGTCGACAGCGCGCCGGCCAGGATGATGGCGCCGTCGTAGAAGGACCGCACCTCGTTGATCAATGCGAAGGGATTGACGATCCCCGCATGGCCGCCGGCGCCGGCGGCGACCAGGATCAGGCCGTCCACGCCGGCCTCGGCCGCCTTGCGCGCATGGCGGACGTTGGCGATGTCGTGGAACACCACGCCGCCATAGCCGTGCACCGCCTCGACCACGTCGCGCACGGCGCCCAGCGAGGTGATGATCAGGGGGACCTGCTCCTCGACCGAGACGGTCAGGTCGGCCATCAGCCGGGGATTGGTCGGATGGACGATGTGGTTGACGCCGAAGGCGGCCGCCTCAGGCGTCAGCCGCGCCTTGATGTCGCGCACCCAGTCCCGATAGCCCTCGGTCGTGCGCTGGTTCAGCGAGGGGAAGGTCCCGATCACCCCGGCGTTGCAGACCTCGACCACCAGATCCGGTCCGGAGACCAGGAACATGGGAGAGGCGATCACCGGCAGGCGCAGGCCCTTCTTCAGCGACGCGGGAATGGCCACGGAGGTCTCCTTGGAGCGTTTCGTTTGGCTACGCTTAACGGGACGACGCCGGGGAAGGCAATCGGGGGATTTCAGCCGGCCGGGGCGGCGGGAATTGCACTGCACCGCGAAAAACAGTGCAATGTGCAATGGAGTGCAATGGCGACGGCCTCCGGGCGTGGGTCATGGTGCGATTATGCCACGGCCGGCGGGGGCGCCAGGTCGATTTGTCCGGGCGCGGGTCAGGCGATTGAATTCGTGCGGTTCGTCCGCCTGAATCGTGATGGCGACCGCATCATTCCTCACCCATCGGGGGAGGGGGACCGCGAAGCGGTGGAGGGGGCTCTCCGCGCGCTCGGCGCCGGATGCGGGAGAGCACGTCGTTCAGATCGGTCAGGACGTCCCGCGCCGGAATCCGCATGACCTCGATCCCGCGCGGGTTCAGCCATTCCGTGCGTCGGGCGTCGTGGCGGGCGATATCCGGATGCTCATGCCCGCTGCCGTCGATCTCCACCGCCAGCCGCGCGTCTTCGCAGTAGAAATCAAGGGTGTAGGGTCCGACCGGGTGCTGGCGACGAAAGCGGAGTCCGTCCAGCTTTCGGCCGCGCAGGGCGGTCCAGACCAGCACTTCCGGCAGGGTCAGCTTGCGACGCAGGTCGCGGGCGCGGCTCACCGTAGGCTTCGGCGCGTAGGACATGGCGTCTTCCGACCGTATGCGCGGCCGGCCTCCTCCACCGCTTCGCGGTCGCCCTCCCCCGATGGGGGAGGATTTTCAGCGGGTCCGCAAGCGACTACATGGGCGGGATGACCACAGATGTATCCGGCCTCAGCCAGTTGGGCGCCCAGACCGCCGCGCCGACCAGCCCCGAAACCGCCGTGCTGGAACGCGTGCCGAACCCGCACGCGGACACGCTGTACCTGGCCCGGTTCACGGCGCCGGAGTTCACCAGCCTGTGTCCGGTGACCGGCCAGCCGGACTTCGCCCACATCGTCATCGACTATGCGCCGCGCGACTGGCTGGTCGAAAGCAAGAGCCTGAAGCTGTACCTGACCAGTTTTCGCAACCACGGCGCCTTCCACGAGGACTGCACCGTCGCCATCGGCCGGAAGCTGGTCGAACTGCTGGCGCCGAAATGGCTTCGGATCGGCGGCTATTGGTATCCGCGCGGCGGCATTCCCATCGACGTCTTCTGGCAGACGGGGCCTGCGCCGGAGGGGCTGTGGCTGCCCGACCAGGGCGTGCCGACCTATCGCGGCCGGGGCTGAGCCGCCTCAGTCGCGCAGCGCGCCGCTCAGCACGACAGAACGGCGCGACACGGCGGCCTTGACCTGGCGATAGACGAGGGCGGCCGCCAGGACGGCGACGGCGATGGCGGCGGCGACCAGGGTGGCGCCATGGGCCTCGCTGAGGACCTCCAGCTGGGCCAGGCCGCGCGCGGCGAAATAGCCGGGGGCCAGCATGGCGAGCACCCAGACCACGCCGGAGCCGAGATTGGCCAGCTGGAAGGTGCGCTCGCGCATGCGCAGCACGCCCATCATGACCGGCACGAAGGCGCGCAGCGGCCCGAAGAAGCGGCCGACGAAGATCGACAGCACGCCGTAGCGACGGCAGTACAGCCGCGTCCAGGCGATGCGCCGCCGGTGCGGAACGAAGATCGGCCGGCGCAGGAAGCGCACGCCCAGCCGGCGGCCCAGCCAATAGGAAATCGCGTCGCCCGCCACCGCGCCGACCACGCAGCCGGCGAAGACGGTGACCGGATCCAGCACCCCGGCCGCGATCAGACCTCCGGCGGCGATCAGCAGACCGGTCGCCGGCACGAAGGCGCCGATGACGGCGAGCGATTCCAGGAAGGTGACCAGACCCAGCAGCACCCCGGCCCACATCTGGTGACGCACGATGAAATCCGCGAGGGACTGAAACAGGGATTCCATGGGGGACCTTGGAGCGAGCGGACGACGAATCGGGGAGACGCCTCGCCTTACCGCGCGATCGCGGCATGGCTATGACGCAAGAGCAGATGGGGCGCGACCGCCCGCCAGCCAAGGCGTCCGGATGCCGCCGGCTGGCTCGCGCCCCATGGCTGCGCTACGCCTGAGGGCGAACGAGAGACCCGCCGTGCCCCCTCAAATCCAACGCCTGCCGCTCGAACGCTGGGGCCGTCGCCTGCTGGGACGCGCCCAGGCCTGGGGCGATCGGTCGCGCCTGCGCGGCTGGGCCTTCGAGTTCCTGTGGTTCGGGCTGAAGCAGGGATGGGCCTGCCTGTTCGGCGGCCTGATGCTGGCGATGATCGTCGGCACCTTCCTGGCCTGGCCGCTGATCTGGCCCGAGGGGACGGCGCCGGTCTCGCGCTACGACGTGCTGGTGGTCGGCGCGGTGCTGATCCAGGCGGCTATGCTGGCCTTCCGGCTGGAGAGCTGGGAGGAGGCGCGGGTCATCTTCCTGTTCCACGTCGCCGGCACGATCATGGAGCTGTTCAAGACGGCGCACGGGTCGTGGGTCTATCCCGAGGATTCGGTGCTGCGGATCGGGGCGGTGCCGCTGTTCTCGGGCTTCATGTATGCGGCGGTGGGCAGCTACATCGCGCGGGTGCAGCGGATCTTCCACATTCGGGTCCGGCGCTATCCGTCGCTGTGGGCGACCTGGGTCCTGGCGGCGGCGATCTACGTCAACTTCTTCGCCCACCACTGGTTGCCGGACGTGCGGATCGCGCTGTTCGTCGCCACGGCGGCGCTGTTCGGGCCGGGATGGTTCTATTTCACCGCGGACCGGCGGCGGCGGTCGATGCCGCTGCTGCTGGGCTATTTCCTGGTGGCGCTGTTCATCTGGCTCGCCGAGAACCTCGGCACCTTCGCGCGGGCCTGGACCTATCCTGGGCAGGCGGCGGGGTGGGAGATGGTGTCGCTGGGCAAGCTGGGCAGCTGGTTCCTGCTGATGATCATCTCGGTGGTGCTGGTGTCGATCGTGCACCGGCCGGAGCGAGAGCCGGATCAGCCCTTGCGATAGGGCGACAGGTCCTCGGTCATGGCGTCGATCTCGGCCTCCACGGCCGGACCCTCGCGCGCCAGATACTGGGCCACTGGGCCGCGCAGGGCCGTGTCGGCGATGAAGTGCGACGAATAGACGGGGGAGGGCAGGTAGCCGCGCGCGATCTTGTGCTCGCCCTGCGCCCCAGCCTCGACACGGGACAGGCCGCGCGCGATGGCGAAGTCGACGGCCTGGTAGTAGCAGAGCTCGAAATGCAGGAAGGGCACGTCCTCCAGCGCGCCCCACTGGCGGCCGTAGAGGGCGTCGCGACCGATGAAGTTCAGGGCGCCGGCGATCGGCGCGCCGTCACGGTACGCCATGACGAGGGCGATGCGGTCGGCCATGGTTTCTCCGACCATCGAGAAGAAGGCGCGGGTCAGGTAGGGGCGGCCCCACTTGCGGCTGCCCGTGTCCATGTAGAAGGCGAAGAAGGCGTCCCAGGCGTCTTCGTTCAGGTCGCCGCCGGTCAGGACGCGAATCTCGAGCCCGGCCTGGGCGTCGCGCCGCTCGCGCCGGATGGTCTTGCGCCGGTTCGACGACAGGGCCGCCAGGAAGTCGTCGAAGGTCCGGTAGCCGTTGTTGCGCCAGATGAATTGGATGTCCTGGCGGGGCAGCAGGCCGGCCTCGGTCATGGCCCGCCAGTCCGGCTCGGCCGGGAAGTTGACGTGTAGCGAGGAGACGCCCAGCCGCTCGGTCAGGGCCAGGGCGCCCTGGATCAGGGCCTGGCGAACGGTGGCCAGGTCGGCGTCGGGATGGGCCAGGAAGCGCGGGCCGGTCGCGGGCGTGAAGGGCACGGCGCCCAGCAGCTTGGGATAGTAGCGGCCGCCGGCGCGCTCATAGGCGTCGGCCCAGCTGTGGTCGAAGACGTATTCGCCCTGGCTATGGCCTTTCAGATAGAGGGGCATGACGCCCAGCACCGCGTCGCTGTCGTCCCGCAGCGCCAGGTGACGCGGACCCCAGCCCTGGGCGGGCGTGGCGCTGCCCGACGCCTCGCAGGCGTGCAGGAAGGCGTAGGAGACGAAGGGATCGCCGGTCGGGTCCGCGCAGGCGTCCCACGCGGGCCGGCCGATGTCGGCGATCTGGTCGTGGACGGTGATCTGGAAATTCACGTCCGCTCATCCCCGCGAAGGCGGGGGGGCCGTTCTTTCGCATCGACAGCGCCAGGAAAAACAGCCTCACCCTTCGGCCAGGCCGGCTCGCCCAAAGCGCTGGGTCCCCGCTTGCGCGGGGATGAGCGGAAATTGCGGAGTGGAAAGATCAACGCACCTCCACGATGGCGTCCACCTCCACCGCGAAGCCCAGCGGCAGCTTGTAGACGCCGACGGCCGAGCGGGCGTGCTTGCCGGCGTCGCCGAACACCTCGACCATCAGGTCCGAGCAGCCGTTGATGACGGCGGGTATAGCCTCGAAGTCGGGGCCGGCCTGGACGAAGCCGCCCAGCTTGACGATGCGGACCACGCGGTCCAGGTCGCCGTCGCAGGCGGCCTTGATCTGGGCGATCAGGTTCAGGCCGCACAGGCGGGCGGCGGCGGCGGCCTGCTCCGGCGTCACGTCCACGCCGACCGTGCCCTTGATCCCGCCGCTGGCGTCGTTGGACAGCTGGCCCGAGATGGTCACCTGGTCGCCCGAGCGGACGTAGGACACATAGCTGGCCACCGGCTTGGCCGGCTCGGGCAGGGTGACGCCGAGTTCGGCGAGGCGGGCTTCGATGCTCATGGGATGTCTCCTGTGATCTGGGCGGCGGTCTAGCGCGCGGCAAGGGCCGCGTCACCCGCCGAGCGCCTTTAAAGCTTCGCCAACCTCGGCGCGGCATGATGGCGACCATGGATATGCAGCTGACGCCCGAAGCCGCCGCCTTCCAGGCCATCCTGGCGCGACTGTCCCCGGACGACCGCGCCCGCGTGGAGGCCACGCTGGCGCCTGCCGCCCAGGCCGCCGCCGAGGCCGCGCCCCACTGGGATTTCGAGATGCCGGCCAAGCGGGTCGACGCGGTGCTGGGCGATGCTTCGGACGAGGTCCGGCGCGGCCTGGTGGCCGCCTGGGCGCTGCAGCTGCCGGACCGCGTGGCGGCGCTGAACCTGCCGGCGGAGGTGATGGCGCTCTATCCCTACTGGATCGAGCAGCTGGCGGCCTTCCTGGCGAAGGCGGACGGCGACTACGACTTCGACCACTGGTCCAAGGACGTGCGCTTCTCCCTGGCGCTCAGCGTGCCGGCGGCGCGCAGCCAGGTGATCGACCTGTCCTCGCCGCTGGGCCCCAAGCAGATCGTCCGTCACGCCCTGGACGGGCGGGGACTGGGACCGTTGTTCCGCTACCTGGCGGCGGGGGCCAAGAAGGCGCCCTGGCTGGAGGTCCATACCGAAAGCCGCTGGCTGCGCGGCTTCAACGAGGACGGCTGGAACGAGGCCTGGGCCACGGCTGCCGAGCTTTGCCGCAACCGCCCGGAACTGGCTGGCATGATCGGCTCCAGCTGGTTCTACGATCCGCCGCTGACCGACATCAGCCCGCGCCTGGCGCACCTGCGGCTGAACCCGCTGAACGGCGGCGCCTTCATGGTCCATCAGGGACCGGCCGAAATCCACACCCACCGCGCCAGCGCCGCCTCCGCCAGCCGCAAGGCCCTGATCGACAGCGGCGAGTATGTGGCCCGGTCCTGGCTGATGGTCTGGCCGCGTCGCGAACTGATCGCCTGGGCCGACCGGCGCAAGGCCGAGGCGTCCTAGGCGGGCCCGCTGGCCGGGCGCGCGATCGGCGCCCGCTGCAGTGCGGCGTCGGACACGAACGGATTGGTCCGCCGCTCCTCGCCGAAGGTCGAGATCGGGCCGTGACCGGGCACGAAGGTCACGTCGTCGCCCAGCGGCCACAGCTTCTCCACAACCGCGCGAATCAGGGCAGCGGGATCGCTCATCGGGAAGTCGGTGCGCCCGACCGAGCCCTTGAACAGCACGTCCCCGACCTGGGCGAAGCGCGCCGCGCGGTTGAAGAAGACGACATGGCCCGGCGTGTGGCCGGGGCAGTGGCGCACCTCCCACGTCGTCTCGCCCAGCGACACCGTATCGCCGTCCTCCAGCCAGCGGTCGGGCGTGAAAACCCGCGCCTCGGGCACGCCGTACATGCGGCCGGTCTCGACGATGCGGTCGATCCAGAACTGATCGGCCTTCTGCGGCCCGATGATCGGGACGCCGGACTTCTCCTGCATCTCGGCGGCGCCGCCGGCATGGTCCAGGTGGGCGTGGGTGATCCAGATCTGATCCAGCGCCAGGCCGCGCCGCGCCACCTCGCCCATTACGACATCCACCGATCCGCCGGGATCGATCACCGCCGCCTTGTTCGTCGCGGCGCACCAGACGGTGGTGCAATTCTGCTGGAGCGGTGTGACCGGCGTGACGAAGACGCCGACGGGGGAGGCGGTCTGGCTCATGGGCCGTAGATAGCGAGCCGGGGCGGCGCGCGAAACCGGCGAATGGACATGGCCGCGTTGACCTTTGGAGCCCTTCTCGACATAAGGGCGGGCTTCGAGGCGCCGCTCCGCAAGGGGCGGCCCTCTTGCTTTATCCATTCCGCGCCGGCCGAGCTTCGGTCCAAGCGCCCCAGAGCGTCAGAATCCCGACCATGCAAGTCGTCGAAAAGTCGAACGAAGGCCTCAGCCGCGTGATCGCGGTCACCATTCCCGTCGCGGAGCTGAACGAGAAGCTCGACGCCCGCGTCAAGGAAGTCGCCCCGCAGGTGAAGCTGAAGGGCTTCCGTCCGGGCAAGGTGCCGGTCAGCCACGTCAAGAAGACCTTCGGCCGCGATTTCATGGGCGAGATCATCAACGCCGAACTGAACGAGACCAGCCAGAAGGCCCTGGACGAGGCGAAGATCCGCCCCGCCGCCCCGGCCGAGATGAAGCTGACCTCGGACATGGACAAGGTCATCAAGGGCGAGGAAGACCTGGCCTATGAAATGTCGCTGGAAATCATGCCGGACTTCGAGCCGGTCGATCCCAAGACCCTGAAGCTGGACCGTCCGACCTATGAGGCGTCCGACGCCGATCTGGACGAGGCGCTGACCGAACTGGCCGGCCAGGCCAAGACCTACGAGGACAAGACCGGCAAGACGGTCAAGGCCGCCGAGGGCGACCAACTGATCATCGACTTCGTCGGCAAGCTGGACGGCGAAGCCTTCGAGGGCGGTTCGGCCGAGGACGCCGAACTGGTGATCGGCTCGGGCCGCTTCATCCCCGGCTTCGAAGAGCAGCTGAAGGGCGCCAAGGTCGGCGAGGAAAAGACCATCGAGGTCACCTTCCCCGAGGACTATCAGGCCAAGCACCTGGCCGGTAAGGCCGCGACCTTCGACGTCAAGGTCAAGGCCATCAAGGCCGAGGCCGAATCCAAGATCGACGAGGAATTCGCCACGCGCCTGGGCCTGGAGTCGCTCGACAAGCTGAAGGAACTGCTGAAGTCGAACCTGGACCAGCAGTATGCCGGCGCCGCCCGCTTCAAGCTGAAGCGCGCCCTGCTGGACCAGCTGGACGAGAAGCACGACTTCCCGCTGCCGCCGAAGATGGTGGACGCCGAGTTCGACGGCATCTGGCAGCAGGTCGAGGCCGACAAGACCGCCGGCCGTCTGCCGGAAGAGGACGCCAAGAAGTCGGACGACGACCTGAAGGCGGAATACCGCAAGATCGCCGAGCGCCGCGTGCGCCTGGGCCTGGTGCTGGCCGAGATCGGCCGCGCCAACAACGTCCAGGTCACCGACCAGGAGCTGAACGCCGCCATCCTGCAGGAAGCCCGCAACTATCCGGGTCAGGAGCAGGCGGTGCTGAACTTCTACCGCCAGAACCCCAACGCCGCCGCCCAGATGCGCGCGCCGATCTACGAAGAGAAGGTGGTCGACCTGATCGTCGGCGTGGCGGACGTCACCGACAAGCCGATCACCAAGGAAGAGCTGTTGAAGGAAGGCGAAGAGGGTTAAGCCTCGTCTGTCATTCGAATGTGAAGGGCGGTCCGCTTCGGCGGCCGCCCTTTTCAATTGCGCCCCGGCCTTGCGGGCCGTTCGCGGGGACGCGATATGAGAGACAACGAGGCGTGTCTGTCCGAGTCGCGCCCGCCCTCTATGCATCCCGAGAAGGCCGAATGCGCGATCCGATCGACTATCTGCAATCCAACCTCGTGCCCATGGTGGTGGAGCAATCCAGCCGGGGCGAACGGGCCTTCGACATCTTCTCGCGCCTGCTGCGCGAGCGGATCATCTTCCTGACCGGACCGTTCGAGGACGGCATGGCGTCGCTGATCAGCGCCCAGCTGCTGTTCCTGGAATCGGAGAACCCGAAGAAGGAAATCTCCATGTACATCAACAGCCCCGGCGGTCAGGTGACTTCGGCGCTCGCGATCTACGACACCATGCAATACATCAAGAGCCCGGTCTCGACCGTGGTCATGGGCATGGCCGCCTCGGCCGGCTCGCTGATCCTGACGGCCGGGGAGGCGGGCCAGCGCATCGCCCTGCCGAACGCGCGCGTCATGGTGCACCAGCCTTCGGGCGGCTTCCGCGGCCAGGCCTCGGACATCGAGCGGCACGCCGAGGACATCCGCTACACCAAGCGCCGGCTGAACGAGATCTACGTCCACCACACCGGCCGGACCTACGAAGAGGTCGAGAAGACGCTGGACCGCGACCATTTCATGAGCGCGGAGGAGGCCAAGGCCTGGGGCATCGTCGACCACGTCTACGACCGCCGCGAGCAGGCGGACGCCGACGGCGTCAAGACGGTCTGATCGGCGAGAGCCTTGCGATTGGAAGGGCCCGGCGGCGACGTCGGGCCCTTTTCGCGTCAGGGACGCTGGCGGAAGACGCGGAAGCCCGCCTCGTCGGCAATGGCCAGCATCTCGGTGTCGCCCGAGGTGTCGCCATAGGCGGCGGCCAGGCGCAGGTCATCGCCATAGACGGCGCGCAACCGTCGGACCTTCTCTTCGCCCCGGCAGTTCGGTGTGGCGAAGGCGCCGGTCACCCGGTCGTCCGAATCGAACACCAGATGAGTGCCCAGCAGCGCCTCGGCACCCAGCTTCCGGGCGAACGGCGCCACGGTCGTCTCGGGAGACGCGGTCACGATCACGCGATGAGCGCCGCGTCGGCCCCAATCTTCCCAGGTCGCCAGGGCGTCGGGGCGCATGAAGCGGGGCCAGATGCGGTCCGCGAACCGGGCGGCGTCCGCTTCAAGCGTCTTGCGATCGACGCCCAGCAGGAATTCTCGCACGGACGCCGCCTTGATCCGTCCCCGGTCGCGGTCGCGCGCGTAGACCGCCAGCGCCGGGGCCATCTTCACCAGGCCCAGGGCCCAGCCGCCCGGACCGGCCCGCCAGCGCAGGAATTCGGTGAAGCTGTCGCGGATCGTCAGGGTGCCGTCGAAGTCGAAGGCGACGATCGGCTGGCCGGGCGCCGCAGACTGGCCCACAGACCTGCCCACCAACTGGCGAAGTTCTTGCAGGCTCCCCATGTCAGACATTCGCCGTGATCCTCATCGAAACTGATCCGTCCCCGCATCGCAGCATTCCCCTGATCGCATTGGGGTTGTCGCGGAACGTGGGATGGGTGATTGTCATTTTTTGAAGACCTTCGCGTTCATGATCGTCGAATCAACGCGAGGGAAGCGCGTTTCGCCTCATGTCGGGGCGGATCGCCGGAGTGAGAAGGGTCTATGACCAAAGCAGCCGGCTCTGACGCCAAGAGCACCCTGTACTGTTCCTTCTGCGGCAAGAGCCAGCACGAAGTGCGCAAGCTCATCGCCGGGCCGACCGTGTTCATCTGCGATGAATGCGTCGAACTGTGCATGGACATCATCCGTGAAGAGCACAAGATCGGCTTCAAGAAGACCGCCGACGGCGTGCCTTCGCCGAAGGAGATCCGCGACGTCCTGGACGACTATGTCATCGGCCAGGCGCACGCCAAGAAGGTGCTCTCGGTCGCGGTCCACAACCACTACAAGCGCCTGAACCACGCGACGAAGAACAACGACGTCGAGCTGGCCAAGTCGAACATCATGCTGATCGGGCCGACGGGTTCCGGCAAGACGCTGCTGGCCCAGACGCTGGCGCGCATCATCGACGTGCCCTTCACCATGGCCGACGCCACCACCCTGACCGAGGCCGGCTATGTGGGCGAGGATGTCGAGAACATCATCCTGAAGCTGCTGCAGGCGTCGGACTACAACGTCGAGCGGGCCCAGCGCGGCATCGTCTACATCGACGAGATCGACAAGATTTCGCGCAAGTCGGACAATCCTTCGATCACCCGCGACGTGTCGGGCGAGGGCGTGCAGCAAGCCCTGCTGAAGATCATGGAAGGCACCGTCGCCTCCGTGCCGCCGCAGGGCGGCCGCAAGCATCCGCAGCAGGAGTTCCTGCAGGTCGACACCGCCAACATCCTGTTCATCGTCGGCGGCGCCTTCGCCGGCCTGGAAAAGGTGATCTCGGCGCGCGGCGACGGGGCCTCGATCGGCTTTGGCGCCAAGGTCAAGGAGATCGACGAGCGCCGCACCGGCGAGATCCTGAAGGGCGTCGAGCCGGACGACCTGATGCGTTTCGGCCTGATCCCGGAATTCATCGGCCGCCTGCCCGTGCTGGCGACGCTGGAGGACCTGGACGAGGCGGCGCTGGTCACCATCCTGACCGAACCCAAGAACGCCCTGGTCAAGCAGTACAAGCGGCTGTTCGAGATGGAGAATGTCGAACTGACCTTCACCGACGACGCCCTGATCGCCGTCGCCAAGAAGGCCATCACCCGCAAGACCGGCGCGCGGGGCCTGCGCTCCATCCTGGAGGGCATCCTGCTCGAGACCATGTTCGAACTGCCGACCTTCGAAGGCGTCGAGGAGGTGGTGGTCAACGCCGAAGTGATCGACGGCAAGGCCCAGCCCCTGCTGATCTATTCGGAGGCTTCCAAGAAGAAGGCCGACGGCGCGGCCTGACCGGCCGGAATTGGAAACAGGATCAGGCCCCGGACGGCTCGTCCGGGGCCTTTTTCATGGCCGCCCCCGCGATCACGGCGTCGGCATGAGCACGGCGGGCGTGACCGGGCGGCCGGTCGCCTCGGCCACCAGTTCGGCGGTCCTGGCCTCGACGGCGGATTCGAGGCGGGCCAGGAATTCTTCCTTCGCCAGGCCGGTGGGGATGGGATCGAGGAATTCCAGCGTCGCCACGCCGGGGTGCTTCTCGAACTTCTCCTCGGGCCAGAACAGGCCCAGGTTGGTGGCCAGCGGCACGACCGGCATGTCGAAGTCGCGGTACATGTGCCAGACGCCGGAGCGGTAGCGGTACTTCTGGCCCACCGGCGCCAGGTGGCCTTCCGGATAGATCAGGATCTTGCGGTTCTCGGCGTGGGCCTCGGCCGCGCGCAGGGCCAGGGCCTTGCGCGCCTCGTGCCCGCCGCAGGAGTTGACCACGATGGCGCCCAGCTTCTTCAGCACGCCGCCCAGCAGCGGGAATTTCTCCAGGTGGTCGCCGGTGACGAAGGCCAGGTCGTCGAACTGGTCGTAGGTGGCGAAGCCGTCGCCCCAGCTCTGGTGCTTTGAGGCGATGATGAAGGCGCCCTGAGGCAGCCGCGCCTTGCCGCGCACATCCAGGCGGATGCCGGCGAAGACCGCCATGGCCTGGACCATGCGGCGGACGTAGCGGCGGATGATCCAGCCGGTGGGGCCGCGCCCGGGCGCCAGGGCGGCGAAGGCGGCGGCCAGGCCGTAGCCGATCGACAGGAACCAATAGGCGATGTTGAAGGCGAGACTGCGCATCCGCTGAGTATGGCGCCAAGCGCGGCCGTGTCAGGCGGCTTTTTCGAGGGCCACGGCGCTGGTGACGCGATTCCGACCGCCGCGCTTGGAGGCGTAGAGGGCGGCGTCGGCGCGCTCCAGCAGGCTGGACGGGGCTTCGTCGGGCAGGCGTTCGGCGAAGCCGGCGGACAGCGTCACCGACCCCAGGTCGTCATTGGTCGAACGCCGGCGCAGGGAGCGCGAGGCGACTTCCAGGCGGATGGCCTCCAGCGCCGCCATGACGGCGCCGGCGCTTTCGCCCGGGAAGATGATGGCGAACTCCTCGCCCCCGAAGCGGGCGGCCAGGCGCCGCTGGCCGCAGACACGGGCCAGGACGGAGGAGACATAGCGCAGGACCTGGTCGCCGGTCTGGTGGCCCCAGGTGTCGTTGAACCGCTTGAAATGATCGATATCCAGCACCGCCAGCGCCAGCGGGCCGCGGCCCTGTTCGGCGCAGGCCCGCGCCAACTGTTCGTCGAAGGCCTTGCGATTGGCCAGGTTGGTCAGGGCGTCGGTCATGGCGTCGCGCCGGACCTGCTCCAAGTGCTCGCGCAGGCGCGCGACCTCGTCGTTCGAGGCGGCCAGGCGCTTTTCCAGCACGGCGGTCTCGCGCCGCACCTTGGAGGTGGCCTTGGACAGGCCGCCCAAGAGGGTCTGCAGCGCTTCGCCGCTCTCGGCCGAATCCATGGTCTCGGCCGCGTCGGCCAGGGTCTCGCCATAGTCGGCCTGTGTCTTGTGAGCCTTGGCGATGGCGGCGGCGACGCTGGACAGTTCGCGGTCCAGCACGGCGCCGGCGTCGCGAATTTCCTCCGACAGCCGGCCGCGTGGCAGGAACTGGGCGGCCAGTTGCTGGGACGCCTCCTCGGAGATGACCGTCGTTTCGCCCAGCAGGCGCTGAATCTCCCGGCCCAGCGGTCCTTCCGGATCGCCGACATAGTGGAGCCAGAGCTCGAAGTTCAGCGGCGTCGGCCAGACGCCCGCCCTTTCCATCTCGGCGATCACCGAGCGCGCCAAGGCGTACGCCTCCGGGCCCCGGACCGCCGTTTCGACCTGCGTGGACATCGTCTTCCCCCAGCTCCCTTCTGGAGCTTTCGCTGCCATGAGTAAGGGATTTTCCGTAACGGCGGGTTAAGCGCGGCTGTTCAGCATAACGCTGTTGTCCGACCGGCGCAGGCTGGCGCGGCGATGCTCACGAAAGCCGTGACTGGACGGCGCTTCAATTCGGGTCATCATTCCCTATCTGATGAACAAGACGACTCCCCGAATACGGATACCGAATGCCCATCCAAAGGCCCGGTGAGACCGGCGGAGGCGCTGGCGCCGCCGTTGTCACCGAAACCAAGCCGAAGCTTCAGAAGCCCTCGCTCTACCGGGTGCTGATCCTGAACGACGACTACACCCCGATGGAATTCGTCGTCTATGTGCTGGAGCGGTTCTTCCAGAAGAGCCGCGAGGACGCGACCCGCATCATGCTGCATGTGCATCAGCATGGCGTCGGGGTCTGCGGCGTCTACACCTATGAGGTGGCCGAAACGAAGGTCGCCCAGGTGGTCGAGACCGCGCGCCGTCACCAGCATCCCCTGCAATGCACGATGGAAAAGGACTGAGAGGAACCTCCCGATGCCTTCGTTTTCCCGTCCTCTCGAAGAAACCCTGCACCGCGCGGTGCACTACGCCAACGAGCGCCGGCACGAATACGCCACGCTCGAGCATCTGCTGATGGCCCTGACCGACGACCCGGACGCGGCGGCCGTCATGCGGGCCTGCAACGTCGACCTGACGGCGCTGAAGACGGCGCTGGCCCTCTATGTCGACAACGACCTGTCGGCGCTGGCGACGGCGGACGGCGAGGACGCCAAGCCGACCGCTGGCTTCCAGCGCGTGATCCAGCGCGCGGTGATCCACGTCCAGTCGTCCGGACGCGAGGAGGTGACCGGCGCCAACGTCCTGGTCGCCATCTTCTCCGAGCGCGAGAGCCACGCCGCCTATTTCCTGCAGGAGCAGGACATGACGCGTTATGACGCGGTCAACTTCATCGCCCACGGCATCGCCAAGAAGCCGGGCGCGACCGAGACCCGCCCGGCCAAGGGCAGCCCCGAGGAGGCGGAGGACGCCTCGGCCGTCAAGTCGGGCGGCGAGGCGCTGGAAGCCTATTGCGTCGACCTCAACGAGAAGTCGCGCCAGGGCAAGGTCGACCCGCTGATCGGCCGCCAGGCCGAGGTGGACCGCTCGATCCAGATCCTGTGCCGCCGGACCAAGAACAATCCGCTGCTGGTCGGCGACCCCGGCGTCGGCAAGACCGCCATCGCGGAAGGGCTAGCGCGCAAGATCGTCAATGGCGAGGTCCCCGACGTCCTGAAGGACGCCACCATTTACAGCCTGGACATGGGTGCGCTCTTGGCCGGCACCCGCTACCGCGGCGACTTCGAGGAGCGGCTGAAGCAGGTGGTCAAGGAGCTGGAGAGCCACGAGAACGCGGTCCTCTTCATCGACGAGATCCACACGGTGATTGGCGCGGGCGCGACCTCGGGCGGGGCGATGGACGCCTCGAACCTGCTGAAGCCGGCCCTGGCGGCGGGGAACCTGCGCTGCATGGGCTCGACCACCTACAAGGAATATCGCCAGCACTTCGAGAAGGACCGCGCCCTGGTGCGGCGCTTCCAGAAGATCGACGTCAACGAGCCGACGGTCGAGGATTCGGTGAAGATCCTGAAGGGCCTGAAGAGCTACTACGAGCAGCACCACAAGGTCCGCTACACCGACAGCGCCATCCGCACGGCGGTGGAGCTTTCGGCCCGCTACATGACCGACCGCAAGCTGCCGGACAAGGCGATCGACGTGATCGACGAGGCCGGGGCGTCGCAGATGCTGGTGGCCGAATCCAAGCGCAAGAAGGTCATCGGCCAGAAGGAGGTCGAGGCCGTCATCGCCAAGATGGCCCGCATCCCGCCGAAGTCCGTCTCGCGCTCCGACGCCGAGAGCCTGAGGGACCTGGAGACCGACCTGAAGCGGGTCGTCTTCGGCCAGGAACAGGCGATCGAGCAGGTGGCGGCGGCGATGAAGCTGGCCCGCGCGGGCCTGCGCGACCCGAACAAGCCGATCGGCAGCTTCCTGTTCAGCGGCCCGACCGGCGTCGGCAAGACCGAGGTGGCCAAGCAGCTTGCCGCCACCCTGGGCATCGAGATGCAGCGCTTCGACATGTCGGAATACATGGAGCGGCATACGGTCAGCCGCCTGATCGGCGCGCCTCCCGGCTATGTCGGCCATGACCAGGGCGGGCTGCTGACCGACGCCGTCGACCAGCATCCGCATTCGGTGGTGCTGCTGGACGAGATCGAGAAGGCGCACCCGGACGTCTACAACATCCTGCTGCAGGTGATGGACAACGGCATGCTGACCGACGCGGTCGGCAAGAAGGTGGATTTCCGCAACGTGGTCCTGATCATGACCACCAACGCCGGCGCCGCCGACAACGCCCGCGCGGCCATCGGCTTCGGCCGCGGCAAGGTGGAGGGCGAGGACGAGAAGGCCATCCAGCGCCTGTTCGCGCCCGAGTTCCGCAACCGCCTGGACGCCATCGTGGCCTTCAAGCCGTTGTCGCCGGAGACCATCCGTTCGGTGGTGACCAAGTTCGTGCTGCAACTGGAGGCCCAGCTGGCGGACCGCAACATCACCCTCTCGCTGACCGACGAGGCGACCGACTGGCTGGCCAAGAACGGCTTCGACGAACTGTACGGCGCGCGGCCCCTGGCGCGGGTCATCCAGGACTCGATCAAGAAGCCGCTGGCCGACGACATCCTGTTCGGCCGCCTGACGCGCGGCGGACACGTCAAGGTCCGGCTGAAGGACGGCAAGATCGACTTCGACATCGCCGGCCCGACGGGCGCTCCGGCCAAGTCGGAGGAGGAAGAGACGGCCTGACCGGGCCGGATCGACGAGAGGCAAGCAGGCCCGGACGGCGACGTCCGGGCCTTTTTTCTTCATGCCAAGCCCCTGCGGGGCCGGCATACTGGCGCAATGGCGGGGACCCCGGATCAGGACGATGTGCGCGCGGGCCTCGCGCGGGCCGAGGCGCGGCTTCGGGAGGGCGATGCGTCCGGCGCCTTCGAGGCGCTGAAGGCCTGCTGCCGCGCCGATCCCGCGAACGGCCCGGCTGTTGCGGCCATGGGCCTGTTCCTGGCGGAGCATGGCGAGCCGGGAGCGGCGGCGGGGATGCTCAGCCGGGCGATGCGTCTGCCGGACGCGCCGGCGGAGCGGGTCGCGCCGGCGCTGGCGCGGCTGCTGGCGGGCCTGCGGCCGGACGGGTGGAATCCGCGCCTGGGCGAGGATCTCGGCCTGTGCCTGGCCAGCCCGTATGTCGATCCGCAGGCCCTGGCCCCCGCCGTCGCCCGCGCCCTGCTGCTGAAGGACGCCGGCTTCGACGGGTCGGACGCGGCGGTGGACGCCGTCGCCGCCGAGCCGCTGTGGCTCGCCTTCCTGTCGCGATGCCTGAACGTTAGCGCGCCGATGGAGGCGCGGCTGGAGGCGCTTGGCGCGGCCTTGCGCGCCGGCCGGGGCGCGGCGGGCCCGGCGCGGGACGAACTGGCCTGCGCCCTGGGTCTCCAGGCGTTCGCCAGCGAACTGGGGGAGGTCGGGGCGGCGCCCGGCGATGGTCGCATGCAGAAGCTCCTGGTCCGACGCACGGTCGACGAGCCGGCGCGCGAGGCGGCTCTCGCCGTCGCGCTGCCCGCCTTTACGGCCGCTAGCGGAGACGCGGTTTCGGCTGCGGTGAAGGGGCAGTACGAGGCCAATCCGTATCCGCGCTGGTCGGCGCCGCCGTCGCCGTCCCCAAGATCGCTCCGGGAGGTCGTCGCCGCCCTGCCGGGCCTGGACCGCGCCGCGTTCAGCGACACCGCGCGCCAGGTCCTGGTCGCGGGCTGCGGCACGGGGTTCGAGCCGATCGACCTGGCGCGCATGGACCCTTCGCTGGCGATCACGGCCATGGACCTGAGCCGCCGCAGCCTGGCCTATGGCGCGCGCATGGCGGAGGAGGCGGGCGTGCGGAGCGTCCGCTTCGGGCAGGGGGACATCCTCGCACTCGACATGCCGGGGCGATTCGACGTGGTCGTCAGCACCGGCGTGATCCATCACATGGACGACCCGGCGCGGGGCCTCGCGCGTCTCGCCGCGGCGGTCCGGCCCGGCGGCGTGCTGCGCCTGGGACTCTACAGCGAGCGGGCGCGGGCGCTGGTGCGGCTGGCGCACGACCTGATCCGCGACAGGGGCTGGGCGGCGACGGAGGCCGGCGTCCGCGCCTTCCGGGCGCACGTCCTGGCCTTGCCGGACACGGCCCCGCTGGCGCGCCTGCGGGAGAGCGAGGACTTCTACAGCCTCAGCGGTTGCCGCGACCTGGTCTTCCATGTCCGGGAGCATCGCTACACGCCGTCGCAGCTTGGCGATCTGCTGGCGACCGCGCGCCTGCGCCTGGTCGGGTTCGAGGCGCCGCCCGAGGCGTCGGCCCTGTTCCGACAGGCTTTCGGCCCGTCCGCGGATGCGCTGGACCTCACGCTATGGGACCAGTTGGAGACGCGCCGCCCGACGCTGTTCGCGGGCATGTATCATCTGTGGGCCCAGAGGCCGAAGGAGGAATAGGGCCCCTGCGGATGCGGCGGAAAGGACGATCCTGGGCGCCGTTCAGGGTCGGCGCGTGACCTTGGCCGCCATGTCGGGACGGGGGCGCTCCAGCGGCGGCTCGGCCAGGCTGCCGATGTGGATGAAGCCGGCGATCGCCTCGCCTTCCCGGACGCCGAAGAGGGCGGCGCCGTCGGGATCGTAGCTGTACCAGTCGGTGATCCAGCTGGCGGAATAGCCGAAGGCGTTGGCGGCATGCTCCAGATTCATGCAGACGGCCCCGGCCGACAGCTGCTGCTCCCAGACCGGCTTGGCGCGCGGGACCGGCGCGGAGATCACCAGGATGGAGACCGGCGCGGCGGTCAGCTTGGCCAGGGCCGCCTGGTCCTTGGCCGGACGGTCGCGCCGTTCCGCCAGCACGGCCAGCCGTTCCGCGATCTCGGCCCGGGATTTCGGGCCCAGCAAGACGAAGCGCCAAGGGAACAGCTTGCCATGGTCCGGCGTGCGCGCGCCGATCGTCAGGATCTCGTTCAGCTCCGCCTCCGACGGACCCGGCGCGATCAGGGCCTGGGCGGGCGCGGAGCGGCGCATCGCCAGCCGGCGGCGGAGTTCGTCGGAGCGTTCGGGCGGGGGCAGGGCGTCGCCCAGGTCGGTCTGGCTCATGCCGATTAGCTAGGCTTTCGCCGCCGCATCCGCCATACCCGCACGATGAGCGACGCCGCCTCCGAACCCCGATGGGCCGCCGGCCTGTCCAAGCCGGCCCCCTGGCGCAATGAGAGCGTCGAAGTCCTGTATGACAGCCCCTGGATGCGCCTGACCCGGCACGACGCGACGGCGCCGACGGGGGCGAAGGCCGATTACGCGGTCATGCGGCCCAAGAACGTCGGCACGGGCGTGCTGCCGATCCATGATGACGGGACGGTGGTGCTGGTGGGCCAGCAGCGCTTCGCCCTGGCCAACTATTCCTGGGAGATGCCGGAGGGCGGCGCGCCGATGGACGAGGACCCGTTCGACGGCGTGCGGCGCGAGCTGGCCGAGGAGGCGGGGCTGGAAGCCGCGCATTGGCGGCCGGCCCTGACGATGGAACTGTCCAACTCCATCACCGACGAGATCGGCATGACCTGGCTGGCCTGGAGCCTGACGCCGGTTCCGACCGCGCCGGACCCGACCGAGATCATCGCCGTCGTCCGCGTTCCTTTCCTCGACCTGCTGGACGAGATCGGGCGGGGGACGGTGCGCGACGCCATGACGGTGGCGACCGCCTACAAGGCCCACCATATGGCCGTCAGCGGCGATCTGCCCGAGGAACTGGCGCGCGCCATGCTCGGGCGGCTATGATCGCGGCGAAGGAGACGGCATGGCCCAGCTGGAGATCGTGACGGAAGCGGACGGCCTGTGGCGGCAGTTGCGCGCCTCGGCCGAGGCGGCCCTGCGCGAGGAACCGCAGCTCGGCTCGCAGATGAACGCCGTCATCCTGTCGCACGACGACCTGGCCGGCGCCCTCAGCTTCCAGATCGCCCGCAAGCTGGCCGACGGCGAGATGAGCGCCATGTCGGTGCGCGAGGTGTGCCTGTCCGCCTTCGCCGCCGATCCCGCCATCGTCGAGGCGGCGGAAGCCGACCTGCAGGCGGTGGCCGAGCGCGATCCGGCGATCCGCAATCTTCTGCAGCCTTTCCTCTATTTCAAGGGTTTCCAGGCCCTGCAGGGCTGGCGCGTGGCGCATTGGCTGTGGGAGCAGGGCAGGGAGACGCTGGCCTTCCACTTCCAGAGCCGCATCTCGGAACTGTTCCAGCTGGACATCCACCCGGCCGCGCGCATGGGCAAGGGGCTGTTCCTGGACCACGGCACCGGCATCGTGGTCGGCGAGACGGCGGTGGTCGCCGACGATGTCTCCATGCTGCACGCCGTGACCCTGGGCGGCACGGGGGCCGAGCGCGGCGACCGCCATCCCAAGATCGGCAAGGGCGTCCTGCTGGGGGCGGGCGCCAAGGTGCTGGGGGCCATCACCATCGGCGACTTCGCCAAGGTGGCGTCCGGTTCGGTCGTGCTGAAGGACGTCCCGGCCGGCTGCACCGTCGCCGGCGTGCCGGCGCGCCTGGTCAACTGCCCCACGGGCGAAGCGCCCGCGCGCACCATGGACCACACCCTGGCCGACGTGGTGTACGACTTCGTCATCTGACGGGTTTATTCGGCCGGCCGATGTCTCTAGGGTCCGCGACCCACACAGATTCCGAGGCCCTGCCGTGAAAGACACCGACCTCAAGCGCGTCGAGACCCACCTCAAGCGCACGTTCAACACCGGCGGCATCATCCTGAAGGCCCGCCCCAAGCAGAACGATTCCGCCGAAGTCTATGTCGGCGACGAATTCATCGGCGTCGTCTTCGAGGACGAGGACGAGGAAGGCTCCTTCATGTTCGAAATGGCCATCCTGGCCGAAGACCTGCCGGATTGAGCCCCGCCGCTCAGCCCGCCTGGGCGATGAAGGTCAGGGTGTGGCTGTAGCTGCGCCAGGGCGTCGGCGACCCCGCCGGCGCCGCCGTGCGATGGCGGACCAGCGTCATATAGGCGCCCGGATCGCCGACACGGATCGTGAACCGGCCCTCCGCGTCGGTCACGGCCTCGGTCTCGACCTTGCGGCCGTCATATTGTCCGGCCTCGCGAAACACGGTGACAGGCGCGTCGGCCAGCGGCCGGCCGTCGAACAGCAGGCGGAAGGTCGCGTCCTCTCCGGCGACGATGTCGTTGGGCTGGATCAGCGGCTCCAGCTCCAGGCCGTCGCCCGACGAGCGAAGCGCCGCCTGATCGGGCGCGCCGCGCACCACATAGACATCGGCGGTGGTGATGCTCTGCACGTCCACCATCTGGGCGTCCGGCGGCGGCGCCTCGTCCTCCTCGCCGACCATCTTCCAGCCCGACGGCGTCTCGTACATCTTGCCGACACGACCGATGCGCGGACCGGACGACAGGCGATACAGGCCGTCCACCGGCGTCGGCGCCTCGAACACCGCCAGGTCGCGCAGGTAGGTGACCGCCGTGATCGGCACGTCGCCGTTCGGCCCGACGATGTGGAAGCTGTCGGACCGCATCGCCACCTCGGCGCTGAACACCGTCTCGGTGAAACTGGCCTCGACCGTCACATGGTCGCGGTTGGTGGCGTCGAAGACGTTGGGCCGCAGGTAGGGCGAATGCGCCTGGGCGCCCGTGCTCCATACCGCCAGGACGCCGGCCAGCAGTCCGGCGGAAAGGGTCGTGCGGATCATGGTCGCCTCCTGTCGAAGCGACCGTATCGCATTGCGAACCGTTAGCAACAAGTCTCAGGCGCTTTCGGCGCCGCCGCCGAGACTTCAGCGGAAGGCGGCGGGCTTCAGGCCGTGGCGTTGCAGCTTGTCGTACAGGGTCTTTCGCGGCACGCGCATCTCGGCCAGCACGGCGGTGATGTCTCCTCGATGGGTCTCGAGGGCGGCGCGCAGCAGTTCGCCCTCGAACCGGTTGAGGCGTTCCGGCAGGCTGAGGTCGCCGTCGGACGACCTCGCCGTCTCCTCCAGCGACAGAGCCACGCGTTCGGCGAAGTGCGCCAGTTCCCGGATGTTGCCGGGCCAGTCGGCCTCCAGCAGCCGTTGTCGCACCGCGTCGCTGATCGCCGGGGGCTCGATTCCGTGACGGTCGGCCGCGCGGCGAAGGAAGTGGGCGAACAGCAGGGGGATGTCCTCGCGCCTTTCCCGTAGCGGCGGCACGCGCAGTCGCACGACGTTCAGCCGGTAGAACAGGTCCTCGCGGAAGGTCCCGGCCCGCGCCGCCTCGCCCAGGTCGACCTTGGCCGAGGCCAGGACCCGCAGGTCCAGGGCGCGCGGCTCATTGGCGCCGATCGGGTGGACCTCGCGTTCCTCCAGCACCCGCAGCATCTTGACCTGGACGGCCAGCGGCATGCTCTCGACCTCGTCGAGGAACAGCGAGCCGTTGTGCGCCCGCTCCACATGGCCGACGCGGCGGCGCAGGGCGCCGGCGAAAGCGCCCAGTTCGTGGCCGAACAGTTCGCTCTCGATCAGGCCGTCGGGCAGGGCGCCGCAGTTGACGGCGACGAAGGGGGCCAGCCGCCGACGACCGCCGTTGTGAAGGGCGCGGGCCACGGCCTCCTTGCCGGTCCCGGTCTCGCCCTCGATCAGCACGTCCATGCGGGCGTCGGCGATCTGGGCGATGGTGGCGCGAAGGGCGGTGACGGCGCGCGACGATCCGGCCAAGGGCAGCTCCTGGCCGCCTTCGGACGCCATTGCCGTGAGGCGGCGGTTCTCCAGCACCAGGCCGCGCTTCTCCAGCGCCCGGTTCAGGCTGTCCTGAAGCCGCGCGAACGGGAAGGGCTTGGCCACGAAGTCATAGGCGCCATCGCGCATGGCCGCGACAGCGTCGGCGATGTCGCCATGGCCCGTGATCATGATGACGGGCAGGGCCGGGTCCAGGGCCTGCAGGCGGCTGAGCAGCTGCCGGCCGTCCATGCCGGGCATCCTCAGGTCGGTGATCACCACGCCGGGGAAATCGGCGTCGATCGTCTTCAGCGCCGGCTCGGCGGCGGCGAAGGCGCGCACCTCGCAGCCCGCGAGCGTGAGCCGTTCGGCCAGGGCCTGGCGGAAGTCGGCGTCGTCCTCGATCAGGACGGCGGCGGCGGGGCGGGAGAATTCCATCATGCGGCCCTCAGGGTGGCGACGAAGGTCGCGCCTTCGCCGCCTTCCATCAGATCGAGCTCGCCGCCGAAGCTGGCGATCAGGTCGCGGCAGATGACCAGGCCGAGGCCCAGACCGTTGGCGCGGGTGGTGACGAAGGGCGTGAACAACTGGTCGCGCAGTTCGGGCGGCAGGCCGGGGCCGTTGTCCGACACCGCCAGCCGGACGCGGCCCCCCTCGCGCGTCACCCTGAGGAGCAGGTGCGGGCGCTCGCGGCCTTCCAGCGCCTCGGCGGCGTTCTTCACCAGATTGACGATGACCTGCTCCAGGCGGAAGCGATCGGCGCGCACCGCCACGTCGGCGTCGCCTTCGCGGACCAGTTCGACGCCGCCTTCGTCCAATCGGCCGCGCGTCAGCAGCAGGGCGCCGTGGATGGCGTCCTCCAGCCGCACCACGCCGATCTTCGGATCGGACTTCTTCGAGAAGACCCGCAGCTCCTGGGTGATCGCGCCGATGCGCTGGGTCATGTCTCCGATACGGCGAAGCGCCGTGCGGGCGTTCCCGAGCTGGTCGCGGTCGAGCAGCACCTCGACCGTTTCGGCCTGGGTCTGGATGGCGGCCACGGGCTGGTTGATCTCGTGCGCCACGCTGGCCACGATCTGGCCCAGCGCCGCCAGCTTGCTGGCCTGCACCAGTTCGTCGCGCAGGAGTTCCCGCGCCGCCTCGGCGCGCCGCCGTTCCTCGATCTGGCGGTTGAGGGCGGCGTTGGCTGTGCGCAGTTCGGCCGTGCGGGCGTCGATGCGTCGTTCCAGCTCCAGCCGGGCCTCTTCCTCCGCCCGCGCTCGGGCCAGGGCCTGTTGGCGGCGGCGCAGCAGGACGCCGGACAGCCAGGCGATCAGCGTCACAGCCAGGAGCGCCAGGGTCCGGGCGCTGGCCACGGCCGCGGAAACCGCCCCGCGTGTCGGCGTCAGCAGGTGCAGGGTCCAGCCGGGCGTCGCCGTGCCGGAGCTGGCGTGCATCCATCCCTGTGCGGCGCCGTTCACGGCCGCCTCGACGGGCTGCGGCCTGTCGCCAGCGGGGGTGACGAAGGGGAGGGGACGCAAGGCCTCTGGATGAAGGGTCTGGTCGATCAGCGTCAGGCGGCGGCGTCGCTCGTCCAGCGGCTCGACCGTGCGGAAGCGCCATTGAGGCACGCTGGTGATCAGGACCACCCCGCCGGGATCGACGACATAGGCCGGCTCGCCCGACACGCGCCATTCGGCCTCCAGCGCATCGAACTCCACCTTGACCACCACCACGCCCAGCGGGCGGCCGTCCCCGGCGTCGACGCGGCGGGCCAGGTACAGGCCCGGGCGGCCCGACACGGTTCCCAGGGCGAAGAACTCCGCCTCGCCGCGTTGCATCGCATTGATGAAATAGGGCCGGAAGGCGTAGTCGGCGCCGACAAAGCTGGTCGGCAGCGCCCAGTTGCTGGCGGCCCGGGTCAGGCCGCGGGCGTCGATCGCATAGATGGCGGCGGCTCGCGTCTGTGCGGCCAGCCCCTCCAGCTTGCGGTTGACGCGGTCGGCCGGGACGCCGCCGCTCCCAAGCAGGCGCGCCACGTCCGGATCGCCCGCCAGGGCCAGCGGCAGGGATCGGTGTTTCTCCAGTTCGCTGCGCAGGACGGCCGCGTGGAGTGCGGCGGCGGCCTCCGCCTGCCGCGCCGCTTCGGCCTGGGCGTCGCGCCGTGCGACTTCGCCGGCGGCGAGGGCCGCGGCGAAGGCGGCGACGAGCCACACGGCGACGAAGGCGGCCCAGACCCGGCCCAGGTTCGGAATCGGCCAGCGCCGGGGCGAGGGACGGTCTGCATTCGGCATGCCCCTTTGTGCGAAATTCCGCACGAGCGCGCTAGGTGGTCGAGCGATATTTCGCACGAGATTGGGCGGAGCCGCCACTGATCCTGTAAAAATATACTATATATACAATGCAGTATAAAAATTCTGGTCGTTGGTTGGCGGCGCCTGAGCGGTCGCGGAAGCTATCCGTCAGGAGCGTGGCGAAGACCGCGCCCGTCGAGGAGACTGCGGGCGCGTCGTCCGCACATCAGGAGCCTTTCGTGATCCCAGTCCCTTCCGAGACCGCGCCGGTCGCTCGCCGGCCGTTCTACACCCACCTGTATTTCCAGGTGCTGATCGCCATCGCGCTCGGCGCCTTGATCGGTCACTTCTGGCCCGAGCGCGGCGAGAGCCTGAAGCCGCTGGGCGACGCCTTCATCAAGCTGGTGAAGATGATCATCGCCCCGGTGATCTTCCTGACCATCGTCACCGGCATCGCCGGAATGCGCGATCTGGGCCGGGTCGGCCGGGTCGCCGCCAAGGCGTTCGGCTACTTCCTGGTCTTCTCCACCCTGGCCCTGATCGTGGGCCTGATCATCGCGAACCTCGTGCGTCCGGGCCATGGCCTGAACATCGATCCGGCCACCCTGGATCAGGGGGCTGTGCAGCAGTACGCCCAGGCGGCGCATGAAAGCACCATCGTCGGCTTCCTGATGGGGATCATTCCCGACACCCTGGTCAGCGCGTTCTCGACCGGCAACATCCTGCAGGTCCTGTTCGTGTCGATCCTGTTCGGCGTGGCCCTGGCCCTGATCGGCGACCGCGCCCAGCCGGTGATCGATCTGTTCGAGACCATCAGCCTGGCCGTTTTCAAGCTGGTCGCCATCCTGATGAAGGCCGCGCCGATCGGCGCCTTCGGGGCCTTCGCCTTCACCATCGGCGCATATGGCATCGGCTCGATCGCCAATCTGGCGGCGCTGATCGCCACCTTCTACCTGACCTCGATCATCTTCGTGGTCGGCGTGCTGGGCCTGGTCGGGATCGCCAACGGCTTCTCGATCCTGAAGCTGATCCGATACCTGAAGGAGGAACTGCTGCTGGTGCTGGGCACCTCCAGTTCCGAAGCCGCCCTGCCCAGCCTGATCGCCAAGCTGGAGAAGGCCGGCGCCGCCAAGTCCGTGGTCGGGCTGGTCGTGCCCACCGGCTATTCGTTCAACCTGGACGGCACCAACATCTACATGACCATGGCCGCCCTGTTCATCGCCCAGGCGCTGAACATCGACCTGACCATCTGGCAGCAGATCACGCTTCTGCTGGTCGCCATGCTGAGCTCAAAGGGCGCCGCCGGCATCACCGGCGCGGGCTTCATCACCCTGGCCGCGACCCTGTCGGTGGTGCCCGACGTGCCGGTCGCCGGCATGGCGCTGATCCTGGGCATCGACCGCTTCATGAGCGAGTGCCGGGCCCTGACCAACTTCGTCGGCAACGCCGTCGCCACCATCGTCGTGGCGCGCTGGGAGAACGCGCTGGACCGCGACGCCCTGACGGCCGCGCTGAACGGCGGCCCCAAGCCGCTGGCCGCACAACCCGATCCGGCCGCGGGGCCGGGCGACGACCTGGTCCTGGCGGACGACTGATCCGCAGGACGCATTCGAGAGACGGAACCGCCGACATAACGGCGGCCCGGGAGGAGGAAAGATGAACACGCAGTCCAAATTCAACCTGATGGCGGGCGCAGCCTCGGCCGTGCTGCTGATGTCGGCCGGCGCGGCGCTGGCCCAGGCCGCCCCGATCGACGCCGCCCCGGCGCAGGAGGCCGCCGACGGTCAGGCGACCCAGGTCGATGACATCGTCGTGGTCGGCACCAACATCCGCGGCGCGCGCACCACCGCCGCCCTGCCGGTGGTCGTCGCCGACCGCGAGCAGATCGAAGCGACCGGCGCCACGACCGGCGACGAGCTGCTGCGGACCATCCCGCAGATGGGCGATGTGCTGTTCGATTCCGCCAACAATCCGCAGACTTCCAACTCGGCGCGCGGCGACGTGAACTCGGTCAACCTGCGCTCGCTCGGCGTGGGCAACACCCTGGTGCTGCTGAACGGCCGCCGGCTGGTGCAGCACCCGACGAGCCAGGGCACGTCGGACACCGGCACCGTGCCGGTGCTGAGCTACAACTCCAACGCCATTCCGGTTTCGGGGCTGGAACGGCTCGAGGTCCTGCTGGACGGCGCGGCGGCCATCTATGGTGCGGACGCGGTCGCCGGCGTGGTCAACACGGTGCTGCGCGACGACATCGACGGCCTGACGGTCAGCGCCCGCTATGGCGGCGCCGAGGGCACGCAGATGCGCGACACCGAGTTCAACCTGTTCGCAGGGCGCGACTTCGACCGTGGCAACGTCTCGCTGTTCGCCAGCTATGCGGACCGCACGGCGCTGTGGGCCGCGGACCAGGACTTCACCCGCTCGGACGACCTTCGCCCGCTGTTCGCCGACTATCCTGACTTCGCGGGCGTGCAGGCCCTGGACGGTCGATCATCGCACACGCCATGGGCGCGTCTGTCGGTGGGACGTCGCACCGCCATCACCACCAACGGCGTCGCGGTGACCAACGCCAGCGGTCAGTTCCACTTCCAGCCGTCCAGCTACGGCTGCCCGGTCGACATGGGGGGCGAGGTCTGCCTGGCCAGCGGCAACCACAACTTCAACACCGCGAACCGCGAGATGCGGTACGACACCCGCTACGACACGACCGTTCGTCCGTCGGTGCAGCGGGCCAACATCTTCCTGACCGGCCATTACGACCTGACGCCCTCGATCGAGGCGTTCGGCGAGATCGGCTATTACAGCGCCCACAGCCGCGCGGTTCAGCCGCCGGTGGTGAACCTGAACCAGATCTGGATTCCGGCCAGCAACTACTACAATCCGTTCGGCCCGGTGACCTTCGCCGACGGGTCGGCCAACCCGAACCGCCTGCCGGGCCTGACCGGCGTGCCGGCCGAAGGCCTGCCGGTCCTGATGACCAACTACCGCTTCGTCGACACCGGCTTCCAGGTGGTCAAGGTCGACAACTATCAGGCCCGCCTGCTGGGCGGGCTGCGCGGCGAATGGCGCGGCTTCGACTGGGAAAGCGCCCTGGTCTATTCCGAGGCCGAGGCTGAGGATTCGTCGCCCAACATCAACATGACGGCGCTGCAGAACCAGTTGGCCCTGTCGACGCCCGACGCCTACAACCCCTTCAGCGGCGGCTGCGCCGATACGCCCAGCTATGGCGACTGTTCGCCCAGCTCCCAGGCCGCGATCGACGCCATCGTCTTCGACATGCGCCGGGTGTCGCGCACCACCCTGACCATGGCGGACTTCAAGCTGTCGCGCGGCGATCTGTTCAACCTGCCGGCCGGCCCGGCGGGCATGGCCTTCGGCGTCGAGGCGCGTCGCGAGACGCAGAAGGACGACCGCGACGCCAACCTGGACGGAACCTACACCTTCGTCGACATGGTGACCGGGGAAACCAGCCTGTCCAACATCTCGGCGGTCAGTCCCAACCCCGACACCAAGGGCAGCCGCGAAGTCTTCTCGACCTATATCGAGTTCGCCCTGCCGCTGGTTTCGCCGGAAATGAACATCCCGCTGGTGCATCAGGTCGATGTGCAGCTGGCCGGTCGTTACGAGCACTATTCGGACTTCGGCTCGGTGGCCAAGCCCAAGGTGGCGGTGGCCTGGGACGTTGTGCCGGGCGTGCGCCTGCGCGGCTCCTATTCCGAAGGCTTCCGCGCGCCCAACCTGGAACAGACCAACGCGACCCAGTATGCGCGTCTGGCCAGCGGGATCGACTACGTCCGCTGCGAGGCGGATCTGCGCTCCGGCGCGATCGACAACTTCGCCGCCTGTTCGCAGAACACGTCCGGCGCCTCGCTGCTGGTCGCCGGCAATCCTGACCTGGAGCCGGAGGAAAGCACCAACAGCTCCTATGGCCTGGTGCTGCAGCCGTCCTTCATCCCCGAGCGGTTCGGCGACTTCACCTTCACCATCGACCGCTGGAAGATCGAGCAGGAGAAGATCGTCGGCCTGCTGGGCGCCCAGACCGCCCTGGCGCTCGACTACCTGTACCGCGTGCAGGGCCAGACCAATCCGCTGATCACGCGCCGCGATCCGACGGCCGACGACATCGCGATGTTCGCAGGAACGGGCTTGGCCCCGGCGGGCGAAGTGGTGTCGATCAACGACAGCTTCATCAACCTGCAGCCGCAGACGGTCAGCGGCCTCGACCTGGCGATGAACTGGTCGCTGCGCCGCACGCGCTTCGGCACCTTCATCGTCAATGTGAACGCCACCAAGCTGGAGGAATTCCAGCGCGATCCCGGCGACATCGTCAACGAACTCTACGCCGCGCGTGAGGCGGGGACGATCAACGCCGGCACGACCCTGCCGGACCCGTCGCAGCTGATCGGCCAGAACGGTCGTCCGGAATGGCGCGTCAACGCCAGCCTGACCTGGCGCAAGGGACCATGGCGAGCGGGCCTGAGCAGCCAGTATATCAGCGCCTTCGACCAGCCGGGATTGCTGGGAATGTCGAACGAGGCCTGGGTCGTGGACGCCCGTCGCACGGTCAACGGCTACGTCGACTATGAATTCCCGGCCGAGACCCGGCTGCGGCTGGGCGTGCGCGACCTGACGGACGAAGGCCCGTCCCTGGCCGACGGCGGCTATCGCGGCAGCGTCCACAGCCCGTGGGGGCGCTACTGGTACGTCACGGCGACCAAGAGCTTCTGATCGAAAGGCGGCGAAGGATGCGTCTGATCTCCCTCCTGGCGGCGGTCGCCGCCCTGGCGCTGTCCGGCGCGCCCTTCGCCCTGGCCCAGGATGCGGCGCCCGTCGCCACGCCGTCCGATCCCTCCCCGGACCCCGCCGCCTGCCCCGACTTCCTGCCGCAACAGACGCGGTGCTGGTCGGGGCGGGCGGCCAAGGGCGGCTATTACTGGATCGCCGTTCCGCACGACTGGAACGGCGTGCTGGTCGTCCACGCCCACGGCGGGCCGCGCACCGCCGATCCCCAGCCGAACGATCCGCTGGAGGATCTGGAGCGCTTCTCCATGACGGTGCAGGAAGGGTTCGCCTGGGCGGGCTCGACCTATCGCCGGGGCGGCTATGGCGCGCGCATGGCGGCCGAGGACACGGACGACCTGCGCCGGATCTTCTGGGGCGCCTTCGGCCGGCCGCGCCGCACCCTGCTGCATGGGCAGTCGTGGGGCGGCAATGTCGCGGCCAAGGCGGCAGAGCTCTACGCCCGCGACGCGGAGGGCCAGGTGGTCTGGGACGGCGTCGTCCTGACCAGCGGCGTGCTGGCCGGCGGCACACGCGCCTATGATTTCCGCGCCGACCTGCGCGCCGTTTATCAGTACTACTGCAACAACCATCCCGCGCCGGACGAGGCGCAATACCCGCTGTGGTCGGGTCTTCCCGTGGATTCCGGCATGAAGCGCGCCGAATTGGCGCGGCGGGTCCAGTCTTGCACCGGCGTCGGCCTGCCTGAATCGCAGCGGTCGCCCGAGCAGAAGCAGCGGCTGGCCGACATCCTGAACGTCGTCGGCGTCAGCGAGGACCATCTGGTCGCACACCTGGCCTGGGCCACCTTCCTGTTCCGCGATCTGGTGCAGCAGCGGCTGGACGGCCTCAACCCCTTCGACAACAGCCGGACGGTCTATCAGGGCTCGCACGACGACTTGGCGCTAAATGCGGGCGTGACGCGCTTCACGGCGGATCCGATGGCGGTGGCGCGCCTGGCCTATGACGCCGATCTCAGCGGCCTGATCGTCGCCCCGACCCTGACCATCCACGCCAAGCACGACCCGACCGCCTTCGTCTGGCACGAGGCGCTGTACCGCGATCGCGTGACCCGGGCCGGCCGGGCCGACCTGCTGGTGCAGACCTTCACCGACGAGGCCGAGCACAGCCGCCTGGCCGCTCCCGAATACGTCGGCCTTTTCCAGGCGATGATGCGCTGGCTGGACGCGGGCGAGCGGCCGACGCCCGAGGGCGTCGCGGCCCTCTGCCGGGCGGCCGCCCCGCGCTACGATGGCGGCTGCCACTTCGACACCGCCTTCCAGCCGGCGGCGCCGGTTGGTGATCGGACGGGCCGGCGCTAACGCCGGAAGACGATCAGGCTTGATCCAGCACCGACCCGCGGCCTGCGCGGCTGCACCTCCGCATACCCTGTTCTGGGTATTCAGCCGTCTCGGCGCGCGCCTAGGGTGAAAGGCGTTGCGGGCGTTCCGAACCGCCGATCTTCATGCGGCGTCGAGCTTGCGTATGCGCGATGACGGGGGAAATCATGATCCGGACGCCGAGACTGGCCCGGCTGGCGGCTGCGGTCGATCAACTGGCGACAAGGGTCGAAACGGCGGGGCTTTCCCGACGCGAACGGGACGCCGCCCGTCTGGAAGTCCTCTCACTGGCCGACCTGCTGGCCGACCGATCGACCGAGGAGGCTCGAACCCTCGCGAAATCCCTGTCCCGTCTGGCGGAGGCTCTGGAGCGGCCGGCGCGCCGGGGAAAAGGCGGGAACGCGGATTCACGTCGGCGGTTCAGGCGCGGCCTGCGCCGCGTCGCAGGGATTCTCGCCGCCATGGCGACGGCGACGGCGGCCCTGCCGGCGGCGGCCCAGATCACGGCCCTTTCGGCCTCGCCCCTGATCCTGGCGAGCTTGCCATCCGTGGCGGTGGGTGAGTCCGTCTTCAATCCGCTGACCGGTCTGGACGAGGAGATCGTCGAGGTTCTGGGCGATGGTTCGGTCCTGACGGACCAGGGCAACGCCATCCTCCTGGCGACCTCGGTCGGCGATGTCTTCAGCGTCGAGGACGAGCACGGCGACTTCCAGACCTATACCGTCACCGCCGTCGTCGTCGATGGCGATGGGCATGTCGTCAGCATCGACGTGGTCGACGCCTCGTCCAATCCCGCGACGCTCAGCATCGTGACCGACGTCAACGCCTATCTGGACGGCGTGCCCGACTTTCCGGACGGCGACGACGGCGCCGGCGCCGCGGGCGTCAGCTTCCCGTCCGCCGCCGGCGACGTGAACAATGTCGTGGTTTCGCGACGCGGCTCCAATGGTTCGAACGGCCGGGATGGGGCCGGGGTCAAGGTCTGCGTGCCGTTCGTCGGATGCGCCAAGGTGGGCAAGGAGCCGAGCAGCGGCGGCAACGGCGCCAAGGGGCCGACGGTGTCCGCCGCCGTCGCGCCGGGGACGATCACCACCGTTTCCGACGGCCTGCCGGGGGTCGTGGCGTCCAGCATCGGCGGCAATGGCGGCGACGGCGGCGACGCCTACGGGAATTTCTCGGGCGCCAAGGGCGGCCGGGCGGGGCATGGCGGCGACGTCACCCTGGACATGGCGGCCACGGTCAGCACCTCGGGCGACGGCGCCCAGGGCGTCTTCGCCCAGAGCCGCAGCGGCCGGGGCGGCAAGGGCGGGACAGGCTATATCGCGGGATCCGGCGGCGGGGGCGGCAACCCCGGCCAGGGCGGCGCGGTGATGGTCACCATCACCGGCGCGATCTCCACCACCGGCGAAGAGGCCGAAGGCGTCCTGGCCCAGAGCCTGGGCGGCGCGGCCGGCGGGGGCGGCGACAGCTACGGGATCATCGGCGACGGCGGCGGCGGCAGTTCGGGCGGGAATGGCGGCGCGGTGACGGTCAACCAGGGCGGGGTGATCCAGACCGCCGGAGACCGCTCGCACGGCGTTCTGGCCCAGTCCATCGGCGGTTCCGGCGGCCGGGCGGGCAATTCCGGCGGACTGGTCACCTTCGGCGACGATGGCGGGGCCGGGGGCGACGGCGGCGCGGTGCGCATCACGGCCCGGGGCGGCTCCCGGACGCAGACCACGGGCGACGGCGCCTTCGCCCTGTTCGCCCAGAGCGTGGGCGGCGGCGGCGGGGACGGCGGGTCCTCCACCGGCGGCTGGGTCATGGGATCGGGCGGCGCGGCGGGCGGCGACGGCGGAAAGGTCGAGATCGTGCTGGAGACGGGCGCGGTCGCCGGGACGACAGGAGCGGACGCCTACGGCGTCTTCGCCCAGAGCGTGGGCGGGGGCGGCGGTTCGGGCGGCGCGACGTCCGGTGCGGTGGCCCTGGGGTCGTCGGGCGATGCGGGCGGCGGGGCCGACGACGTGACCATCACCTCCGCCGGCCAGGTCTCGACCGAGGGCGAGAACGCCAGGGGCC
>JAEWDF010000005.1 GCA_023390245.1 Pseudomonadota bacterium
CTTTAGCACCAAGGCCAGCAGGGCGGCCGCCTCGCCGGCGGCGTCGCGCGCCTGCAGCCGGAAGGCCTGGTGGGCGTGGCGGGGGAACAGCGTCAGGATGGCGGCCATGCCGACGCCGCTGCCGACCAGGATCTCCACCACCCGGTCCAGAGCCAGCGACGCCGGCCCGTCCGGCCCCACCGCCCCGGCGACGACGATGGCCGCCGTCACCGGCGCGACCTTCAGCCACGGCCGGCCGGCGCCGAAGAAGGCCAGGCCGCCGGTGGCCGCCGCGATGGCCAGCGCCAGGCCGCCCAGTCCCTCCGGCCGCAGGAAGGCCACGGCCGCGCCGACCACGGCCCCGGTGATGGTGCCCAGCGCCCGGTCCCGCGCCACCGTCAGAACGCCGCCCCCCACGCTGGCCTGGATCACCACAATGGCGGAGATCACGCTCCAGTAGGGATGGGCCAGGTTCAGCGCCGTGGCCAGGAACAGCGCCGCGCCCGCGCCGGCGGCCATCTGCAGCGCGGCCCTGAGCTCGGCCGCGCGGCGTGGACTTAAGGTCCTCATTCCGCCGCCCGCTCGCCCGCCTCTTCCGTCATGCCGCCAAGATGGGACCGATCACCGGAAAAAGCCATGGCGGCGGCGCGGGCCTTACCGTCACGCCGAGGTCTTCTCCACCACCACGCGCAGGACGGCGTCGGCCGCCAGCCGGGAGGGATCGGCGCCGCCGCGACCCATCCGATCCAGCGCCTCCGCCTGCCGCCGCGCCTGGTCGGCGGCGACATCCGGATTCTCCAGCAGCCGCCGGACCGCCCGGGCCAGGGTCTCGGGCGTGGCGTCGCCCTGGATGAACTCCGGCGCGATGCGGTCATCGGCGGCGATGTTGAACAGGGTGATGTGCCTGGCCGTCACCAACCGCTTCATCAGGGCGTAGCTGAGCCCGTCGATGCGATAGGCGATCACCATGGGCGCGCCGGCCAGCGCCAGCTCGGTGGAGACAGTGCCGCTGGTCGCCAGCGCCGCCGTGGCGGCCTTCATGGCGTCGTACTTCTCGTCCTCTCCGACCAGATGCACGCGCAACGGCCAGGCGGCGACGCGGCCCGCCACGTCCTGCGCCACCGTGCCCGCCGCCACCACGGCCACCTCCAGCCCCGCAACGGCGGACTTCAGCCGGCGCACGGTCTGCTCATAGACGGGGGTCATGCGCCGCACCTCGCTGGGCCGGCTGCCCGGCAGCACCAGCAGCAGCGGGGCGTCGGCCGCGATCCCATGGCGCGCGCGGAAGGCCGGACCGTCCGCCGCGCCCATGTCGATATGCAGGGCCGAGGAGCCGACCACGGTCGTCGCCAGCCCCTCCTTCTCGAACCAGGGCGCGTCGAAGGCGTAGAGCGCCAGCAGGTGATCCACCGCGCCGGCCAGGGTCCGGGCCCGCCCCGGGCGAGAGGCCCAGACCTGCGGCCCGACATATTTGATCAGCGGCGTCGCGGGCGAGGCGGCGCGGATCGCCTTGGCGACGCGGATGGTGAAGCCCCAGCTGTCGATCAGCACCACGGCGTCCGGCTTCTCGCGCGCCGCCAGGGCCGCCGTCTGCTCGACGCGGCGCTTGACCTTGCCATAGGCGCGCAGACCCTCGATCCAGCCCAGGATCGACAGTTCGGCGATGTCGAAGGGGCTTTTCACCCCCTCTTCCGCCATGCGCGGGCCGCCCACCCCGACGAAGGCGACATCGTCGCCCAGCCGCATCTTCAGCGCCCGCGCCAGCCCGGCGCCCAGGGCGTCGCCCGAGGCTTCGGCCGCCACCAGCATGATCTTCAACGGCCGGCTCATCGCGTCTCGCCCCAGACGAACAGGCCCAGGCGGTCGGCCGCCGCCACGACGGCCGGACGGTCGATCAGGATCAGCCGGCCCGCCACGCCGCCCACGCCCGCCAGACCCGCCTGAGCCGCCAGCTCCACCGTGCGCGCGCCGATCACCGGCATATCCACGCGCAGATCCTGGATCGGCTTGGGCGCCTTGCCCAGCGCGCCCTTGAGGGCGGCGGGCGAGCCGCGCAGGTCGGCGGGCAATCCGGCGACGCGGGCCAGCATGGCGTCGGTGCCCTCCTGCGCCTCGACGGCCAGCACCAGGCCGTCGCAGACGACAGCGCCCTGGCCAATGTCCAGTTCCCCGGACTTCTCCGCCACCAGCAGCGCCTTGTGCAGATCGGCCAGCTGCTCCGGCGTCGGAACGATCCGTCCCAGGGCGCCGGCCGGCAGGGTCTCGCCGCCCAGGATGTCGTCGGCGCCCTCGACGGCGAACCCTTCGGCCTCGAACACCGACAGGATCTTGCGTAGCAGGGCGTCGTCGCCCCTGGCGGCGGCGGCGACGATGCCGGGCAATAGAGTCGCCCCCTTGAAATCCGGCTTCAAGGCCTTGAAATCCGGACGGTTGACGATGCCCGCCAGGCAGACTGCGCCGCAGCCGTTCTTCTTCAGCGCCTTTAGGATCGCGCCGATCTGGGCCATGCCGAAGTCGTCGCCCGGCCAACGCGCCAGGTGCGGATCGGCGAAGCCCTCCAGCCGCACGACATAGAGGTCGCGCCCTTCCGCCTCGCAGCGCTGGGCCACCGCCTGGGGCAGGTCGCCGCCGCCGGCGATCAAGCCCAGTTTCGGCCCGCTCATTCGGCGTTCGGCAGGCACAGCGGACGCCGGCCGCCGTCGCGGATGAAGGCGACGATCTCGACGATCTCGGGCAGGTCCGCATAGCATTCCGCCACGCCGTCGATGCGGCCGGCGAATTCACCCTCACCCTCGAACAGCTCGCGATAGGCGGCCAGCAGGCGCCGGACCTGGTCCTTGCCATAGCCCTTTCGCTTCAGCCCGATCAGGTTGAGCCCGCGCAGCCGCGCATGGTTGCCCCAGGCCGAACCATAGGGAATCACATCGCGCGTCACCGCCGCCAGCCCCCCGATGATGGCGCCCTGCCCCACGCGCCCGAACTGGTGCACGGCGCACAGTCCGCCCAGGAACACCTTGTCCCCGATATGAGCATGACCGCCCAGGGTCGCGCTGTTGGCCATGACGACATGGTCGCCGACCACGCAGTCGTGACCGATGTGCGCGCCGGTCATGAACAGGTTGTCAGAGCCGACGACCGTCACGCCCGCGCCCTGCGGCGTGCCCCGGTTGAAGGTGCACTGCTCGCGGATCAGGTTCCTGGACCCGATCTCCAGCCGCACCGGCTCGCCCTTGTAGCCATTGTGCTGCGGGTCGCCGCCGATGACGGCGAAGGGGTGGATCGTGGTTTCTGCGCCGACCGACGTGTCTTGCTGGATCACCACATGGCTGAGGAGACGAACGCCTTCGGCCAGCGTCACGTTCGGCCCGACCGTGCACCACGGCCCGACCTCGACCCCGGCGGCCAGGGTCGCGGACGGATCGATCAGCGCGGTCGGGTGGACGCTCATCAGGCGGCGGGCTCCGCCACCGTCACCACCATGGCCATGAACTCGGCCTCGGCGGCCAGCTTGCCGTCGATGAAGGTCTCGCCGCGGAACTTGTAGGCGTCGCCCCGCGCCTTGATCACCTTGACCTCCATGCGCAGCTGGTCGCCCGGCCGCGCGGGCTTCCTGAAGCGCACGCCGTCGATGGACATGAACATGATGACCTTGTCCGCCACCGCCACGTCCAGGGTCTTGGACATCAGCAGGGCGCCGGTCTGGGCCATGGCCTCGACGATCAGCACGCCAGGCATGACCGGGTCGATCGGGAAATGGCCGGGGAAGAAGGGCTCGTTGTGGGTGACGTTCTTGATCCCGACGATCGACGTCGCCGGAACGAAGCTCTCGGCCTTGTCGACCAGCAGGAAGGGATAGCGGTGCGGCAGCCGCCGCATCACCTCGGCGTAGTCGATGTTGACGGTGTCGCTCATGATTCCCTCGGCCCCTTCCTGGAAGCGGCCTGTTTGGCGAGCCAGACGGTCTCGCGCAAGAACTGACGGATCGGCCGCGCCGGATAGCCGGACCAGGTCTCGCCCGCCGGAACGTCGGCCAGCACTCCGGCGCCGGCGGCGACGCGCGCGCCTTCGCCGATGGTGATGTGGTCGCCGATGCCCGCCTTGCCGCCGAAGATGACGTTGTCGCCGACGGTCACGGAGCCCGAAATGCCGGTATGCGCCGCCAGCAGGCAGTTGCGGCCGATGACGCAGTTGTGGCCGACCATGACCAGATTATCGATCTTGGTGTTCTCGCCGATCACCGTGTCGGCGTAGGCGCCCCGGTCGATGCAGCTGTTGGCGCCGACCGTCACCCCGTCCTGCAGGATGACGCGGCCAAGCTGGGGGATGTCCATCGGGCCGGTCTCCGCGCCGGTGGCGCCAAAGCCGGCCTCGCCGATCCGCGCGCCAGCGTACAGCTTCACCCGATCCCCGATCAGGGCGAAGCCGACGGTGACGTTCGGGCCGATCACGCAGTCGCGGCCGATCTGGACGCCAGGACCGATGACGGTGTTGGCGCCGATCCGCGTTCCCCGTCCGATCCGCACGCCCTGGCCCAGCACGGCGCCCGGCCCGACCGCCACGCTGTCGTCCTCGGCCGCCTCGGCCGGAAGGATCGATCCCGCCAGCGGAATGGGGCGATGCAGCAGCAGCGAGGCCTTGGCCCACGACGCCTGGGGCCGGCGCGAGACGATGACCGAGGCGGCGTCGGGAACGGCCTCGACGGCCTGGGCCGGCACGATCACGCAGCCGGCCTTCGTCCCGGCCAGGACCTGGGCGAACTTACGGTCGCCCAGAAACGCGATCGCGCCCCCGTCCGCATCGGACAGGGGCGCGACGGAGCGGATAGTCCGGTCCCCGCCCCGTTCGACCGTCCCGTCGATCCGCGCCGCCAGTTCGGCGACCGTCAGCGACGGCAGGGTCTCGAAGAAGCGGGAATCCAGCATGGGCCCTTAGCGGCCGGAACCCGGCTGGCCGGCGGCGGCGGGCTGTTGTTGCTGCTGGGCCGGCACCTGCATGCGGTTGAACGACAGGGTCGGCAGGGCGGCGTTCAGGCGCTGGATGACCAGGTCGGTCACGTCATGCGCCGGGTTCATGATGAAGACGCTCTCGCGGTCCAGCATCAGACCGCAGCCCTTTTCCTGATAGACCTGCACCAGGATCGGCGACACGGCGTCGGTGATGGCCTGACGCTGCACGGCCAGGGTGTAGCGCAGTTCGTTCTCGCGGGTCTGCTCCAGCTGCTGCGCCTCCTGGATGCGCTGTTGCAGCGCCTGGCGGCGCTGGTTCAGCTGGTCCGCCGGCAGGCTGGAGCCCGTGCTTTGCAGTTGCTGGGCTTCCGACTGGATCTGGGTGGCGAAGGGTTGCAGTTCGGTCTGCACTTCCTGCGCCAGCTGCTGCATGCGCGTCTCGACGGCCTGGCCGGCCGACGACTGCGCCATGCTGCGGGCGTTGTGATAGACGCAGACGCCGGCGATCACCGGGCCGGGGTTCTGCGGCGCCTGCTGCGCGGACGCGGCCGTCGCAACCAGGGCGGAGGCCGCGGTGGCGGCGATCAGAAGGGCTTTCATGGGTCTTCCTCGTATGGACGGCGGGCCGTCTCGTTAGAATTGGGTTGAGGTCGAGAAGCGGAAGGATTCCGTCTTGTCGTAGTCTTCCTTCGCCAGGACCTTGGAGATGTCGAACCGGATCGGACCCATCGGCGAGTTCCAGTGGATGCTGACGCCCGCCGAAGCCCTCAGAGACAGTTCGTCGGCGATGTTGTCGTTGATGCTGCCGTCGGAGGTCAACTTGTAACGATCGTCCAAGACGCCGAGCGTGCCGACATCCGCGAACAATGATGTTTTAATACCATACTGCTCGGGCAGATAGTTCGGCAGGGTCAGCTCGACCGTGCCGATGGTGTAGAAGTTGCCGCCCAGGGCGTCGGTCGTGTTGAGCTGCCTCGGCCCCATGCCGGCGGTCTCGAAGCCGCGGAAGCTGTTGCCGCCCTTGAAGAAGCGGTCGTTGATCCGGATCGGATCGCCGTTCCAGCCGGCGACATAGCCGACCTGCCCCTGCACGCTGACGATCCAGTTCGGCCTGATGCCGTAGAACCAGGTCGCCTCCGCCTCGGTCTTCACATAGTTCACGTCGCCGCCGATGCCGGCGAGGTCCTGGCGCAGCGAGCCGGCCCAGCCGCGCGTCGGCCGGATCGGATCGTTGGCGTAGTTCATCAGCAGGGTGTAGCCGGCCGAGGAGTTCAGATAGCTGCCGATCTGGTCGCACAGCGCCGACGAGCCCAGGCCGCCGTCGGTGCAGTAGCTGTACGGCACGATGATCTCGTCGCTCTTCAGGAAGTAGCGCGTGCTCAGGCGCATGTTCCCGTTCAGCGGATAGGACAGGCGCACGCCGCCGCCGGTCGAGCGGTAGTCGTAGGACGAATATTTGCTCAGGTCGTAGCGCGAGTGGAACAGGTCGAATCCGGCCTGCAGGTCGCGGCCCAGGAACTTGGGCTCGGTGAAGCGGAAGTCGATCTGCTGGCGCAGCGACCCCCATTCCAGCCGCGACACCACGTTCTGGCCGCGGCCGCGGAAGTTCCGCTCCGAAATGCCCAGGTTGACGGTGAAGGCGTCGACCGAGCTGAAGCCCGCGCCGACGGACAGCTCGCCGGTCGGCTGCTCCTGGACCGTGACGTTGACGATCGAGCGGTCCGGCGCGCTGCCGCGCGACTCCTCGACCTTGACATCCTTGAAGAAGCCCAGGGCGCGCAGGTTGTTGCGCGAGCGCTCCAGCAGGGCGCGGTTGAAGGCGTCGCCTTCGGTCAGCATCATCTCGCGGCGGATGACCGGGTCGACCGTGCGCGTGTTGCCGATGACGTTGATGCGGTCGACATAGACCCGCTGGCCTTCCGACACGTTGAAGGTCACGTCGACCGTGTCGGTGTCGGGGTTGGCGCGATAGGTCGGGTTGATCTCGACGAAGGCGTAGCCGGCCGATCCCGCCGCGAACGTCAGGGCGTCGACCGCGCTCTCGATCTTGTCGCTCTCGTACAGCTGTCCGCTGCGGATCGGGATCAGGCGCTGGAGGAAGTCGGCGTTCAGGCGATCGCTCTCGGTCACGACCTTGACGTCGCCGAAGGTGTACTTGTCGCCCTCGTTGACCGTCAGGGTGATCTGGAAGGCCTGGTTGTCCGGCTGGAGCTCGGCGACCGAGGACACCACGCGGAAATCATAGTAGCCGCGGTTGGTGTAGAATTTGCGCAGCTGCTCCTGGTCGTATTCCAGCCGGTTCGGATCGTAGTTGTCGTTGTTCGAGAAGAATTTCCACCAGGTGGACTTCTCGGTGACCATGACGCCGCGGATGTCGCGGTCGGAAAAGGCGTCGTTGCCCAGGACGTTGATGGCGCTGATGCCGGTCTGCGGCCCCTCGTCGATCTCGAAGATCACGTCGACGCGGTTCTGCTCCAGCTGCACCAGCTTGGGCGTGACCGTCGCCGAGATGCGGCCCTGCAGGCGGTACAGCTCGACGATGGCGCCGACATCCTCCTGGACCTTGGCGCGGGTGTAGATGCCGCGCGGCTTCAGCGTCACTTCCTCGGTCAGCTTGCTTTCCGAGAGGGCGTGGTTCCCCTCGAACACCACCTGGTTGATGATCGGGTTCTCGACGATCTGCACGACAAGGTCGCCGTTCGGCTGGACGCCCAATTGCACGTCGGCGAACAGGCCCGTGCGCGACAGGGTCCGCACCGCCACGTCCAGGGTCGCGGCGTCGACGGTGTCGCCGGGCTGGATCGGCAGGTAGGACAGGACCGTGGCCTGATCGATGCGCTGGGCGCCCTGGACGATGATGCGGTTCACCGCCGCCGTCTGGGCCGGCGCCACGGTCACCGTGGGCGTCGGGGCGTCCTGGGCCCCGGCCGGCGCGGCCGCCGGCGCAGTCGCCTGGGCGAGCGCGGGGGCGGCGAAGCCGGCGGCGACGGCGAGCGCCAGAAGGCTGGAACGGGCGGCCAGGCGGGCGGCGGCGCGAGAGGTCATGTCGTTCATTCGGGAAACCATCGGGGGCTGGCGTCGGCTCAACTGACGAGCCCGCCGAGGAATTGGAAGAGGTTCAGCTTCTGTAGGTCGTTCCAGGTCGCGAACAACATAAATCCCGCCAGAAGCGCAAGACCCGCGCGATAGCCCATCTCCTGATACCGCGCCGCGACGGGCCGCCGGGCTACGGCCTCATAGCCGTAGAACAGCAGATGTCCGCCATCCAGCACGGGAATGGGCAGCAGGTTTAGAAAGCCGATTCCGATCGAAAGTATGGCCGCGAACTGGATCAGAGTCAGGAACAGGTTGATGGCGATCGCGCCCGGCGCCGGATTGGCCTGCACCGCCGCATTGGTCAGGGCCCCGCTGACCTTGGCGATGCCCAGCGGCCCGCTGAACTGGTCGCCGGATTCGCGGCCGGTCACGAGACGGCCCAGATAGGTCAGGGTCGAGCCGATCACGTCGCCCACCTGGCGCACGCCGCCGCCCACGGCCTGGATCGGATTGTATCGGACATGGCGCACGTCCTCGCGCGCCGCCGCCAGCCCCAGGCCGATGCGCGCCACCCGCACCCGGCCCGCCAGGGCGTCCTGTTCGGTGCGCCGCTCCGGCGTGGCGACCAGTTCGACGGTCCGGCCGTCCCGCTCGACGGCGAAGCGCACGGGATCGCCGGCGCTCAGCATCACCGCGCGGGTGACCTCCGATCCGTCCTCGACCGTCGCCCCGTCGACGCCGGTGATCAGGTCGCCGACCTGGAAGCCCGCCGCCGCAGCGGGCGAGCCGGCCTGAACCTGGGCCACGCGCGCGGGCCGCAGTTCCTGGCCGAACGTCATCAGGATGGCGGCGAAGATGGCCACGGCCAGCACGAAATTGGCCATCGGCCCGGCCGCCACGATCAGGGCGCGCTGCCACACCGGCTTGAAATGATAGTAGTCGCGCTCCGCCCCCGCGCCCTGTTCGGCGACGACGCGCCGGCGCAGTTCGTCCAGCCCGGCCTGGTCCGGCACGCTGGAAGCGTCCAAGTCGCCCGAGAATTTCACATAGCCGCCCGCCGGGATCCAACCCACGCGCCATTCGATCCCCTGTCGGTCGGTGCGGCTGAACAGCGCCCGGCCGAAGCCGATGGCGAAGCGGTCCACCTTCACCCCGAAGGCGCGCGCGACAAGGAAATGGCCCAGTTCATGGATGGTGACGATGACCGTCAGCACCAGCAGGAACGGCACGATGTAGATCAGGACCTGACCCAGGGCGCCTAGCATCCGTTCTTCGTCTCCCCTGGCCGCTCAGGCCGCGTTTTCGAGGCCGGCGATGACGGTCCGGGCCATCCGGCGGGCCTCGCCGTCGACCGAAAGGGCCGCGCCGCAGGCGTCTCCAGGGCCGAAAGCCATCCCCGCCTTCGTCGCACGCTCAAGGGTTTCGGCGACGACTGCGGCAATATTGAGAAAGCCCAGCTTGCGGTCAAGAAAAGCCAGGGCGGCCACCTCGTTGGCGGCGTTGAAGATCGCCGGCGCGGCGCCGCCGGCCTTCAGCGCCTGCCGGGCCAGTTCCAGGGCCGGGAAACGCATCAGGTCCGGCGCCTCGAAAGTCAGCCGGCCCAGAGCCGCCAGGTCCAGCTTCGGCGCCGGCCAGGCGATCCGGCCGGGCCAGGCCAGGGCGCAGGCGATCGGCGTGCGCATGTCCGGCGCCCCCATCTGCGCCAGGGTCGAGCCGTCCACATATTCCACAAGGCTGTGGATGATCGATTCCGGGTGGACCACCACATCGATCCGATGCACCGGCATGGCGAACAGATAGGCCGCCTCGATCATCTCCAGGCCCTTGTTGGCCATGGTGGCGCTGTCGACCGAGATCTTGGCCCCCATGCTCCAGTTCGGATGGGCCACGGCCTGTTCGGGCGTGATTCCCGCCATGCGGTCGCTCGGCGTCCGGCGGAACGGGCCGCCCGAAGCCGTTAGCACCAGCTTCTCCACCCGCTCGGGCGCCTCCGCCGGAAACACCTGGAAGATGGCGGAATGTTCGGAATCGACCGGGATCAGCCGCCCGCCGGCCTGGCGCACCCGTTCGATCAGGGCGGGGCCGCAGCAGACCAGGCTCTCCTTGTTGGCCAGGGCCAGGACGCCGCCGCCGGCCGCCGCCGTCCAGGCCGACTTCAGCCCCGCCGCGCCGACGATGGCGGCCATGGTCCAGTCGCACGGGCGCGAGGCCGCCTCGACGATCGCCCCCTCCCCGGCTCCCGCCTCGACGCCCGAGCCCGCCAGGGCGGCGCGGAGGTCCTCCAGGCGCGCCGGGTCGGCCGTGACCGCGATCCTGGGTTTCCAGCGGCGCGCCTGCTCGGCCAGTCGCGCGATATTGGTCCCGCCGGTCAGGGCCTCGACCTCGAAGGCGCCGGCGCCCGAACGCTCGGCCTGGTCCATCAGGTCCAGGGTCGAGGAGCCCACCGACCCGGTGGCGCCCAGCACGGTCACGCGGCGGCGGATCATGCGCCGCGCTCGAGCATCAGGACCAGCAGCCGGCCGGCGGCGACGACCACGACCGCGAACATCAGGCCGTCCACCCGGTCCAGCAGGCCCCCGTGCCCCGGAATGGTGTTGCCCGCGTCCTTGACCCCGAAGCGGCGCTTCAGCCCCGACTCCCACAGGTCGCCGCCCATGGTCGCCAACGCGGCGGCCAGGCCCAGGATCGCGCCCCAGAAGAGCGTCAGCCGCCCCATGTCGACCCAGGCCGTCATGACGGCGCCGGCGGCGGCCCCCGCCAGGATGCCGCCGATGAACCCCGACCAGGTCTTGTTGGGCGAAAAGCGCGGCCACAGCTTGGGGCCGCCGAAGGTGGAGCCGACTAGGTAAGCCAGGATGTCCGCCGACCAGGCCACGGCGAACACCAGCACGGTCCAGTGCAGGCCGACCGGATCGACCCCGTGCCGCAGCCAGATGAGCAGCACCGAGGGCCAACCGAGATAGAGGACGCCATAGGCCGCATCCAGGGCCTGCTGCCCTCGGCTGCGGGCATAGACGCCCGCCGCCGCCGCGCCGAACACCAGCATCATGAAGGCGACGGACATGACGCCGAAATAGGCGGCGACCACGCTGGCGACCACGCCGAAGCTCACCGCCCCGCCCATGACGCGCCGAGCGTGGGGCGCGCTCATCGCCGCCCATTCGAACGCCAGCACGACGCTGGCGGCCAGCATCAGCGCCAGGAACCAGATCCCTCCGGCCCAGGTCGCGGCGACCGCCGCCGGCGCCAGCACGAACGCCGAAGCGGCCCTCAGGCCGATATCCCTGACCTTGACCGCCATCAGGCCGTCGCACGCGCCGGCGGCGCCGTTTCACGGCCGCCGAAGCGACGGTCGCGCTGGCGGAAGGCGGCGACCGCCTCGCCCAGCGCCTGGGGGCCATAGTCCGGCCACAGGATGTCCTGGAACACCAGTTCGGCGTAGGCCGCCTCCCACAGCAGGAAGTTCGACAGCCGCTGCTCGCCCGAGGTGCGCACGATCAGGTCCAGCGGGGGCGAGCCGGCGGTCGCCAGCCCCTCCTCGAAGGTCCGCTCGCTGATCGGCTCGATCGTTTCCCCCGCCAGCCGTCGTTCCATGTGCCGGCGCGCGGCGTCGACCAGATCGGCCCGGCCGCCGTAGTTGAAGGCGACTTGCAGCAGGAAGCGGTCATTGTGCGCGGTCTGCGCCTCGGCGCGGTCGATGATCGCGGCGATATCGGCCGGCAGGCCCTCGCGCCGCCCCAGCACGCGCAGCCGCACGCCCGCCTTCTCCAGCCGGTTCAGATCGCTGGCGACATAGGTCCGCACCAGTCCCATCAGGTCCGACACCTCGTCCTCGGGCCGGCTCCAGTTCTCGGTTGAGAAACCGAACACGGTCAGGCACTCGACGCCGAAGTCGGGGGCGGCCTGGATGGTCCGCTTCAGCGCCCGCACGCCTTCGCGATGGCCGATCGCGCGCGGCAGGCCCCGCGCCTTCGCCCAGCGCCCATTGCCGTCCATGATGATGGCGACGTGACGCGGACCGGTCGGTCCGTCCGGGCTCGGGCCTGAAGGCGCGGCGGCGGTCATCTGCGGTGATACTCCAGGTCCAGGGTCCGCCTCAGACCTGCATGATCTCAACTTCCTTGGTCTTCAAGGCCTCGTCGATGCGCTTGACCGCCGCATCGGTATCCTTCTGGACCTCGGCCTCCATCTTCTTCTGCTCGTCCTGGCTGATGTCGCCGGCCTTCTCGGCCTTCTTCAGCTCGTCATTGGCGTCGCGGCGCACGTTGCGGACGGCGATCTTCTGCTGCTCGGCGTATTTACCGGCCAGCTTGACCAGGTCCTTGCGGCGCTCCTCGGTCAGCGGCGGGATCGGGATGCGCAGGGTCTGGCCGTCGACGACGGGATTCAGGCCCAGGTCCGCGCTGCGGATGGCCTTCTCGACCGACACCACCATGCCCTTGTCCCAGACGTTGACGGTGATCATGCGCGGCTCGGGCACGCTGATCGCCGCCACGGCGGTCAGCGGCGAGGTCGAGCCGTAGGCCTCGACCCGCACGGGCTCCAGCAGGCCGGCGTTGGCGCGGCCGGTGCGCAGGCCGGCGAACTCCTCCTTCAACGCCGCCACGGACTTGTCCATGCGGTCGCGGTAGGTCTTGAGGTCGGGCTTGGCCATGTCTGTCGTCTCTCTCTTCTTATGCTCGGGCGCTCAGGCGGCGTTCTTGATGACCGTGAAGGTCCCTTCGCCGGTCAGCGTCCGGCGCAGCGACTTGTCCTCCCGGATGGAGAAGACCACGATCGGGATGCCCGTGTCGCGCATCATGGCGATGGCCGAGGCGTCCATCACCCGCAGGTCCTTCGCCAGCACGTCCTGATAGGTCAGGGTGTCGTAGCGGGTCGCGGTCGGGTCCTTCTTGGGGTCGGCGGTATAGACGCCATCCACGCTGGTGCCCTTCAGCAGGGCGTCGCAGCCCATTTCGGCCGCGCGCAGGGCCGCGCCCGAATCCGTGGTGAAGAACGGCGCGCCGACGCCGGCGGCGAAGATCACCACGCGGCCCTTCTCAAGGTGCCGCAGGGCGCGGCGGCGGATGTAGGGCTCGGCGATGGCCGCCATCGGAATGGCGCTCTGCACCCGGGTCGAGACGCCGATCTTCTCCAGCGCCGACTGCATGGCCAGGGCGTTCATGATGGTCGCCAGCATGCCCATGTAGTCGGCCTGGGCGCGCTCCATCCCCTGGGCCGCCTTGGACAGGCCGCGGAAGATGTTGCCGCCGCCGATGACCAGGCAGATCTCGACGCCCTCGCGCGCCACCTCGGCCACGGCGGCGGCGATGACGTCGACCGTCTTCATGTCCAGCCCATAGGCCTGATCGCCCATCAGGACTTCGCCGGAAACCTTGAGCAGGACCCGTTTGTAGCGGAATTCGGAAGGGGCGTCGGGCATGCGGGAAACGATCCGTGTACTGCGGCGCCGCTGAATCGGGCGGCTCCTTATAGACGAAGGGCGCGCCGGCCATCAAAGCCGAACGCGCCCAAACGGTGATTTCTCCTCCCCACACCACGAGGAGGAGACAGGATTTGTCAGTTGCCGCCGGTCATCGAGGCGACTTCCGACGCGAAGTCCGGGCTTTCGACCTTCTCGACACCTTCACCCAACGCCAGGCGGACGAAGCCGGCCAGCTTCAGGCTGGAGGAGCCCAGTTCCTTGGCGGTGTTGGCGACCAGTTGCTCGATGGTCACGTCCGGATCCATGACGAACGGCTGCTTGGACAGCACCACGTCCTTCTGGAACTTGTTGATCTGGCCTTCCACGATCTTGGCGATCATGTTTTCCGGGCGGCCTTCTTCCTTGGCCTTTTCGGTCAGAACCTGACGTTCCTTCTCGATCGCGGCCGGGTCCAGGTCGTCGGTGTTCAGCGACAGCGGCGAGGTGGCGGCGACGTGCATGGCGATCTTGCGGCCGACTTCACGCAGCTTGGCCTTGTCGCCGTCGCCTTCCAGAGCCACCAGCACGCCGATGCGGCCCACGCTGGGCGACACCGCGTTGTGGACGTAGGTGGCGACAACGCCTTCCTCGACCGACAGACGCGCCGCGCGGCGCAGTTGCATGTTCTCGCCAATGGTGGCGATCAGGTTGGTGACCTCTTCCTGGACGGTCTTGCCGTTTTCCAGCGCGGCGCCGTGGATGGCGTCGACCGAGTGATGATCCAGGCCCAGTTGCGCGAACTGCTTGGCGGCGTTCTGGAACAGGTCGTTGCGGGCGACGAAGTCGGTTTCCGCGTTGAATTCGATGGCGGCGGCGACTTCGCCCTTGCCGTCTTCCTTCTCGGCGACCGCGACCAGGCCTTCGGCGGCGACGCGGTCGGCCTTCTTGGCGGCCTTGGACAGGCCCTTGGCGCGCAGCCAGTCGATGGCCGCTTCGATGTCGCCGTTGGTTTCGACCAGCGCCTTCTTGCAGTCCATCATGCCGACGCCCGAACGCTCGCGAAGCTCCTTCACGAGGGCGGCAGTGATCTCGGCCATGGTTCTTCTCCTATGGGATTCGTATGGGAAACGGCCGGGCTGACCTAGCCCGGCCGTGTGTCGGTTTCACGCACGGCCCATTCCGGCGACGCCAGGCTCGCCGCGCCTTCCCGCCTTGGCGGGAATGACGCGGCTCGCGATCGGGGCGTCGAGACTGAGCCGTCGGGCGATCAGCCCGTGGCCTTCTCGGTCTCGACCGCGTCCAGCGCCTCGGTGTTGGCCGAAGCGTCGTCCGAGGCCAGCAGTTCCTCGGCGGCGCCTTCCGCGCCGGCCGGGGCGGCTTCAGCTTCCGCGGCCGGAGCCGGGGCTTCGCGCAGCATCGGCTCGACCGGAGCTTCCGAAGCGCCCAGGTCCACGCCCGAGGCCGAGGCGCCGGCGGCCAGGCCGTCCAGCACCGCGTCGGCGATCAGGTCGCAGTAGGTCTGGATGGCGCGCGCGGCGTCGTCGTTGCCCGGGATCGGATAGGTGATGCCGTCCGGGTCCGAGTTGGTGTCCAGGATGGCGATGATCGGAATGTTCAGCTTGCGGGCTTCTTGGATCGCGATCGCTTCCTTGTTGGTGTCGATCACGAACATGATGTCCGGAATGGAGCCCATGTCCTTGATGCCGCCCAGCGACAGCTCCAGCTTGTCCTTCTCGCGCTGAAGGGTCAGCAGTTCCTTCTTGTTGCGGCCTTCGCCGCCGGTCTCGACGATCTGCTCCAGCTCGCGCAGGCGGGCGATGGAGTTCGAGACGGTGCGCCAGTTGGTCAGAGTGCCGCCCAGCCAGCGGTTGTTCATGTAGTATTGGGCGCAGCGCTTGGCGGCTTCGGCGACCGGATCGGCGGCTTGGCGCTTGGTGCCGACGAACAGCACGCGGCCGCCCTTGGCGGCGACGTCGCGGACCGCGACCAGGGCCTGGTGCAGCAGCGGGATCGACTGCGACAGGTCGATGATGTGGATGTTCGAGCGCGAGCCGAAGATGTAGCGTTCCATCTTCGGGTTCCAGCGGTGCGTCTGGTGGCCGAAGTGCGCGCCGGCTTCCAGCAGGGTGCGCATGGAGAATTCAGGCAGAGCCATGATCGTTCAGTCCTTTTTCCGATCGACGTGGCGCGGGCCTTAAAAGAGCCGGACGGCTCCTCGGAATGGAGCGGATCGGGATGTCTCCCCGAAGCGCGCCTGGCCCGCGTTGCGAAATGCGCGGGCGATGTAGGCGGGATCGGCGCAAAAGGCAAGCCTGACGCAGGAAGGGCGGCCCCTTGCGGCGCCGCCCTCCCCTTTCGATTCGCCCTTTCGATTGGACCTGTCGACCGGGCCGACGTCTACTTCATGGCGTCGAGCAGTTGCTGCGCGCGGTCGCGGTGCTGGGTCACCGGCGTCACCAGTTCCTTGGCCAGGGCGGCCAGGGCCGGCGCGTCGGTGTTGTCGGAGAAGCCGTTCAGCAGGGTCAGCGTCTCGTTGTGGGCCGCGACCTGCTGGTTCAGATACACCTTGTCAAAGTCACCCGGCGTAGCGGCGTTCAGATTGTCGATCAGGCCCTGGCGGCGCTGGTCCAGCTGGGTCGGGACCGTCACGTCGGGCGCGGCGGTCGGCGCGGTCGCCATCAGCTTCTCGCCGGCGGCGGTGTGGTCGCGGGTGATCATGGTCGCCAGTTCCTTGACCTGGGCGTTGCCCGACTTGGACTGGGCGACCTCGGCGGCGCGCAGTTCGTACATGTTGCCGACGGCCAGGTTGGTCACGAAGCCTTCGACGGTGTTGGCGCCCAGGGTGGCGGCCGAGGTCTGGCCGACGACGCCTGACGTCATGTCCTGGGTGGCGTTGACGGCTTCGTCGGCGTTCTGCCGGGCGCTGTCGCCGCCCTGGCCGCAGGCGGCGAGGAGCGCGGCGGAGGCGATGCTGGCGATGGCGATGGTCTTCATTGGAACAGTCTCCCTGTGAAGACGGGAAAACCCCTCACGCCTCCGTGAGGTTCCGATATTTCAAAAGCTTGGCCGTTACAGCCTGTCTCGACCCTCGATTCAGCCAGGGACTCCCTTGCGCTTCCCGCTTGGCCGTCATCCTCGCCCTTGGGGCGAGGCCTCATCGACGACGACGATCCTCGAAAAGGGGGCGCCGGGCGGGCCTGCGCCCATGGATTCCCGCCGCAACATCGAGAATGACGATCGAATCTAAGCCTTGTTCAATCCATCGTATTTGACGGTCTGGACGGACCAGGGATCGACGCCCTCGAGGGTGCGGATGTTGACGGCGGCCATCTCCCGGCCGTCCGGCGTGACGCCAAAACCGAAGCTTTCCACGCCGCACGTCTTGCAGAACAGATGCCGGATGACGCGATGGTTGAACCGGTACTCGGTCAACTGATCCTCTCCGGTCGTGATCGTCAGCGCCTCGCGGGGACCGAAGACCATCATCTCGGCCTTTCGCCGGCAATAGGTGCAGTTGCACTCCATCGCCCCGTCCAGCGCGCCCTCGAAGGTGAAGGTCACCGCGCCGCAGTGGCACGATCCGTTGTGGGTGGTCATTGCGCTTTCTCCGGCAGGTCATATTCCAGGTCGTAGCGGTGCTCGCCGTCGGCGATGGTCAGGTGGAACACGCCCGATATGCCTGCAAAGTCCCCGTTGCCCGAACCCGGAACGATGGTGATCAGCAGGTCCTGGGCGCCCCGGTCCATGATCCCGCGATGCGCCAAGGTGAAGGCGCCCCTGCGTCCGTCCAGCGCGGCCGAGACCCGCTCCAGCGCGACATAGGCCCCGGACTGGCCATCGTCCATCGTCGCCAGCATCTCGCCCGCGCTGGTTCCCTGGAGGTCGCCGTGAAAGGTCTTGGCGATCCGCAATCGGCCATGGCCGAAGGCTTCGTCCCCATCGCCGGGCTCGACCGGCGTGATCCGGACATCGAAGGTTCCAACGGCATGGGACATCTGGGAACTCCGGGTTGCGGCCGGCGGCGCGGCCTGGGGGCCTTGAGACGGGACGGGAGCCAGGACCAGGATCGCCGCCAGCAGAGTTTCGACCATCAGGCGTCCTCCAGCATGACGACGCCCGGCGCCGACTTCAGCGCGCCGCGCAGGGCGCTGTCCAGCCTGTAGCGGCCCGGCAGGCGGATCTCCGCCTCCCGCCCCTGGTCGAGGCCGGCGATGACCAGGGAGATTTCCCCGCCCTTGCCGATCGCGCCGCTGCGGACCCGGTCCAGCCGCGCCTTCAGCGCCTCGGCGTCCGCCGACCTGGCCGAGACGTGGACGCGCAGCGCCATGCTAGCGTCGTCCAGCAGGTTCTCCATGCGCGAGGCGTCGTCGCCGAAGAAGCGCACCTCCCCATCCGACGCCTTGGCGCGGACCCGCACCATGACCGAGGCGCCGGGCTCCAGCACCTCGCGGCAGCGGCGCAGCTGCTCGGGCGGGAACAGGCATTCGAACTCCCCGGTCGGGTCGGAGAAGTTGACGAAGGCGAACTTCTCGCCGGTGCGGGCGCTGGCGCGCTCCTGGCGACGGCGCACGACGCCCGCCATCTGGAAGGCCTCGTGCCCGCTTTCGGCCAGCGGCAGGGCCTCGGCGACGAAGGTCACGCGCTTCCTCTTCAGCGCCTGGGCCATGTCGTCCAGCGGATGGCCCGACAGGTAGAAACCCACGGCCGACAACTCCTGGTCCAGCCGGTCCGGCCCCACCCAGGGCTCGACGCTCTTCAGCCTCGGCCGCGCCGCATGGGCCTGGTCGCCGCCGAACAGGCTGACCTGGGACGAGGCGCGCTCGGCCGCCACGCTCTGGCAATAGGCCATCAGCACGTCGGCCTGCTCGACCAGCTGGCGGCGGTTCGGGTGGAGGCTGTCGAAGGCGCCGGCCTTGGCCAGGCCCTCCAGCGCCCGTTTGTTCACGCTGCGCGGATCGACCCGCTCCAGGAAGTCGAAGATGTCGACGAAGCGGCCGCCCTGCTCGCGCACCTCGATCACGTGTCTCATGGCCTCCAGGCCCACGTTGCGGATCGCGCCCAGCGCATAGAGGACCGCGCCCTTGCCGTCCTCCCAGGCAACGTCGAAGTCGGCCGAGGACCGGTTGATGTCGGGCGGCAGCACCGGCACGTCGAACCGCTTGGCGTCCTGGTAGAAGACCGCCAGCTTGTCGGTGTTCGACAGGTCCAAGCTCATTGAGGCGGCGAAGAACTCGACCGGATGGTTGGCCTTCAGCCAACCCGTCTGGAACGAGATCAGGGCGTAGGCGGCGGCGTGGGACTTGTTGAACCCATAGCCGGCGAACTTGGCCACCAGGTCGAAGATGGCGCCGGACTGGGCTTCGGGGACCGTCTTCTCGGAGGCGCCCTTGATGAAGCGCGCCCGCTGGAAGTCCATCTCCTCCTTCTTCTTCTTGCCCATGGCCCGGCGCAGCAGGTCGGCCTCGCCCAGGCTGTAGCCCGCCAGGATCTGGGCGATCTTCATCACCTGCTCCTGGTAGATGATGACCCCGTAGGTCTCGGTCAGCACCTCCTTCAGGCTGGGATGCAGATAGTCGACCTCGGCCCGGCCGAACTTGCGGTCGATGTAGGTGTCGATCATCTCCATCGGCCCCGGCCGATAGAGGGAGATCAGCGCCGTGATCTCCTCGATGGAGCCGCAGCGCATCTTGCGCAGGGTGTCGCGCATGCCCTGGGATTCCAGCTGGAACACCCCCACCGTCTGGCCCGAGGCCATCAGCTCATAGGTCCGCGCATCGTCCAGCGGCAGCTGGTTCCAGCTCGGCGCCAGCCCGCGCCGCGACAGATAGCCGTGCGCCCGATCCAGGGTCGTCAGCGTCTTCAGGCCCAGGAAGTCGAACTTCACCAGCCCCGCCGGCTCCACCCACTTCATGTTGAACTGGCTGGCCGGGATGGTGGAGCGCGGGTCCTGGTACAGTGGCACGAGCTCGACCAGCGGCCGGTCGCCGATGACGATGCCGGCGGCGTGGGTCGAGGCGTTGCGGTACAGCCCCTCCAGCTCCAGCGCCGTCTCCAGCAGGGCCTTGACCGCCGGCTCGGCGTCGCGGGCCTCCTTCAGGCGCGGCTCCAGGTCGATGGCCTGGGCCAGGGTCACCGGATTGGCCGGGTTGGCCGGCACCATCTTGGCCAGGCGGTCGACCTGGCCGAGCGGCATCTGCAGCACCCGGCCGACGTCGCGCAGCACGGCCCGCGCCTGCAGGGTGCCAAAGGTGATGATCTGGGCCACCCGGTCCTCGCCGTAGTGGTCCTGCACATAGTCGATCACCTCCTCCCGCCGCTCTTGGCAGAAGTCGATGTCGAAGTCGGGCATGGAGACCCGCTCGGGATTCAGGAAGCGCTCGAACAGCAGGCCGAAGCGCAGCGGGTCCAGGTCGGTGATGGTCAGCGACCAGGCGACCAGCGAGCCGGCGCCCGAACCCCGGCCCGGCCCGACGGGGATGTCGTGCAGCTTGGCCCATTTGATGAAGTCCGACACGATCAGGAAGTAGCCGGGGAACCCCATCTGCTGGATGATCCCGACCTCCCACTCCAGCCGGGCCCAGTAGTCCTCCTCCGGCGCGGCCGGCGTCACCTGGGCCAGGCGCGCCTTCAGGCCCTCGCGCGCCTGGTGCGCCAGCTCGTCGGCCTCGGACCGGCCCGCGCCGGTGTCGAAGCGCGGCAGGATCGGCTTGTGCGTCTGGACCAGGAAGGCGCAGCGCCGGGCGATCTCCATGGTGTTGTCGCAGGCCTCGGGCAGGTCGGCGAACAGCTCGCGCATCGCCGGGGCGGACTTGAACCAGTGCTCGCCGGTGATGCGGCGACGATCCTCCTGGCCGGTGAAGGCGCCGTCGGCGATGCACAGCAGGGCGTCGTGCGACTTCGCCTGCGCCGCCTTGGCGTAATAGACGTCATTGGTCGCGACCAGCGGGACGTCATTGGCGTAGGCCCATTCGACCAGGCCCGGTTCGGCGCGCTTCTCGTCGTCCAGGCCGTGGCGCTGGAGCTCGACGTAGAAGCGGTCGCCGAAGGCGGCCTTCATCGCCGCCAGCGCCTGGCCCGCCTCCGCCGCCTTGCCCTGAACGAACAGCGGGTCGACCGGGCCGTCCGGGCCGCCCGACAGCAGGATCAGCCCCTGCCCGTGCGCCGCCACCTTGTCCCAGGGCACGCCCGGCTCGGCCATCTCCCCCGCTTCCAGATAGGCGGCGGACGACAGGGCGCAGAGGTTGCGCCAGCCGGCCTCGTCCTGGGCCAGCAGCACCACCGTCGGGGTCTTGGCCCAGCGGGCGGCGACCTGGCCGCCGATCCCAAGCACCGGCAGGGCGCAGGCGACGAGGGGCTGCACCCCGGCGTCGCGCGTCGTCTGGCTGAACTCCAGGGCGCCGAACAGGTTGGCGCGATCGGCCACGCCCACCGCCGGCATGCCGAGATCGGCGGCCAGCCTGCCGATCTTGCCCGCCTTGATCGCGCCTTCCAGCAGCGAATAGGCGGACCGGACCCGCAGATGGACGAATCCCTGACTGTTCACCGGCCTGCTCGCTCCCATTCCCGCTAGCGGCGACGGGCCGCCCGCGCCGCATCATGGCCCGAGTCTCACATCGCGCGACGCCCGACCATCGCCGACCGCCCGCCCCGGCCTCACGGCGGGGGATGGGCTGTGGATAGGATCGGCCGGATCAGACGGCGGTGACGGTGATCGCCAGGCTCCAGACCATCCAGACGAAGCCGCCGCACGACGCCAGCGACAGCATATCCCTCATCAGACGCGGCATGGCGCGCACCTCCCGAACGGTTGTTCCGGAAATGTTCTATGTTCCACTTTCGTTCACGTCAAGCGGAACGTCGCAAATCGCTCAGTAGGCGTGGCTCTCGGCCGCGCGCTGCTCCAGATGGCCGTCCTTGAGGGCGAAGACGCGGTCCATGTGGCCGGCCAGCTCCATGTTGTGCGTGGCGATCAGGGCGCCGACGCCCGTGGTCTTGGCCAGGTCGCGCAGCGCCTCGAACACCGACTGGCTAGTGGTCGGGTCCAGGTTGCCGGTGGGCTCGTCGGCCAGCAGCAGCCGCGGCCTGTTGGCCAGGGCGCGGGCGATGGCGACGCGCTGCTTCTCGCCGCCCGAAAGCTGGGCCGGCTGGTGCATCAGGCGGTCGCCGAGGCCGAGCGCGGTCAGGGTCTCATCCGCCTGCCGGCGCGCCTGGCCCAGGTTCAGGCCCGCGATGCGCATCGGCAGCGCCACATTGTCGCGCGCGTCGAATTCCGGCAGCAGATGGTGGAACTGATAGACGAAGCCGATGCGCGACAGGCGCAGGCGCGTGCGCGCCCGCTCGTCCAGGTCCCCCACCCGCTCGCCGTCGATGGCGACCGTGCCCGCGGTCGGCTTCTCCAGCAGGCCGGCGGCGTGCAGCAGCGACGACTTGCCGGAACCCGACGGACCGATCAGGCCGACGATCTCGCCCGGAAAGACATCCAGGTCGACGCCCCGCAGGACCGTCAGTCCGCCCTGGGCGGTGTCGTAGGTGCGGGTCAGCGCCCGCACCGACAGGATCGGGGCCTTACTCATAGCGCAGGGCCTCCACCGGATCGATCCGCGACGCTGTCCACGACGGCGGCAGACTGGCGATGCAGCTCATCAGCAGCGACCAGAAGGCGACCCAGGTCACGTCGACCGGATCGACCAGGGCCGGGATGGCGTCCAGCATATAGACGTCGGCGTTGAACAGTTGGACGCCCAGCAGCGCCTCCAGGAAATGCTGGATATGCGCGATGTTCAGGCAGAACAGCAGGCCCAGCAGCAACCCGGCCGCCGTGCCCGCCACGCCGATCATGGCCCCGGCCATGAAGAAGATGCGCAGGATGGCCGACTGGCTGGCGCCGACGGTACGCAGGATGGCGATGTCGCGGGTCTTGTTCTTCACCAGCATGACGATGCCGGAAATGATGTTCATCGCCGCGATGGCGACCACCATGCCCAGGATCACGCTCATCGCCACCCGCTCGACCTTCAGCGCGCCGTAGAAGGCGGCCAGGTTGTTGCGCCAGTCGGTGACGACGGTTCCGGGTCCGGCGGCCTCGCGGATCGCGGCGGTCATGGCGCCGACCTGATCGGGGTCGCGCACCTTGATCTCGATGGCGTCCCAGACGCCTTCCTTGCCGAAGAACAGCTGCTGCTGCTCCAGCGGCATGAAGATGAAGGCGCGGTCGTAGTCGGCGGCGCCCGAGCGGAACAGGCCGCCGACGTAGTAGGTCTTCTCCAGCCCGCCCAGGTTTCCGAAGGCGCTGTCGGCGCCGGTGGGCGAGAACAGCGTCAGCGCATCGCCGACCCGCAGGCCCAGGGAGTTGGCCAGCGCCGCCCCCACCAGGATGCGGTCACCGCCATAGGCGCCCTTGCCGAAGCTCTCGCGCTCCTGCGGGCTCAGGCTGTCGAACACATACTGGGTTTCGGCCAGATCGCCCGGCCGGATGCCCTTGGCCATCGCGCCGGTGGTGAAGTTGCCGACGCGGATCAGGGTCTGCGCCTCGTTCAGCGGACTGGCGCTCAGCACGCCGGGCACGGCCTCGATCCGCTTCAGCGCCGCGTCGCGGTCGGCCGAGGTCAGGACCGGCCCCTGCACGTACATATGGCCGTTGAAGGCCAGCATCCGGCCCAGCAGCTCCGAGCGGAAGCCCGACATGATGCTCATCACGCTGATCAGCACGGCGACCGCCAGCATGATGCCGATGAAGCTGATCACCGCGATGGTGGCGACGCCGCCTTCCTTGCGCTTGGCGCGCAGGTAGCGGAGGGCGAGGCCGATCTCCCAGGCGGAGAAGGCGCCGGAGGCGCGGCCGGGCAGCTTCAAGCGGTCAGCCTTTCTATGGCTTCGGACAGCGGCAGGGTCAGCTTCTCGCCGGTGGCGCGGCGCTTCAGCTCGACCACGCCGTCGGCCAGGCCCTTGGGCCCGATGGTCAGTTGCCACGGCACGCCGATCAAGTCGGCGGTGGCGAACTTGCCGCCCGGACGCTCGTCGGTGTCGTCGTACAGAACGTCCTTGCCCAGGGCTTCCAGCTGGGCCGCCGCATCCTCGCACGCGGCCGACACAGCGGCGTCATTGGCGCGCAGATTGATGACGACCACGTCGAACGGCGCCACGGCGTCCGGCCAGATGATGCCGCCCTCGTCGTGGCTGGCCTCGATGATGGTGCCCAGCAGGCGCGACACCCCGACGCCATAGCTGCCCATGTGGACATTGACGTCCTGGCCGTCCGGCCCGGCCACCCGGGCCTTCATCGGCGCGGAGTACTTCTCGCCGAAATAGAAGATGTGGCCGACCTCGATGCCGCGCGCCGACAGGCGGTCGCCCTCGGCCGTTTCGCGCTCGAAGCGGGCCTGATCGTGCATCTCCTCGGTCGCGGCGTAGAGCGACGTTCGTTGATCAACGATTGACTGAAGGTCGTCCCAATCGACGTCCCCGCCCGGCGCGGGCATCTCGACCAGCTTGCGGTCGCAGAAGACGGCGCTTTCGCCCGTCTCGGCCAGGACGATGAATTCGTGGCTCAGGTCGCCGCCGATGGGGCCGGTATCGGCGCGCATCGGCACGGCCTTCAGCCCCATGCGGGCGAAGGTGTTCAGATAGGCCGTGAACATGCGGTTGTAGGCCTTGCGGGCCGAGGCCTCGTCCACGTCGAAGGAATAGGCGTCCTTCATCAGGAACTCGCGGCCGCGCATCACGCCAAAGCGGGGGCGGCGCTCGTCGCGGAACTTCCACTGGATGTGAAACAGGTTCAGCGGCAGCGACTTGTAGGACTTCACATAGGCCCGGAAGATGTCGGTGACCATCTCCTCGTTCGTGGGGCCGTACAGAAGCTCTCTTTCGTGCCGGTCGGTGATGCGCAACATCTCCGGGCCATAGGCGTCGTACCGACCCGACTCGCGCCACAGGTCGGCCAGTTGCAGGGTCGGCATCAGCAGCTCGACCGCGCCCGCCCTCACCTGCTCCTCGCGCACGATCTGCTCGATCTTGCGCAGCACGCGGAGACCCAGCGGCAGCCAGGCGTAGATGCCGGCGGCCTCCTGCTTGATCATGCCCGCGCGCAGCATCAGCTGGTGCGAGACGATCTGGGCGTCGGAAGGCGCTTCCTTGAGCGTGGGCAGGAAATAGCGCGACAGGCGCATGTCGGGGGAATCCTAAGGCGTCGAACGAAGACAGGCTTTAACCGCTGACACGGGGCGAAAGCTAGGCCGAAGCCAGTTTCCCTTTATTTCGTCATCCTCACCCTTGCGGCGAGGATGACGGGTCAAAACACCGTCCGCGATCAGAGGTGGAGTGTACGCCCATAGGCGTCCAGCGCCGCCTCGTGCATGGCCTCCGACATGGTCGGGTGCGGATAGACGATGCCGTGGATGTCCTCTTCCGTCGCCTCCATGGTGATGGCGGTGACATAGCCCTGGATCATCTCGGTGACCTCGTGGCCCATCATGTGGGCGCCGATCAGGGCGCCGGTCTTGGCGTCGAAGATCACCTTGACGAAGCCGTCCGGCTCGCCCGCCGCCACGGCCTTGCCGTTCACGCGGAACGGGAAGCGGCCGATCTTGACCTCGCGCTTGGCTTCGCGCGCCGCCTGCTCGGTGACGCCGACCGAGGCGACCTGCGGCTGGGCGTAGGTGCAGCCTGCGATGGGCGAATGCACGTTCGGCGTCTTGTAGCCGGCGATGTGCTCGGCCGCATGGATGCCCTCGTGGCTGGCCTTGTGCGCCAGCCACGGCGCGCCCGCGCAGTCGCCGATGGCGTACAGGCCCTTCACATTGGTCAGGCAATGGCTGTCGGTCTTGATATGGCCCCGGTCCAGCTCGACGCCCAGCGCCTCCAGGCCGATTCCGTCGGTGTTGGCGGTGATGCCGACGGCTGAGATGCAGACCTCGGCCTCAAGGCTCTCGGCCTTGCCGCCGATCTCAACATCGACCTTCACGCCGGTCGCGCTCTTGGAGACCTTGGTCACCTTGGCGCCGACCTTGAACTTGATGCCGCGCTTCTCGAACGACTTCTGCGCGGCCTTGGACACCTCTTCGTCCTCGACCGGCATGATCCGGTCCACAGCCTCGACCACCGTCACCTCGGCGCCCAGGGCGCGGTAGAAGCTGGCGAACTCGATGCCGATGGCGCCCGAACCGATGACGACGAACGACTTGGGCAGCTTCTTCGGCGCCAGGGCGTCGCGGTAAGCCCAGATCTTGTCGCCGTCGGCCTCCAGGCCGATCTGCGGCAGGGCGCGGGCGCGGGCGCCGACCGCCAGCATCACCGCCTTGGCCTCGACGGTGCGCGACCCGCCGGCCTTCAGGGCGATGACGACCTTAGGAGCGGCGGCGCCCTTCTCCAGCTTGGCCGTGCCTTCGATCACCTCGATCTTGTTCTTCTTCATCAGGAAGGCGACGCCCTTGTTCATCGTCGCCGCGACTCCGCGCGAGCGCTGGATGATGGCGTCGAAGTCGAACGCCGCGCCGGACGCCGACAGGCCGTAGTCCTTGAGGTGGCTCAGGCTCTCGAACTTCTCGCCCGACTTGAGCAGCGCCTTGGTCGGGATGCAGCCCCAGTTCAGGCAGATGCCGCCCAGGTTCTCGCGCTCGACGATGGCGACCTTCTGGCCCAGCTGGCTGGCGCGGATGGCCGCGACATAACCGCCGGGGCCCGAGCCGATGACGACGAGATCGAATTCAGCAGCCATTAGATCAACTTCTCGATGTCGGCCTTGATGGCCTCGGGTTCAGTCTGAGGCGAATAGCGCGCGACGACGCGCCCTTCGCGGTCGGTCAGGAACTTGGTGAAGTTCCACTTGATGGCCTGGGAGCCCAGAAATCCGCGCTTCTGCTTCGTCAGCCAGGCGTAGAGCGGATGCCGGTGCGGCCCGTTGACCTCCACCTTGTCGAACAGGGGGAAGGTCACGTCGAAGCTGGAGGCGCAGAAGGCGGCGATCTCCGCCGCGCGTCCCGGCTCCTGTCCGCCGAACTGGTTGCAGGGAAAGCCCAGCACCTCGAACGGCTTGTCGGCGAAGGTGCGGTGCAGCTTTTCCAGCCCGTCGTACTGGCCGGTGAAGCCGCACTTGGACGCCGTGTTGACGATCAGCAGCGCCTGCCCCCGCCAGCGGTCCAGCGAGACCTCCGCGCCGCCGATGGCGCGGGCGGAGAAGTCATAGACCGAGGTCATGACCCCTCCCCTCCCTTAAGCCAGCATCGCCACGGGATCTTCGATCAGCGGCTTGAACGCCTGCAGGAAGCGGGCGCCCGTCGCGCCGTCGACCACCCGGTGATCGCACGTCAGCGTCACGGTCATGACGGTGGCCGGCACGATCTGGCCGTCCTTGACGACCGGACGCTGCTCGCCCGCGCCCACGCTCATGATGCAGCCCTGCGGCTCGTTGATGATCGAGGTGAATTGCTTGATGCCGAACATCCCCAGGTTGGACACCGAGAAGGTGCCGCCCTGGAACTCCTCGGGCTTCAGCTTGCGGTCGCGGGCGCGCTTGGCCAGGTCCTTGGACTCGGTCGCGATCTGCGCCAGGCCCTTGGTCTCGGCCTTGCGGATGATCGGGGTGATCAGGCCCCCGTCGATCGCCACCGCCATGGAGACGTCGGCGTTGTGGTGCATGGCGATGCCTTCGGGGGTGTAGGAGGCGTTCGCCTCCGGCACCATCTTCAGGGCCAGGGCGGCGGCCTTGATGACGAAGTCGTTGACGGAGACCTTGATCCCCTGCGGCTCCAGCATCTTGTTGACCTTGGCGCGCACAGCCATCAGCTGGTCGATCTCGCAGTCGATGAACAGCGGGAAGTGCGGCACGTTCTGCACGCTGTCGACCATGCGACGCGCCACGGCCTTCTTCATGCCGTCCAGCGGGATCAGGTCGTAGGTGCCGTCCGCAATGCCCATCTGGGCCAGCGACTGCGCCTTGCGCGGCTCGGCCGCGGTCGAGCCGGCCGAGGCGGCGGGCTGGGCGGCGCCCTTCGGCGCGCCTTCCACGTCGCGCTTGACGATGCGGCCGTGCGGGCCGGTGCCCTTGACCGTCTTCAGGTCCACGCCGTTCTGGGCGGCGATGCGCCGCGCCAGGGGCGAGGCGAAGAGGCGCTGGCCGCCTTCGGACTTCGGCGCGGCCGGAGCCGGGGCGGCGGGCGCAGCCGGAGCGGTTTCCTTGGCGGCGACCGGCGCGGCCTCCGCCTTCGGGGCTTCCTCGGCCTTGGCGGCCGGAGCCGCCTTCGGGGCCGGCGCCGCGTCATCGCCGGCCAGGCGCGCGATCGGCGTGTTGACCTTCACGTTCTCGGAGCCTTCGGGCACCAGGATTTCCAGGACCTCGCCCTCGTCCACGGCCTCGACTTCCATCGTGGCCTTGTCGGTCTCGATCTCGGCGATCACGTCGCCGGCCGAGACGGTGTCGCCGACCTTGACGTGCCACTTGGCCAGAACGCCCTCCTCCATCGTCGGAGACAGGGCGGGCATCAGGATATCGGTCATTGAGCAGCCCTCTGCTTCTCGGCGGCGTCCCCATTGGCCTGGCCTTCCAGCCAGCCGCGCTTCAGGGCCTCCAGGGCCTCCCGCTGGGTGAAACCGCCCTTCTGTTCGTAGGCGTAGGCGAAGTGCCAGGACAGCTCCGCCAGCATCTGCCCCATCGCCTGCGGGTCGTCGTAGGCAGGGCGAACCGTGATGGCCGGCCCGGTCGGCGCGACCCAGACACGGGCCAGTTCCAGCACCGTGCCGTCCGCCGGCGCCTGCTCTATGCCCTGGGGCTCCGGCAAGGCGTATTTGTGGGTCACGCCATCACCTGCTTCACGGCGGCGATGATCTTGTCGACGCCCGGCAGCGACAGGGCCTCAAGGTTGGCGGCGTAGGGCAGCGGCACGTCTTCCTGGTGCACCCGCAGCGGCGGCGCGTCCAGATAGTCGAAGGCGTGCTCGATCACGCGGGCCACGACCTCGGCGCCGACGCCCATCGGGCCCCAACCTTCCTCGGCCGAGACCAGGCGGTTGGTCTTCTTCACGCTCTCGATGATGGTGTCGGTGTCCAGCGGGCGCAGGGTGCGCAGGTCCACGACCTCGACCTCGATCCCCTCTTCGGCCAGCTTTTCGGCGGCCTGCAGGGCGAAGCCGACCATGCGGCTGTGCGCCGTGATGGTCACGTCCTTGCCTTCGCGACGGACCTTGGCCTTGCCGATCGGCAGGACGTAGTCCTCGACCTCCGGCACGTCGAACTCCAGGCCGTACATCATCTCGTGCTCGAGGAAGACGACGGGGTTCGGGTCGCGGATGGCGGCCTTCAGCAGGCCCTTGGCGTCGGCGGCGTCATAGGGCGCGATGACCTTCAGGCCCGGCACCTGGGCGTACCAGGCGGAGTAGTCCTGGCTGTGCTGGGCCGCCACACGGCTGGCGGCGCCGTTCGGGCCGCGGAACACGATGGGCGCGCGGATCTGGCCGCCCGACATGTACAGGGTCTTGGCGGCCGAGTTGATGATGTGGTCGATCGCCTGCATGGCGAAGTTGAACGTCATGAACTCGACGATCGGCTTCAGCCCCGCCATGGCCGCGCCGACGCCCAGGCCGGCGAAGCCGTGCTCGGTGATCGGGGTGTCGACGACGCGCTGGTCGCCGAACTCCTGCAGCAGTTCGCGGCTGACCTTGTAGGCGCCCTGGTACTGGGCGACTTCCTCACCGATCAGGAAGACCTTGTCGTCGCGGCGCATCTCCTCGGCCATGGCGTCGCGCAGGGCGTCGCGGATGGTCGTCTTGACCAGCTTGGCGTCGGCGGGGATTTCCGGGTCCTTCAACTCGACCTTCGGGCTCGGCGTCTGGGCCGGGGCCTTCTCGGGATCGCCGGTCTTGGCCTCGGCGGCCTCTTCCTTGGCGACCGGCGCCTGGACCGAAGCGGCATTCTGGGCCGGGCTGGCGCCCGCGTCATCGCCCGACAGGCGCGCGATGGGCGTGTTAACCTTCACGTTCTCGGCGCCTTCCGGCACCAGGATTTCCAGCACTTCGCCCTCGTCGACGGCCTCGACCTCCATCGTGGCCTTGTCGGTCTCGATCTCGGCGATCACCTGGCCGGCCGACACGGTGTCGCCCGCCTTGATGTGCCATTTGGTCAGCGTGCCCTCTTCCATCGTGGGGGACAGCGCCGGCATCAGAATGTCGGTCACGGATCAGGCCTCCACGTAGACGTCGGTGTAGAGCTCGGACGGATCGGGTTCCGGGCTCTCTTGAGCGAATTGAACAGCTTCGGCGACGATCGCCTTGATTTCGTTGTCGATGGTCTTCAGCTCGTCCTCGGTCGCATTGGCGGCCTGGAGCAGCATCTTGACGTGATCGATGGGATCGCGGGTCTTCTTGACCTCGTCCACCTCTTCCTTGGTCCGGTACTTGGCCGGGTCGGACATGGAGTGGCCGCGATAACGGTAGGTCTTCACTTCCAGGATATAGGGCCCCTCGCCGGCGCGGGCGCGCTCGACCGCCTTCTTCACCGCGTCGCGCACGGCCAGGACGTCCATGCCGTCGACCTGTTCGCCCGGGATGCCGAAGCTGGCGCCGCGCTGGCTCAGCTGGGTCGTGGCCGAGGACCGCTCGATCGAGGTGCCCATGGCGTACTGGTTGTTCTCGATGATGTAGATGGCCGGCAGCTTCCACAGCTGCGCCATGTTGAAGCTCTCGTACACCTGGCCCTGGTTGGCCGCGCCGTCGCCGAAATAGATGAAGGCCACGGAATCGTCGCCCCGATACTTGCCCGCAAACGCCAGGCCGGTGCCCAGCGCCACCTGGGCGCCGACGATGCCGTGACCGCCGTAGAAGCCGGTCGGCACGTCGAACATGTGCATCGACCCGCCCTTGCCCTTGGACGAACCGCCGATGCGGCCGGTCAGCTCGGCCATCACTTCCTTCGGGTCCATGCCCGCGGCCAGCATGTGGCCGTGGTCGCGGTAGCCGGTGATGATCTTGTCGTGGCCCTGTTTGACGCTTTCCTGAACGCCGACCGCGACGGCCTCCTGGCCGATGTACAGGTGGCAGAAGCCGCCGATCAGGCCCATGCCGTACAGCTGGCCCGCCCGTTCCTCGAAGCGGCGGATCAGCACCATCTCGCGATAGTATCGAAGGAGTTCGTCCTTCGACGCGGGCGTATTTGGAATCTTGTCAGGCGTGGACTTCTGAGCAGCTTTGGCTGGGGCTTTCGCCATCCGGCATCTCCCGGCTAGGCGTCGGGGAAGCGACGCCTTCTTATCGTTACGGAAGGGGGCTTTAGCAGTCTTCCTTCCCGGAAGGCAAAGGGGCGCCCGCCAGGCTGTAACAATAGTTCAAGATTGCCGCTGGAAACCGGTGTCAGAGGCACGGTTCGGCGCCGCGGCTGAAAGACGCACGACATAATCCTTGGGGTCGGCGAAACCGAGGACCGCGCGAGCACGCTCCTCCAGCAGATCGCGCGACAGGCTCTCGCTGCGCAGATAGCGCACGCGCGTCTCCAGGTCCCGGCGCTGCTCGGTCAGGCCGGCCAGCTGGACTTCGCGCTGCTGCAGCTTGGCGTCGCGGGCATGGCCACTCAGCAGGCCGCGCTCGCCCGTCAGCGCCTGCACCCCCAGGTACAGCATCATGAGCAGCAGGACGATGGTAAGACGGTACGGCTTCATCCGTTCAGGCACGACAGACGCTCCTTCTGAGCGCGAGACACACAGTTGATCGACTGTGCATCGAAATGCCTAACGATCCGTAGCTGAGCCGTTTAAGGTCCCGGAAATTCAGCACCTTCCGAGACTCAGAAAAGCCCCCGTCCCTTCGGCAGCTCGGCGTAGCGATGAACCCGCGTCGACATGACCAGGCCGAAGCCGATCATGACGGTCAGCATCACCGTGCCGCCGTAGGACAGCAGCGGCATCGGCACCCCCACGACCGGCGCCAGGCCCATGACCATGGCGCCGTTGATCAGCACATACAGGGCGAAGGTCGCCGTCACGCCCGACGCCGCCAGCCGTCCGAAATGGCTGTGCGAAAGCGAGGCGATCCGCAGCGAGGTCAGGATGATCGCCGCATAGGAGGCCAGGATGACGAAGGCGCCGACGAAGCCGAACTCCTCCGACACCGCCGCGAAGATGAAGTCGGTGTGCTTCTCGGGCAGGAATTCCAGCTGGCTCTGGCTGCCCAGCCCGAATCCCTTGCCCAGCAGGCCGCCGGATCCCAGCGCGATCTTGGACTGCAGGATGTGGTAGCCGGTCCCCGACGGATCCGCCTCCGGGTTCAGGAAGGTCAGCACCCGGTGGCGCTGATAGTCGTGCATGCCGAACATGATGTAGAAGGGCACGGTCACGGCGGCCAGCACCCCGCTCCCGGCGATGATCTTCCAGCTCAGTCCCGCCATGAACATGATGGCCGCGCCGGTCAGGCCGATCAGCATGGCCGAGCCGAGGTCCGGTTGGTGCGCGACCAGCAGGAACGGCAGGCCGATGATGGCGACCGGGAAGATCAGCTTCCAGTGGAAACGCGCCTCCTGCGCGCTCGCCCCATGGTACCAGCGCGCCAGGGCGAGCACGACGCCGATCTTCATGATCTCGGACGGCTGGATGCGGGTCACGCCCAGGTTCAGCCAGCGCGTCGCCCCCATGGCGGTGTAGCCGAGACCTGGAACCTCGATCAGCGCCAGCATCAGCAGGGCGACGCCATAGACCGGATAGGCCAGGCCGAACCACCAGCGGGTGCTGACCATCGACAGGCCCAGCATCAGGGCCAGGCAGAAGCCGAAGCGGATCAGGTGCTGCGCCGCCCAGGGCGACCACCCCCCGCCCACGGAATAGAGCATCAGGGCCCCGGTGCCCGCGACCACGCACAACAGCGCCGTCAGCCGCCAGTCGATCTGGGCCAGCTTGGTCGAGAAACGCTCGCGCTCGCCCGGGCGGGAAATGGCCGAGGCGGTCAATTGCGCGGCTCCGACAGATACGGACGCGGCCCGGTCGTGGCGGTGGGCGGGGCCGGGTGCGCCGGCTCCGGCGTGGTGACGATCTCTGGCTCCGGCGGGGCGACGCCTTCCAGTTGATCGGTCTCGGGCGCCGTGGGTTCCGGCGGCGGCGGACGCGTCACCCGCGCCACCATATCGGGGTCCTTCAGCAGGACGGTGCGCATCACCTCGCGGGCGCGCGGCGCACCGGCGGTCGCGCCGCCCTTGCCGCCGTGCTCGACGATGACGGCGACGGCGTAGCGCGGGTCGTCGATCGGCGCGAAAGCGACGAACAGATTGTGGTCCTTCAGCGCCCAGACATCGCTCTTGCGCGAGCCCGTGCCATAGTCGCGCGACTGGGCGGTGCCGGTCTTGCCCGCCATCTGCAAATCGCCCAGGCCGAGCTGGCTCTGGCGATAGGCGGTGCCGGAGCGGTCGTTGGCCACGGCGATCATGCCGCCGCGCACGATATCGAGGAATTCCTTGCGGATCGGCAGGTCGGGCACTTCGCCCCCGCTGGGCTGCTCCGCGCCGTTGATCGACTTGATCAGGCGCGGCTGGATCGCCTTGCGGCCGTTGGCCAGGCGCGAGGTCATCACCGCCAGTTGCAAGGCGTTGACCGTCACGGCGCCCTGGCCGATGGCGACCGAGGTGGTCTCCCCCGGATGCCAGACCGGGTCCCGGGGGAAGGTGCGCCGCTTCCATTCCGTGCTCGGCAGCAGGCCCTTCTTCTGGCTGACGCCGATGTCGAAGGTGTTCTCGAAGCCGAGCTTGCGCGCCGTATCGCGGATGCGGTCCACGCCGGCGCGGTTGCACATGGCGTAGAAATAGACGTCGCACGAGTTCTTGATGGCGTTGTGCATGTCCTGGGGGCCATGCCGGCCCCAGCAGCGCTGGACGCGGTTGCCCGTCCGCCAGGAGCCGTTGCAGGTCACGCGGATGGTGGGGTCCACGCCGGCCTCGAGCAGGGCCAGCGCTGTCGTGGGCTTGAAGGTCGAGCCCGGCGGGAAGGTGCCGCCCAGGGCCTTGTCCAGCAGGGGCTTGCGCTCATAGTCGGCCAGCGCCCGATAGATGCGGGTCGGGACGCCGCTGACGAACAGGTTGGGATCGAACGACGGCGACGACACCATGCACAGGACGTCGCCGTTGCGCACGTCCATCACGACGCAGGAACCGGACTCGTCGCCCAGGACTTCCAGCGCCCGGTTCTGTACGTCGGCGTCCAGGGTCAGGACCACCTCGGCGCCAGGCGTCGCCGAGCGCGATCCGCCGACATCCTCGGCCACGACGCGGCCGCGCGCGTCCACTTCCACGCGATTGCCGCCAGGCTGGCCGCGCAGCGACGCGTCCAGCGTCTTCTCGACGCCCTGACGGCCGATGCGGAATCCGGGATTGAACAGGATCGACGGCGGCTCCTTGCCCTCGTCCCGGATCGCCTTCACGTCGCGGTCGGACACCTTGGCCACATAGCCGATGACATGGGCGAACGCCCCGCCGAAGGGATAATAGCGGGTCTCGTTCATGTCCGCGACGACGCCGGGCAGTTCGTTGGCGTAGAGGTTGACCTTGGCGAACTCCTCCCAGGTCAGGTCGCTCTTCACCGGAACCGGCGTGAACCGCAGCGAGGCGTTGACGTCGCGGATGATGGCGCGGCGCCGCTCCAGGGTGTCGGGCAAGAGGCGGCCCAGCAGGTCCAGGGTCTGGTCCAGGTCCTTGACCTCGTCGCGCACGACCGAGACGCGGAAGCTGGGCCGGTTGCCGGCGATGACCACGCCGTTGCGGTCCTTGATCAGGCCGCGCGGCGGCAGGACCAGGCGAAAGTTGAACTGGTTCTGCGTCGACAGGGTCGCATACTCCTGCGCCTGCACGACCTGGAGCTGGCCCAGCCGGCCGACCAGGGCGGCGACGCCCAGCCCGGTCAGGCCGCCGAACACCAGGGTCCGGCGCAGGAACGAGCCCTGCCGCTCGTTGACGTCGGAGAAGAAGATCGACGGTTCGCTGCTCATCGGAACCTCATGTCCCCGTCGTCGAACCGCTCCAGCATCCAGTCGGCGGCCGGATAGATCAGCAGGGTCGGCGCGATCTGGGCGATCAGGGACAGCACCGCGGGCGGGTTGCCGGCGCGGACGCCGACGATGGCGTAGGCCAGCAGGAAGGCCCCCAGGGTGCAGGCGGCGTACCAGCCGAACCGCACCAGGCCCTCGTGGCCCGCCAGCAGGCTGCGCGAGAACAGGATGACCGCATAGACCCCCATCAGGGCCAGCGCCCACAGCCCCAGCGGCGCGCCCCAGAACAGGTCCAGGAACAGGCCCAGCAGGAACAGCACCGCCGGCGCCAGCATCGACGGGCGGATCTGCGGCCAGGCGAAGGCCAGGGCCATCGGGATCACCGGCTCGGGCAGCCGCAGGCCGAACAGCTGGACGGGCGTGCCCAGGACCACGGTGGCGGCGACCGCCGCCAGGGCCGGATAGACGATCCACTGCAACGGGCCGATCACCCGGACCGGGGCCGGCCGTCTCACGCCGCGCCCTCCGGCGTCGGACTGGGCGCAGGCGTCTCCGGCGCCGGCGGCGTCGCGCGCGGCTGGTACGGGCGCGGGCCTGAGGTCGCCGTGCGCGGCGCGGCGCGGTTC
>JAEWDF010000044.1 GCA_023390245.1 Pseudomonadota bacterium
CGACCCGACGGCGTCAGCCGGGCATTCTTGTGAATGTTCATCCGAGAGGCTCCGCTGACGGTTGGTTGGCTTCGCAACCCCAGCTTCTCAGCACCCCCTCGGGTGAACAACCTTCATAGCTTCGACAGCTAGACCTCGGATCGGTTCATGGGTTGCAGCGAGAGATGAAGGCCGTCGGCATCGTCTCGCGCCGCCGAGTGCAGAAGTCCGGCAAGATGACCGGCGGCGTTCCCTTCGAGCGCGGCGCGGTGTTCCATCTGCTCCGCAATCGGGTTTACATCGGAGAGATCATTCATCGGGACGCCCACTGGCCCGGTCTCCATCCGCCCTTGATGGACCGCGAACTGTTCGACGCGGTTCAAGCCCTGCTAGCGGAGAACGCGCCCACCCGCCGCAATCGGAAACATCCCCGGTCGCCGGCCACGCTCACCGGGATCATCAAGGCTTCGGACGGCGCCCCCATGACGCCCACCTCGGTGCGACGTGGCGATGGCTTCTATCGCTACTATGTCCGCCGAGGCTTGCAGCTCGGACAGACGCTTGGCCCCGACGGCCCAGCGATGCGGAGGGTTTCCGCGCCGCCGCTCGAACAAGCGGTCGCCGATGAGCTGCGCCGGATCATCGGCCAGACCGCCGCGGATTGGGATGACCTACGCCCCCTCCTCTCGGCCGTGGTGGTTCATGGTGATCGGGTTATCCTGCACCTTGTTCCAGAGGCTCGCACGCGCGCCGTCGTCGCGCTGCCGCAAACCGACGCCGACGGCGTGACGCGCTGGACAGTGGAGCTCGTTCTGCAGTCTCGTGGCGGGCGGTCATGGCTGGAGAACGCTAGCGCCGCCAAGCGACGGCCGGATCGCGCCTTGATCGCGGGACTGCGTCGAGGGCATGCGATCCTGGCCGAAGCGGGAATCCATCCTTCGGGGCGGACCGCGCTCTGGCGCGACGCCAAGGCGATCGACGATCCCTATCTTCGATCCCTGGCCCAGCTGGCGTTCCTGGCGCCGGATATTCAGGAGGCGATCCTGGAAGGCCGCCAGCCCGTGGGACTTACGCTGAAGGATCTGCGTCTCCAAAAGCTCCCGTTCAGTTGGCCCGACCAGAGGACATTGCTCGGTTTCTCGGCCTGAGCGGTTCTGATCCGACTAATGATCAGGCCTGATCGTCCAGGCATCAGGCCCTGTTAAACCGCGAAACAGGCCCTGTTACCCACCTGATAATTCCCGCCCCGCATATCGGAGCGAGGGTGGGATCGCCTGATAAATCCCTGACATAGAGGCCATAATTCGATGATGGCCTGCTCGACATGCGTCGGCGACCACGCGGAAAAGCGTTCGATCAGGCAGAACAGGATCAAACCCAAACAGTGTGCGGCCACTGACGAGCAGAGTCCGGCCTGTCGCTTCCAGCGCAGAAAGGCCGAGGAGCGGGCCGAAACGGCGGGCGGAGGTTCGGAAACGGGCGAATACCGCGCCGGTTCACCGCCTTTGCGGCGGTCCATGCGCAGTGAGCATTTGAGAGAAAGTGGGTGGCGGAGACGGAGGGATTCGAACCCTCGGTACCCCTTACAGGGTACGACGATTTAGCAAACCGTTGCCTTCAGCCACTCGGCCACGTCTCCGGCGAAGGCGTCGATAGCGGGTGTCGGTGCGTCGCGCAATGCGGGTCAGATGGAATCCTGCCCGTTAACACGACATAGAGGGCGGGCGTGCAACGTGGCGGCGATCCGGATCGTCACGCCCCCTCATGCCCGACTGCGCCACGCCTCTCGATTCCGTCCCGCGTCCCGGACCGACGCGCGGTCCGCTGCGCCCCGAGGTGTGGCTGAACGCGCGGCAGCGATCCGCCGTGCGGCTAAGCGCCCACTATTTCCGCGCCGTGGACGTGCTGGTCGTGACCGGGCTGACACTGGGCCTGATCATGACGTTGAACGACGAGCCCCTGGCGTACGCGCCGCTCGGCCAGGTACTGCCAATGGCGGCGGGCGCGGCGGGATTGCTGGCGCTGCTTCGGCTCATGGGCCTCTACCGCTTCGGACGGGGAGAGACGCCGGTCCTGCACGTCGCCGCCGCCGGCCTGGCGGGCCTGGGCGGCGGGGCCTTGGGCGCGCTGACGGAGATGGCGGCGACCGGCCGCCTGGAGGGGACGCTGGCCGGATGGACCCTGGCCTGCACGGCCGCGGCGATGCTGCTGCATGGATTCTGGGCCGCCCTGGCGGCGCGCTGGCGGCGGATCGGGGCCTTGTCGTCCAACATTGTCATCGTCGGCGCGACCGGCCATGCGGAGGTGCTGATCCGGCGCGCGCTGGAGCGACGCGACCTGAACATACTGGGCGTCTTCGATGATCGCCTGGCGCGCTCCCCCCAGGCGATCGCGGGGGTGCCGGTGCTGGGCGACGCCGAGGCCCTGCTGACCCATCGGATGACCCCTTACGTGGACCGCATCGTCGTGGCCATCGACGTGGCGGCGGGCCAGCGGGTGCGCGACCTGGTGCGTCGACTGGAGACCCTGCCCAATCCGGTGACCGTGCTGGTGGACGCCAAGGAGACGGACGCCCTGCTCGACCGCGCGGCCGCGGCCTCCCTGGCCCGTCTCGAAGGCCCGCCCGACCCGGACCGGATGGCCTTCAACAAGCGGATGCAGGATCTGATCTTGGGCCTGGCCGCCCTGGCGGCGGCGGCGCCGATCATGGCCCTGACCGCCCTGGCCGTCCGGCTGGACAGCCCGGGACCGATCTTCTTCCGCCAGCGCCGGCACGGCTTCAACCAGGAAGAGATCGTGGTGTGGAAGTTCCGCTCCATGCGGCAGGAGACCGCCGACGCCGACGCCCGCCGGCAGGTGACCGCGGGCGACGACCGCGTGACCCGCGTCGGCCGCTTCATCCGCGCCACCAGCCTGGATGAGCTGCCCCAGCTGTTCAACGTCCTGCGCGGGGAGATGTCGCTGGTCGGACCGCGTCCGCACGCCATCGGCATGCGGACCGGCGATACGGAGTCGGCCCGGCTGGTCGCCGAATACGCCCATCGGCATCGCATCAAGCCGGGCATGACCGGCTGGGCCGCCGTCAAGGGGTCGCGCGGGCCGCTGCACACCGAGGCCGAGGTCCGCCGCCGCGTGCAGCTGGACATCGACTATGTCGCGCGGCAGTCGCTGTGGCTGGACCTGTGGGTCCTGCTCATCACCCTGCCGGTGCTGCTGGGCGACCGGGCGGCCGTGCGGTGAACGAGAAGCGCATGTTCTGGCGCGGCGTGTGGGGCTATCTGCCCGCCCAGGCCGTGCAGGGGGCGGTCGGCTTCCTGACCATCGTCGTCTTCACCCGGCTGCTGAGCCCCGAGGACTTCGGCCACTACGCCCTGGCCTTTTCCGTAACGACCCTGGCGCATACGGCGACCTTCACCTGGCTGGAGGCGTCGATGGCGCGGTTCTGGGCGGCCGAGCGGTCGCCGGAGGGCCTGACGGCGCACTTCGCCAGCCTGTATCGCGCCTCCTTCGGCGTCATCGCCGTCTTCACGCCGATCGCGGCGCTGGCGGTGTGGCTGCTGCCCCTGGCGCCGGGGCTGAAGCTGGCCGTGGCCTTCGGCCTGGCGGGGGCGCCGATCCGCAACCTGGCCAAGCTGGCGCAGGAACGCTACCGCGCCGCGGGCGAGGTGGGACGCGCCGCGCGCGTGGACATCTTCGTCGCCGTGTTCGGTTTCCTGGTCGGCGCGGGCTTCGCCGTGGTGGGCGCCGGCGCGGCCTCGCCGATGGTGGGCCTGGCGCTCGCGCCCCTGTTCGTCCTGCCCTTCGTCCTGCCGGGCGAACTGCGCCAGGCCGAAGGCGCGACGATCGACCGCCAACGTCTGAAGGCCTATGCCGCCTACGGCTATCCGATCGCCGCCTCGCTGACGCTGTCGGTGGTGCTGGCCTCGACGGACCGTTTCCTGCTGGCGGCCTTTCTCGACGCAGCGGCCGTCGGCGCCTATCACGCCAGCTACAGCCTGGCGAACCGCACCCTGGACGTCATGTTCATCTGGCTGGGCGCGGCCGGCGCGCCGGCCATGGTCATGGCGCTGGAGAGAGGCGGGCGCGAGGCGCTGCGCCATACGGCGCTGGAACAGGGCTCGACGCTGGTTCTGCTGGGATTGCCGGCCGCCGTGGGCCTGGCGCTGGTCGCCCGCCCCCTGTCCGAACTGCTGATCGGCGCGGACCTGCGCGCGGCGGCGACGCTGGTGACGCCCTGGATCGCGGCCTCCGCCTTCCTGTCCGGCATGATCGCCTACTATTTCGGCTTCGGCTTCACCCTGGGCAAGAAGACGGGCCTGCTGCTGGTCACCATGGCGATCCCGGCGCTGGCCAACATCGGATTGAACCTGGCGCTGATCCCGTTGTGGGGCGTGACCGGGGCGGCGATATCGACGGCGATCAGTTTCGCGATCGGCCTGGTCGCCTGCCTGCTGATCAGCCGGCGCGCCATCGCCCTGCCCGTCCCCTGGGAGAGCCTGATCCGATGCGGCGTCGCCTCCGCCGCGATGGCCGCGGTGGTGTGGCGGCTGCCGACGCCGGGCGGCTTTCCCGAGCTGGTGCTGAAGGCCGGCGTCGGGGCGGCGGTCTACGCCCTGGCGGCCTTGCTCCTGAACGCGGCGGGGGTGCGGGACGTCGTCCTGCGTCGCCTGCGCGCCCGGCGGAGCGTTGCGGCGTGAGGGCGGCGGTGGAAGACAACGCCGCATGGGCGCAGGCGCAGCCGGTCCTGTCGGTCCTGATCCCCTTCCTGCGCGACGATCCGGCCCCGCTTCTGCGTCGTCTGGACGAAGAGGCGCGGCCGCTGGGCGGCGCCGTCGAGGTCGTCGTCCTGGACGACGGCACCGGCGACCGTCGGCTGACGGAGGTCCTGGGCCGGTCGCTCGCCGACATGCACCTGGCCGCCCGCCTGATCACCCTTCCCGCGAACGAAGGGCGAGCCCGGGGCCGCAACCGGCTGACCGCAGCGGCGCGGGGCCGCTGGTTCCTGTTCCTGGACAGCGACATGAAGCCGGACCGGCCGGACTTCCTGCAGACCTGGATGCGCCTGGTGGAGCAGGAGCGACCCGCCGTGGCCTTCGGCGGCTTCTCTCTGGACCAGGCGCCGACGGATTCCGCCTTCGCCGTGCATCGCGCGCTGTCCGCCGCCTCGGAATGCCTGCCCGCCGGCGAGCGGGCCAAGGCGCCGGAGAAATACGTCTACACCTCCAACCTGCTGGTGCGGCGCGATGTGTTCGAGGCCGAAGCCTTCGATCCCGGCTTCGTCGGCTGGGGCTGGGAGGATGTGGAATGGGCCATGCGCGTGTCGCGCCGCTTCCCCATCGCCCACATCGACAATCCCGCGACCCACATGGGCCTGGACACGGCGGCGGACCTGGCGCGCAAGTACGACCAGGGCGCGGCCAACTTCGCCCGGGTCGCCCGACTGCATCCCGGGATCGTCCGCGCCTATCCCAGCTATCGGCTGGCCCGCGCCCTGAAGCCGGTTCCCGGCCTTCCCCTGCTGCGCCGCGCCCTGCGGCGGGCGGCGACGGGCGGCGGCCTGCCGGTTCCGGCGCGCGCCTTCGCCTTGCGGCTCTATCGCGCGGCCGTCTACGCCGGGGCGCTCTGAGATGGGCAATGTGGCCGTCGTCATTCCGACGCTGCGCCGGCCGGAGAGCCTGGCCCGCGCCCTGCGCTCCGTCATGGCGCAGACGGCGCGCGCGCGGATCGCCGCCGTGGTCGTGGCCGACAACGACCCGGAGGGGTCGGCGGCCTCCGTGGTCGACGGCCTGGCGGCGGAAAGCCCGGCGCCGATCGTCTATGTCCACGCGCCCCGGCCCGGCGTGGCCACCGCCCGCAACGCGGCCCTGGCGGCGACGCCGGCGCCGCTGATCGCCTTCCTGGACGATGACGAGGCCGCCGCCCCGCAATGGTTGGAGGCCCTGCTGGGCGCCCAGGCCGCCACCGGCGCCGATGTCGTCTTCGGCCCGATCCGGGGGCGCGTGCCGGACGGAACCGGCTGGACCACGGACTACCTGGAGCAGTTCTTCGGCCGCGGCGGCCCGGACGAAGACGGCCTGCTGGACGCGCCGTGGGGCTGCGGCAATTCCCTGATGGTCCGCCGGACCGCCCTGCCCGGCCCGGCGCCGTTCGACGTCTCGGCCGATCAGACCGGCGGCGAGGACGACAAGCTGTTCGCCGATCTGAGCGCGCGCGGCGGTCGCTACGGCTGGGCGGCGGACGCCTGGGTCGAGGAGTTCGCCCCCCCGCACCGCGCCACCCTGCGCTACGCCCTGACGCGAGCCTTCGCCTATGGGCAGGGCCCCAGCCAGACCGCCGCCGCCGCCCGTGATTGGCCCGGCGTGGCCCGCTGGATGCTGGTCGGCGCAGCCCAGGCGGGCGTGTGGGGATTGATCTCCGTCGCCCTGTTCCTGGCGCGTTCGCCCCGGAGGGCCCAGGCCTATGACCGCCTGGCGCGAGGCCTGGGCAAGGTGTTCTGGACTCGCCGCTTCGAGCCGCGGCTCTATGGCGCCGCGATGCTGCGACAGGACTGATCGACGGCCAGCTTCGATCGTCCTTCCGGGGCGCCCGAAGGGCGAGCCCGGAATCCAGGAGATATCCTCCGGCCCAAGATGCGGTCGGACCGGGAATGCGGCCCTGGATTCCGGGTTCCTCGCTACGCTCGGCCCCGGAAAGACGACTTGGTCGTGAGAAGCTCCGCCGACAGCCCTAACCCGCCAGGCGGCTGAGGAAGCTCGGCGGGCGATAGGTCGAGCGGTTCATCACCACGCCCGCGATGCGGCCGCCCACCGCCTCGATCTCGTCGCGCAGGATCACCGGCTGCTCGGCCGCCGTGCTGTCCGCCGCGACGACCAGCACCGTCATGTCGACGAAGGGCGCCAGGATGATCGCCATATCGTTGCGGTCCGCCGCCGGCGTGTCGATGACGATGGTGTCGGCGTGGGGGCGCAGGGCGTCCCAGTAGCGCGGCTCGCCGACGGCCTCCACGCGATGGCCGGACCGCAGCGCCTCCATGTGGAAGCGCGTCACCCACAGCCGCCCGCCCAGGCAGGGTCGCGCGGTCAGCAGGCGCGCCGAAGGCACGGGCTTGCCGTCGCGGCCCGTCACCCGGGGCGTGACGGCGAAGAAGCAGGAGCCGTCCGGCGACGCCTGCGCCGGCTTGCCCAACTGGCCGAAGCGGTCGGGCTCGGCGGCGATGGCCTCCAGCTGCCCCTGCTGGGTCAGGTCGCCGTCGATCAGCCAGACCGGCTTGCGCGCCCGCACGGCGGCCAGGCGGGCGTATTCGCGCGCCACCGTCGACACCCCCTCGCCCGTCGCGGCCGAGGCGAACTGGATGACACGCGCGCGGTGCGCCGGGGCCGGCCCCAGCGCCGCCCACAGGCCGGCCATTTCAGACGTCAGTTCGACCATCGAATCGCTATGCGCACTCCGCCGGCGCGCAGCCTAGCACGGCGCGGCCTAACGCGCCTTGGCGGGCGCGACGGCCAGGACGGGCATGTCCAGCGTCCGGCCGACCGACGCCGGGGTGGTGAAGCCGCGGCGGGTGAAGATGCGAAGCAGGCCGACACACAGGGCGGTAAAGCCCGCGAACAGGAAGACCGCCGCCAGCAGCGGCGCCTTCAGACTCTTGCCCGTCGCCGGCGACTGGGCGCGCTCGATGACCGTGACGTTGTCGGCGCCGGCCGCGACCAGGGCGTTGTCGGCCCGGCTCTGGCTGGCGCGCTGCTGGAACTCGCGGATGTTGGCGGTCAGGACCTCGCGGTTGCCGGCCAGGGTGGCGTTCTCGGATTCCAGCGTGGTCAGCCGCGCCTGGCGGTCGCGGATGTCGGCCAGCTGGCGGTCGAGGACGGCCAGGCGCGCGGCCAGGGAATCGCGTTCGGCCTGGGTGTTGATGCGCGTCGTCTCCAGTTCGGTCCAGATCGGGTTCGGCCCGGTGCGGACCTCCCGGGGGCCGACGGCGGTTCCGGTCGCCACATATTGCTGAAGCTGGGCGATCCGAGCCTCGATGTCCTTCACCGGCTGGGCGTCGGGGGTGTAGCGCGACAGCAGCTGCTCGCGCTCGGTGCGGAGCTGCAGCACCTGGTCCTGGGCCGAGATGTTGAGGTCCTGCTGCAGGGCGATCTCCGCTGGCGTCTGCGCCAGCTGGGCCGTCAGGGTCCGCAGCCGCTGGGCCGCCTGGTTCAACTGGGCCTGGACCGACAGCCGTTCGGCGAAGGTGGTCTGGTAGGTCGCCGCCAGCGTCGCCTTGGCCGTGGCGAAATCGCCGATGGCGTTGGAGGCCAGGAAGGTCTCATAGGCGCGATCCGCGTCGGCCAGATCCTCCTCGAAGGCGCGCTGCTGGCTCTCGATCGCCGGGGTCTTGTCCTGGAAGACCTCGCGCCGATAGGCCAGATACTGGTCGATGACCGCGTTCAGCACCCGCGCGGCCCGTTCGGCGTCGCCGGCCTTGTAGCTGAGATGGATCACGGCGCTGCCCGGCGCGGTGGCCACGCCCAGGCTGGTTCCGATCGCCTTGCGCGCCGCCGCCTGGGCCTTGACCGGGTCGCCCTTCGGCGCCCGCCCCAGGATGGCGGCCGGGCCGAGCGCCTCGACCACGCGCTGGCGCACCTCGCTGGAGCCGACGATGGCGGCTTCGGACTGGGCCACCTCGTCGCCCTGCGGCGCCTGGCCTCGTTCGGCCGTGCCCACGCGCGGCTGGTACACATACTCCTGCCCCACGCCGGCGAAGACGGCGCCGGTGGCGGTGTAGCTCTTCTTCAGGGTCAGCGTGGCGGCCGCCCCGACGGCGAAGACGACCAGGAAGACGACGATCATGACCAGCAGTTCGCGGAACAGCAGGCCGACGACATCCAGCACGCCGTAGCGCGGGCGGGTCGAGACGTAGGCCGTCGAACGCATGCGGGCCGAATCCATTGAAAACGCTTGTTCGACAACCCTTCGCCCACCGGCGTTAACCATCAGTTACCCATAAGAGGCGAGGCTGCGCCCAACTTGGTTCAGGGGCCGCCGATTCCGATGACGCCAGACCGTCGCCTTCTTCTTCTGGCCCTTGGTGCGCTTCCCCTGGCCGCCTGCACGGGCGACAACGCCGCGCGGATGCCCCGCCCGTCCGGCGCGGTGCAGCGGGTGACCCCGGCGTCGCGCGCCGACTTCCCGACCATCCCCTTCGCCGACTGGACGGACGCGGAGCCGGAATATCTGCTCTATCCCGGCGACGAGATCGAGGTGGCCACGCCCACCGCCGCCGAACTGACCCGCACCCTGCGGGTGGGGCCGGACGGCCGCGTCGCCCTGCCGCTGATCGGCCAGGTCATGGCGGCGGACCGCACCCTGCCCGAACTGGAGGCCGAGGCGTCCTCCGCCTACGCCTCGCAGTTGATCCGCCCGGTGGTGGAGGTGACGCTGCGCCAGGCCGGCCCGATCCGCGTCTGGGTCGACGGCGAGGTCCGCACGCCCGGCGTCATCGAGATGACCGGAGACATGGATGCCTATCAAGCCGTGATCCAGGCCGGAGGCCTGCTGCCCAGCGGCAAGGCGGACCGCGCGGCGCTGATCCGTCGCGGCCCGAATGGCGCGCGGATGATGCGGGTCGTGGACCTGCGTCCGCGCCGGGGAGAGGTCGTGGCGCTGCGGCGCGGCGACATCATCTTCGTGCCGCGCTCGACGCTGGGCGAGCTCGCCGCCTTCTTCACCCAGGTGCGCGGCGCCCTGCCGATCGGCTTCAGCTACGCCATCAACGGCAACACCTACGCCGGCTCCTGATCAGGCGGCCAGCCGCACCACGCCCTGGTCGATGTAGCGGCGCGCGGCGCGCTGGGCCTCGGCCAGTTCCTCGCGTTCCATTTCCTGGCTCATCTCGCGCCGATAGACGCGGGCCTCGATCGAGCCCTTCATGGCCGCCAGGTTGAAGATCATGTGGGCCGAAACCCGGTCCATCGGGCAGCCGCCCGAGCCCGAGGAATACATCATGCCCAGCCGGAACAGATCGTCGGGGCTCATGTCCGCCGTCGGCAGGGGCAGGCCCGCGTCCTGCTCGCCCGCATTCAGGTCGTCGTGCGCGAGTTCTTGCGCGTTCATCACCGTATCTCCTGATCGAGCCTTCATTCTGCGGCCCGTCTCCGATACGCGATAAGATACCGACGTTTTGAAGTTAAAGTTAACAGCGGAAGGGGCTGGGCGGCCTTTTCAGTAAAGCAGGAATGAATACTGAACTGCAGATTCAGACTGTTGAAACACCTTGGAAAGACGGCGTTTACGGACCGGCTCAGCGCTGGCCGAACAGGACCTTGCGCGCCGCTTCCGCCTCGCGCCCCGCCGCCGCCAGGTTGCGGCGCAGATCCTCGCCCACCGCACGGCCCCGGCGCACGGCCGGCCGGTCGCCGATCCGCGCCAGCCACGCCTTCAGGTGCGGAAAGTCGTCGACGACCTGTCCCTGCAGCTGCGGCAGGACCCACGGCCAGGCGGCCATGTCGGCGATCGAATAGTCGCCGGCCAGGAAATCCCGGTCCTTCAGCCGGCGGTCCAGCACGCCGTACAGCCGCCGGGTCTCGTCCGTATAGCGCCGCACGCCATAGGCCAGATGCCGCTGGTCCCGGGTCATGGCGGGGGCGTACTGGCGGAAATGGTGCGTCTGTCCGGCCATGGGTCCCAGCCCGCCGACCTGCCAGAACAGCCACTGGTCGACCTCGACCCTGCCGCGCGGATCGGCTGGATAGAAGCGGCCGGACTTGGTTCCCAGGTACTGCAGAATAGCGCCGGACTCGAAGATCGACAGCGGCGCCCCGCCCGGACCGTCGGGATCGACGATGGCGGGCATCCGGCCGTTGGGACTGATGGCCTGGAACTCGGCCGTGAACTGCTCGCCCGCGCCGATGTTCACCGGCCGGACCTCATAGGGCAGCGCCATCTCCTCAAGCGCGATCGACACCTTCCAGCCGTTCGGAGTGGGCCAGTACCAGAGCTGGATGGGACGGGTCATGCGCGGGCCTCCCTGCGGTCCCGTTCATTTGAGGACGGCGGCGGCGGCGCGCAACGTCGCGATGCTGACATCCACGTTCAGCACGCGTTCAGGCGCGGAATCCGATCCTGACATTCTCAACGGGCCGGACCGGCGTTTCCGTCGCGGGCCCAGATTGGAGCACGAAGATGAACCGCCTCACCAAGGCCGCCGTCGTCGCCGTCGCCCTGTCGACCACGGCGGTTCCCATGCTCGCGGAGGCCCAGAGCCACCGCAACGACCGGCGCGAATGGCGCCAGGATCGCCGCCACGACTATCGAAACGACCGCCGCGACTGGCGGCCCGATCATCGCGGCGACCGACGCCCCGACCGCTGGGATCGCGGCAATCCGAACTGGTGGCGGGGCCGCCCGGAGTTCCGCGGCTACAACGGCCCGCGCACCGGCTACGGCTACGCGCCAGGCCACGGCTATTATCGGGTCGAGCCGCGCTATTCCGGCTACCGCTGGCGGACCGGCGGCTATCTGCCGCCCGCCTATCGCCAGTACTACGTCAACGACTACCGCTATTACGGACTGCGTCCGCCGCCCCGCGGCTACCGCTATGTCTACGCCGGCGGCGACATCCTGCTGATCGCCGCCGCGACCGGCCTGATCGCCAGCGTGCTGGCGAACGTCTACTAGGACGAAGGCCCTCCACGACGCCCCGCGATCCTGTCGCGGGGCGTTCCGTCTCCGGATCGGGGCGTAACATCGTTCAGCCCGGGTTCATGGACACGGGCGGATGCTGATCCTCAAGTCGCCGAAACCGGCGTACGCGAAAGAAGAACCATGAAACGCATACTGATGGCCTTCACCGCCATCGCCGCCCTGGCGGGGCCGCTCTCGGCCCCGATCCAGGCCCTGGCGCAGGAGCAGCAGCAGAACCCGCGCCGCGAACGCTCCGGCCCTTCGCGCCACGACGGATCGCGCGGCGACCGGGGCTCGCGCGGCGAGAGCGCCCATCGACCCTCGGCGCCGTCGGCCTCCGCGCCGGCGCGTCCCAGCCGTCCGTCGGCCGACGCCCCCAGACGACCGCAACCGTCTCCGGGAGCGCGTCCCGGGAGGCCTGAGCGGCCAAGCGGCGCTCAGCCGTCCCGCCCAGGCGCCGCCGACCGTGACCGCCCGCAGAACAGGCCGGAACGTCCCCAGCGCCCCGACCGTCCCGGCGGCGGCTGGAACGGTCAGCGTCCTGATGCGAATCCGGGGAACCGCCCCGGCCGTCCCGGCGGCTGGAACGGCCAGCGCCCGGACGCAAACTCCGGTAACCGCCCCGGTCGCCCCGGCGGCTGGAACGGTCAGCGCCCGGATGCGAACCGTCCGGATCGGCCGGGGCGTCCCGGCGACGGACGCCCGAACGGCGGGCAGCGGCCGGATCGTCCAGGCGAAGGCTGGCATCGTCCCGATCGCCCGAACGGTCCCAACCGCCCCGGCCCCAACCGTCCGAACCGGCCGGATCGCCCGTCGCACGGCTGGAACCAGCCGGGACGCGACCGGCACGACGACTTCCGCCGGCGCTTCAACGGCGATCAGTGGCGGCGTGAGTTCCAGCGCAACCACCGCGCCGACTGGTGGCGCAACGACCGGCGTTTCCGGGGCTACACCGGCGTCCGGGTCGGCTTCTACTTCGCGCCGGGCTGGGGCTATTACAGCGTGCCCCGCTCCTATTGGGGCCGCACCTGGCGCGTGGGCGACTATCTGCCGGATGTCTTCTGGCGCTACAGCCTGAATGACTGGCGCACCTACGGCCTGGGCTTCCCGCCCGCCGGTACGCGCTGGGTGTTGGTCGACAACACCATCTATCTGATCGACGAATACGACGGCTATATCGTCGACGTCATCTACAACGCCTGGTCCTGGTAAGGCCGGTCGAGAAAACACATAATGGCCTTTCAACCCCGATCGCATTGTGCGGTCGGGGTTTTTTCTTGCGCGGCGGCCCGCGAATGCGGAAAGGGGCGCCAAGGGGGCGGACTACGTAATATTACGTAACACGCCGCGACTTCCGATCACCGCCAGACTTGGCAGCGACGACGGACCGCGCCTGGCGCGCGCCTATACTATCCGCCTCTCTGAATACATTACGATATCCGGCCAATAACTGGGCCGAAAATATGCCTGTTTCGAAACAGAGGCTTCAGATGCCTCAAGACGACTGTCTTATCGGCGCTCTTGGATCCGCGTCTTATTCGATCCGCAACAGGAAGGAACTCCATCATGAAGTTCGCAATCATCGCTCTGTCTTCGGCCACCCTGCTGGCGGGCGCCGCCGTTGCTCAGGACGTGCCGCAAAGCGTGCCGGCCGACCAGACCACGGAACAGCCCCCGGTGGAGCCGCAGGACGCGCCCCCGCCGGCCCCGACGCAAGACCCCTATCAGACCCCGGCTCCCGACCAGAATGCGGCGCCGGAACCCGCCCCGGCCGACGACTCCTCGACCGCCGGCGACGAAAGCGACGACGAGGCACCTGCGGAACCGGCCTCGCCCGAGGCCTGATCCACGGCCGCATCACGATGCAAAAAGCCCCGCGGGTCGCCCGCGGGGCTTTTCATTGTCCGGCTCGGACAGCGATCAGAGACCCAGCCGCGCCTTCAGGATGTCGTTGACGGCGGCCGGATTGGCCTTGCCGCCGGTCGCCTTCATCACCTGGCCGACGAACCAGCCGATGGCCTGGGGCTTCTCGGCCACCGCCGCCGCCTTGTCCGGATTGGCGGCGATGATCTCGTCCACCGCCTTCTCGATCGCGCCAGTGTCGGTGACCTGTTTCAGGCCGTGCTTTTCCACCACTTCGGCCGGCGAGCCCTCGCCGTTCCAGACGTGGTCGAACACCTCCTTGGCGATCTTGGAGGAGATGACCCCCTCCTCGATCAACTGGACCAGTTCGGCGACATGGGCCGGCGGCAGCGGGTTCTCGCTGAAGTCCCTGCCGTCGGCGGCCAGGCGGGCCGACACCTCGTTCGTCACCCAGTTCGACACCAGCTTGGCGTCGCGCCCCTTGGCGGCGGCCTCGAAATAATCGGCCTTGGCCTGCTCGGAGATCAGCACGCCGGCGTCGTACTGCGACAGGCCGTAGTCGGCCATGAAGCGGCGGCGCTTGTCGTCCGGCAGTTCCGGCAGCGACGCCTTGATCTCGTCGATCCAGGCCTGCTCGATCTCCAGCGGCAGCAGGTCGGGGTCGGGGAAGTAGCGATAGTCGTGCGCCTCCTCCTTGGACCGCATCGAGCGCGTCTCGCCCTTCACCGGGTCGAACAGGCGGGTTTCCTGGTCGATCTTTCCGCCATCCTCCAGGATCTCGATCTGCCGGCGCGCCTCATACTGGATCGCCTGAGAAATGAAGCGGAAGCTGTTGACGTTCTTGATCTCGCAGCGCGTGCCCAGGAAGCCGAAATCGCCGGTTTCCTTAAACTTGTCGTAGTTGCCGGCCGGGCAGACCGACACGTTCACGTCGGCACGCAGATTGCCCTTCTCCATGTCCCCGTCGCAGGTGCCCAGGTAGATCAGGATGGTGCGGATCTTCTTGACGTAGGCGACCGCCTCTTCCGGGCTGCGCAGGTCCGGCTTGGAGACGATCTCCATCAGCGCCGTGCCCGCCCGGTTCAGGTCGACATAACTCTCGGTCGGCGACAGGTCGTGGATCAGCTTGCCCGCGTCCTGCTCCAGGTGCAGCCGCTCGATGCCGACGTTGAAGAAGCTTCCGTCCTCGGCCTCCACCTCGACCACGCCCTCGCCCACGATGGGGTGGTACAGCTGGCTGATCTGATAGCCGGTCGGCAGGTCGGGATAGAAGTAGTTCTTCCGGTCGAACTGGCTCTTCCTGTTGATCTGCGCGCGCAGGCCCAGGCCCGTGCGAACGGCCTGTTCGACGCAGAACCTGTTCAGCGTCGGCAGCATGCCGGGAAAGCCCGCGTCGACCAGCGACACCTGCTCGTTCGGGCCCGCGCCGAAGCCGACGGCGGCGCCGGAAAACAGCTTCGCCTTCGACGCCACCTGGGCATGGATCTCCAGCCCCATGACGATTTCCCAAGGGCCGGTGCGGCCCTGGATCAGCTTGGTGTTCTCGATCATGCTCACCACCACTTCTCCGGCTTGGCCGCAAAGCCCGCCGCGTCTTCCAGCGCCTTGCCGACGCGGAACACCGTCGCCTCGTCCAGCGCCTTGCCGATAACCTGAAGGCCCAGCGGCAGGCCGCCCGCGTCCACGCCCGCCGGCACCGAGATGCCCGGCAGGCCCGCCAGGTTGGCCGTCACCGTGAAGACGTCGTTCAGATACATCGTCACCGGGTCGATCTGCTTGTCGCCCAGGGCGAAGGCGGCCGATGGCGTCGACGGGGTCAGGATGGCGTCCACCTGGCCCCAGACCTTGTCGAAATCCTCAGCGATCCGGCGACGCACCTTCAGGGCGCGGACGTAATAGGCGTCATAGAAGCCGGCCGACAGCACATAGGCCCCGATGGTCAGGCGGCGCTGGACCTCCTTGCCGAAGCCTTCCGCCCGGCTGGTTTCATAGAGGTCCGTCAGCGACTTCGCCTCGCCGGCCCGATGGCCGAACCGCATGCCGTCATACCGCGCCAGGTTCGACGACGCCTCGGCCGGGGCCACGATGTAATAGGTCGGCAGGGCGTATTTGGTGTGCGGCAGGCTGATGTCGACGATCTCGCAGCCGGCGGCCTTCAGCCATTCGACGCCCTGGTCCCACAGCGCCTGAATCTCGGCCGGCATGCCGTCCACGACGTATTCGCGCGGCACGCCGATGCGCAGACCCTTGACCGACTGGCCGACCGACTGGCTCCAGTCCGGCGTCTCCACGTCCAAGCTGGTCGAATCCTTCGGGTCGAACGAGCACATGGACTTCAGCAGCAGGGCCGCGTCCTCGACCGTCTTGGTGATCGGGCCCGCCTGGTCCAACGAACTGGCGAAGGCCACCATGCCGAACCGGCTGGCGCGGCCATAGGTCGGCTTGATCCCGACCGTGCCGGTGAAGGCGGCGGGCTGGCGGATGGAGCCGCCGGTGTCCGACGCGGTGGCGGCCAGGCACAGGTCCCCAGCCACGGCGCTGGCCGAGCCGCCCGACGATCCGCCCGGCGTCAGTTCGGCGTTCGAGGCCTTGGACTTCCACGGGTTCTTCACCGGACCGAAGGCGCTGGTCTCGTTGGACGAGCCCATGGCGAACTCGTCCATGTTCAGCTTGCCCAGCATCACCGCCCCGTCGCGCCACAGGTTGGCGGTGACGGTCGATTCATACGGCGGGACGAAGCCGCGCAGCATGTTCGATCCGGCCGTCGTCTGCACGCCGTCGGTGCAGAACAGGTCCTTGATCCCCAGCGGCGCGCCTTCCAGCGCCCCGCCCTGCCCCGCCGCCAGACGCGCGTCGGCGGCCTTGGCCATGTCCAGCGCCTTGTCCGCCGTCACGACGACATAGGCGTTCAGCGCGGGGTTGGCGGCCTCGATGGTGGTCAGGAAGGCCTGGGTGATCTCGGTCGAGGTGAATTCCTTGGCCTTCAGGCCGTCGACGGCGGCCTTCAGGGTCAGCTTGGTCAGATCGGTCATGGCTTATTCGACCACCTTGGGCACGACGAAGAAGCCGTCGGCGGACTTGGGCGCGTTGGACAGGACGTCGGCGATCTTGTCGCCGTCGGTCACCACGTCGTCGCGCAGGCGCAAGGGCTGGGCGACGTTCGAGGTCATGGGCTCGACGCCATCGACATCCACCTGGTTCAACTGCTCGATCCACTGCAGGATGCCGTTCAGCTCCTGGGCCAGCGGCTCCAGCCGATCCTCGGGGGTCTTGATGCGGGCGAGATGCGCCACCTTGCGCACCGTCGCGGCGTCGATGGCCATGCGGCCCTCCAAACACACGAAAAGTGAAAGTCGAAGGGGCCGGATTAGCCGTCCGGACGGGGATTCACAAGGCGGCGCGGCGCCTCAGGAGCAGCCTTCGACCAGTTGGATCGACGGGTCGCCGGCGTGGATCATCATGACCTTGCCGTCGCTTCCGACCTCATAGCGGACGCCGCGCGCCGCCGGGTCGGTGACGTACTGGGTCGAACCGCCGCTGGTCCAGGCGAACAGGTCTTCGGCCGGCGGCGACTGGTACTTGTGCGGCTGGGCGATGATTGCGCCACCGTAGGCCTGCTTGATCGCCAGCGCGCTGTCGCCCAGGCCGAAGCCGCGGTCCGTCTTCACCGCCGCGTCGCGCATCAGGGTGATGCGCGTCAGCCGGCCGTTCTGGATCATGACGCTGACGCCGGTCGGGGCCTTGGCCGGATGGAAGTCCTCGCAGCTTTCCGGATCGGGGCCGCCGACGGCGTTCGGCGCGGCGTCCGCGCCCCAGGCGGCCATCACGTCGGCCCGGCTCATGCCGATGCGGACCGGCCCCAGCCCCTCCGAGGTCAGCACATTGGGGTCCGCCGCCGGCGGCGCGGCCGCCACCGGCGGATTGACGCCGGCGGCGGGCGGCTCGGCGACGGTGTCGTCGCGGCGCTCACACGCGGCCAGGGTCGAAAGGGCCAGCAGGCCGACGGCGGCGAAACGGATCATGGGCGGCGGTCTCCGACAAAGCTTCGCCGCACAGAACGCACGAAAACGGCGCGCGGACCACCGCGCGCCGTCAAAAATCGTCACCCGGCCGACGCCGGACGGACCGGAAAGACCTCAGTCTTCCTTTTGCGTCAGGACCTGGCGGCCCTTGTACATGCCGGTCTTCAGGTCGATGTGGTGCGGACGGCGCAGTTCGCCGGTGTCTTTGTCCTCGACATAGACGTTCGAGCCCAGGGCGTCGTGAGCGCGGCGCATGTTGCGGCGCGAGGGGGATACTTTTCGCTTCGGAACGGCCATGTCCGTCTCAATCTCTTGGTCGGGCGCCCGCTCGGGAGCGCAAAAACAGAAGCGGCGGCCGAATCCGAGGCCGCCACGTGAGCGCGGGCTTATGCATGAACCCCGCGTGGATTTCAAGTCGCGCCGCGACAATCCGACCGCATCGCGCGCTGGCGATCTCCGGCGTCCTGCGTCATGGTCCTGACACCGATGTCATGGGAGGATGAGATGCGCGTATTCAGCATGGCGGCCCTGGCCGCGGGACTGATGGTCGTCGGCGCGGGCGCCGATGCGGCCTGGGCCCAGGCCGGCGTCACCGTCCTGCCGCTGCCGGATGCGGCGGCCTATCCCGAAGGCGTGACGGTCGATCCCTCGACCGGCGCGATCTACACGGCCAGCGCCAACACCGGCGTCGTAGTGCGGGTGGACGCCGACAGCGGCGCCGCGACCATCGTCGGCGACCCCCTGGGCAAGGCGGACGCCGGCGGACCGCCGACATCCATGACCCTGGGCCTGAAGGCCGACGGCGAAGGACGGCTGTGGGTCGCGGGCGGACGCAGCGGGACCATGCATGTGGTCGACATCGCCACCGGCCGCCTTCTGGCCCGCTTCACCACGCCCGAAGGCCGCTGGCTGATCAACGATGTGGCCCTGACCCAGGACGCCGCCTATTTCACCGACACCCTGCGCCCGGTGATGTGGCGCGTGCCGCGCGACGCCGTGCAGGACGCCGCGCTGGAGCCGTGGCTGTCTTTCGAGGGCACGCCGCTGGAATACGGAGAGGATTCGAACCTCAACGGCGTCGTCGCCACGCCGGACGGCCGCCATCTGATCGCGATCCACATGAAGGCGGGCCGGCTGTTCCGCATCGATACGCAGACGAAGGCGGTCGCGGCCATCGACACCGGCGACGCGGCGCTGGACGGCGGCGACGGCCTGGCGCTGAAGGACAACCGGCTGTTCGTGGTGCGCCAGTGGACGGGGGACATCGTGGCCCTGGACTTGTCGGACGACCTCTCGTCCGCGACCGAGGTGAAGCGCATCAAACCGGCGGAGCTGGCCTGGCCCGCCACGGCGGCGATCCGGGGCGACCGGCTCATCGTGGCCAACACCCAGTTCAACCGGCGCGAGGCCGGCGATCCGGTGCTGCCCTTCAGCCTGACCTCGATCCCGCTGTCGGCGTTCGACTAAGGCCAGTCGACATTCAGGTCCCACGCTTCCGACATTGTCCTTCCGGGGCTGAGCGGAGCGAAGAGCCCGGAACCCAGGGGCCACGGGCGCGGATCGAACCACATCAAGGGCCGGAGTCGCCCTCCTGGGTTCCGGGTTCGTCCTGCGGACGCCCCGGAAAGACGTCCCCGAAAGCCGATCGCAGGCGAATGTCGATCGGTCCTAGGCCAGTGTCTTCACCACCCGCGCCGGATTGCCGACCACCACCACGTCCGACGGCACATCCTTCGTCACCACCGATCCGGCGCCGATGACCGAGCGGTCGCCGATGGTCACCCCGGCCAGGACGATGGCGCCGCCGCCGATCCAGACATCGTCGCCGATGACGATGGGCCGCGCGGTTTCCTTGCCGCGCCGCGCGATCGCGTCCAGCGGATGTTCGGGCGTCAGCAACTGGACGCCCGGCCCGGCCTGGAAGTTGTCGCCGATACGGATTTCGGCGCAGTCCAGGAAGACGCAGTTGGCGTTGGCGAAGGCGTTGGCGCCCAGGTGGATGTTGACGCCGTAGTCGCAGAAGAAGCCCGGCATGATCACCGCCCCGCCGTCCGCCGCCTTGACCAGTTGGTTGACCAGGGCGCCGCGACGTTCGCGGTCCGGTTCGGCGTTGATGGCGACCGTCAGGGCCACGGCGCGCGCCCGGCCGTCGCGCAGGTCGGGATCGCCCGCATCATAGGGCAGGCCCGCCAGCATCTTCTCGCGTTCGGTCATGCGGTCTCCGTCAGGGCGACGGCCACGGCCTCGCCGATGGCCAGGGAACTGGTCAGGCCCGGACTTTCTATGCCGAACAGGGCCATCAGCCCGTCGATGCCGTGGTGGTCGCGCCCGTGCAGCTGGAAGTCCGGCTGCGGCTCGCCCGGCCCATGCAGCTTGGGCCGGATGCCGGCGTAGTCGGGTGTCAGCGCCCCGTCCGGCAGGCCCGGCCAGAACCGGCGGATATAGCGTTCGAACTCGGCCGCCTTGTCCGGATCGACCGAATAGTTCTCGGCCTCCACATAGGCCAGGTCGGGCCCGAACACCGCCTGGCCGCCCAGGTCCTTGCGGTAATGGGTGCCCAGCGCGCCGGGAATCGGCGGCGGATAAATCAGACGGTCGAACGGCGCCTTTCCGACCAGGCGGAAATAGACGCCCTTGCCCAGGTGGCGCTTAGGGATGTCCTGCGGCGGATAGCCCGCAATCGCCCCGGCGACCGCTTGGGCCGACAGCCCCGGCGCAGTGACCAGAAGGCGGCTGGTGACGGTCATCGCCCCCTCGCCGCCCACGCGGACCGAAAAGCCGCCGCCCTTCAGCGGCTCTGAGCCCTCGAACGGCGCAGACGTCACCACCGACCCGCCCGCATCCTCGATCTCGCCCTGGAGGGCCAGCATGTAGCCGTGGCTGTCGAACACGCCGCTCTCCGGCGAAAGGATCGCCGCATGGGCGTTCAGCGCCGGCTCCAGCGCCCGCGCCTGGGCGCCGGTCAGGTGCTCCAGCCCCTCGACACCGTTGGCCGTCGCCTGCCGGAAGATGGCCTCGATGCGCTCGACCTCGGCCTCTTCGGTCGCCACGACCAGCTTGCCGCACTTCCAGGCCTCGACCTTGTGGCTGTCCAGGAAGGCGTAGAGGGCGCGCCGCCCCTCGACGCAGAATCGCGCCTTCAGCGAACCGATCGGATAGTAGAGGCCGCCGTGGATCACCTCGGAATTGCGCGAGGAGACGCCCTGGCCGATGTGGCCTTCCTTCTCCAGCACCAGGACCGTCAGGCCCCGCTTCGACAGCGCCCGGCCGCAGGCCAGGCCCACGGCCCCGGCGCCCACGACGGTCGCGTCGAAATCGAAGCTCATTTCGCCCCGCACCTCCGCCTCGCCTCGGCCTCGAAACAGCCGATCAGCTTTTCCACCGCCCGGTCGAAGTTGGCCTGCAGCATCAGGTCCAGCATCTTCGACTTGAAGGCGAAGTCGATCATGAACTCCAGCCGCGTCCCTTCGGGGTGCGGAAAGAACTCCCAGCGGTTCTTCAGGTGCCGGAAAGGCCCGCGCAGCAGGCCGACCTCGACCTTGGGCGCATTGCGGTCGTGCCGCACCCAGGTCGAGAACCGTTCCTTCAACACCGCGAACCCGACGCCGGCCTCGGCGTCGATCACGGTCACGCCCTCGGCTTCGACCCGGTCGTTCCAGACCCGCATCGACGTGACCCAGGGAACGAAGTCCGGATAGGCGCGCACATCCGCCACCAGGTCGGCGAGCTGATCGGGCGCATACGGCAGGATGCGCGTGACGCGGTGGACGGCCATTCCGAAGCCTAGCGCCGCAGCTGCGCCTCGCGCGCCGCCTTCAGGCGGGCGAAGTCGTCGCCCGCATGGTGCGACGAGCGGGTCAGCGGCGACGAGGACACCATCAGGAAGCCCTTGGCCCGGGCGATCGCCTCATAGGCCTTGAACTCCTCCGGCGTGACGAAGCGGTCGATGGCGGCGTGCTTGCGGGTCGGCTGCAGGTACTGGCCGATGGTGATGAAGTCGACGCCGGCGGAGCGCATGTCGTCCATCACCTGCATGACCTCTTCCTTGGTCTCGCCCAGGCCGACCATGATGCCGGACTTGGTGAACTGGTTCGGGTCGCGCTCCTTGACCATCTGCAGCAGGCGCAGGCTGTGGAAGTAGCGGGCGCCGGGCCGGATCTTCAGATACAGGCGCGGCACGGTTTCCAGGTTGTGGTTGAAGACGTCGGGCCGGGCGTCGATCATCACCTCGGCGGCGCCGTCCTTCCTCAGGAAGTCGGGCGTCAGGATCTCGATGGTGGTGTTCGGCGCCTGGAGGCGGATCTGGCGCACCACCTCGGCGAAATGGGCCGCGCCGCCGTCGGCCACGTCGTCGCGGTCGACCGAGGTGATGACGACGTGCGACAGTTCCATCTGCTGGACGGCCAGGCCCACCTTGGCGGGCTCCTCCGGGTCCAGCGGCTGCGGCAGGCCGGTCTTGACGTTGCAGAAGGCGCAGGCCCGCGTGCAGGTGTCGCCCATGATCATCAGGGTGGCGTGCTTCTGGCTCCAGCACTCGCCAATGTTCGGGCAGGCCGCCTCCTCGCAGACGGTGTGAAGGCCCTTCTCCTTCACGATCGCCTTGGTGGCGTTGTACTGGCCCGATCCCGGCGCCTTGACGCGCAGCCAGTCGGGCTTCTTCAGAACCACCGACTCGGGCCGGTTCTGCTTTTCCGGATGGCGCAGTTCCGACGGCTTGCGCTGAAGGGTGTCGATCAGGGTGACCATCGGCGGTATTTCGGCTTTCCGCGCGCGTAAGGCAAGGCACAGCGGGTTACAGGCGGGGCCGTCCGCCGGGAACTCACGCTCGGTGACGCATCTTTTCAAGATGACCGGGCGTCATTAATGACGGTCGCCCGGGAACCGAGAGGGCGCAGCAGCCCTCCGAAGGAGGATGCGCTTGCGCCAACCGCTGGATCCGTCGCTCTACGACGAGACGCTCATCGACGCCCTGGTCGGTGCGCGCGCCAGGTACGGCGACAAGGAGATCCTGGAGGACCAGGACCGGCATCCCCTCACCTACACCGGCCTGATCCGCGCCGCCTTCGTGCTGGGCCGCAAGATCGCGGCCATGACCGACAAGGGCGAGCGGGTCGCCATCCTGCTGCCGTCGTCGATGGGGGTGGTGGTGACCTTCTTCGGCCTGCACGCCCACGGCCGGATCCCGGTGATGCTGAACTTCACCGCCGGCGAAGCCAATCTGAAGGCGGCTATCCAGGCGGCGGGCGTCAAGAAGGTGCTGACGGCCAAGCGCTTCATCCAGCAGGCCAAGCTGGACGACCTGGTCGATCAATTGAGGCCGGTCGCCGACATCGTCTGGCTGGACGACGTGCGAAAGACGATCGGCCTGGCCGACAAGCTGTACGGCCTGGCCGCCGGCATGGCGCCCAGGCGCTTCGCGGTAAGGACCGATCCCGACGCGCCCGGCGTGGTGCTGTTCACCTCGGGCAGCTTCGGCACGCCCAAGGGCGTGGTGCTGAGCCAGCGCAACCTGGTCGCCAACGCCCGCCAGGTCGCCGCCCACATCGACCTGGATCCCGACTGGGTCATGTTCAACCCGCTGCCGACCTTCCACTGCTTCGGCCTGACCGGCGGGGTCATCCTGCCGCTGCTGACCGGCCTGAAGGCGTTCGAATATCCGTCGCCGCTGCACGCCAAGCAGATCACCGACCTGCTGCCCCAGGTGAAGGCCTCGGTGCTGTTCGCCACCGACACCTTCCTGAGCCAGTACGCCCGCGTGGCCGAGCCGGGCGACTTCGCGACCCTGAAGTTCGCCGTCGGCGGCGCCGAGAAGGTGCGCGAGGAGACCCGCGCCCTGTTCAACGAGAAGTTCGGCGGGGTGGAGCTGCTGGAAGGCTATGGCGCGACCGAGGCGGCGCCCGTCGTCGCGGTGAACCAGCCGGGGAACAACCACCCCGGCACCGTCGGCCAGATCCTGCCCGGCATGGACTACCGGCTGGAGCCGGTCGAGGGCATCGACGCCGGCGGCCGCCTGTTCCTGAAGGGTCCGAACGTCATGGCCGGCTATGTCACCGCCGGCGATCCGCTGGCGTGGGAGCCGGTCGAGGACGGCTGGCTGGACACCGGCGACATCGTCGATGTGGACGACCAGGGCTTCATCACCATCAAGGGCCGCGCCAAGCGCTTCGCCAAGATCGGCGGCGAGATGGTGTCGCTGACGGCGGTGGAAGGCATCGCCGGCGCGGTCTGGCCCGAGCAGCGCCACGCCGTGGTCTCCATCCCCGACAGCCGCAAGGGCGAGAAGCTGGTGCTGGTCACCGATCATTCCGGCGCCGAGGTCGCGCGCCTGGCCGAATGGGCCCGCGAGAATGGCGCGCCCGAACTGGCGGTGCCCAAGAAGATCGTCAAGGTGACCGAGGTTCCGGTCCTGGGCACCGGCAAGACCGACTACGTCGCCATCCAGAAGATGGTCGAGACGGACAAGGCGGCCTGATCGGGCCGCCCGGTCCAGTCCGTCAGCCGTCGGCGTAGGCCGACAGGCGCGCGGCGACATCCGCCTCCAGGTCGCCATAGAACAGGTTGTAGGGCCGGGCCTTGCGCCGATCGGCCCAGCCGCCCTGCTCGCGGAAGGATTCGAGGTGCGGCCAGTTGTGCCGCAGCAGGCCGCCGCGGCACTGGGCGCCCACTTCCCGGGCGATCAGGGCCGGCCGTGTCGTCCATTCCAGGCCGGTCGCATTGGCGGCGCCGCGATGCAGCCGCTCCGGCGCCGGGGCGGGATCGGTGGAGCCCGTCAGCGGATTGACGCAGACGGTGGCGCGGCCGTCCAGCGTGACCAGGCGCCCATTGTCGTCCCAGACCAGGGCCCGCCGCAGCCGCCGCCCGGCGGCGCCGTCATCCTCCTCCCCGACCTGGGACCAGGCCACCATGCAATGCAGCTGGCGCCGGTTGGCGCAGGGCGGCACGCGGGGATCGACCTCGTCCACGGCGATCAGGGTGTCCATCAGATAGGCGACGATCAGCCGGTCCCGGATCGCCGGATCGCGGGCGATCCGCCGCTGGATCAGTAGCTCCAGAAGGTCGGCGCCCTGCTCCACCCCCGCCAGCACGATCGGCCCGTCTGGATGCCGCCGCAGCCACAGGTCGAACGCCGCCTCGATGTCGCGATAGGCGAAGGCGCGGGCCTCGCGCGCGTCGTCGCGCAGCGTCAGCCGGGTGTAGAGGCTGGCCTGGCGGTACAGCGGCGCGCTGACCGCGCCGGCGCGCGCGAACGGCGCGGCGTAGTTGGGCAGCACCACCCGGCGCAGATAGGCGTCGGCGTCCGCGTCGCCGATCGCGCCATTCCAGTCCTTGCCGCCGTCGAAGGTGGTCGAATGCACGAAGAAGACGCTGGCCGGCCCCGAAGCGGAGGCCCGCGCGTCCCACAGCGCCCAGCTCGCCGGATCGGCGTAGTCCGGCGCCGGCGGCGGATCATAGGTCTGGAACGGGACCTCGGGGTCCAGCGCCGCCTTCAGGATGTCGCCGTGCCAGACCGCGACCGCCGCGGTCAGCAGCAGCACCACGGCGAATCCGGCATAGCCGACCCACTGGCGAAAGGTCAGCTTCGGCCGCATCAGCGATAAGGGTCCGGCTGCGACAGGAAGGACTGCACATAGCGGCGCACCCCCTCCTCCAGCGGCGTCGACTGGCCGTCGAAGCCGGCCGCCCGCACCCGGTCCATCCGCGCCTGGGTGAAGTACTGATACCGATCGCGGATCACCTCGGGCATGTCGACATATTCGATCGCCGGCGCCTTGCCCGCCGCCGCGAAGGTCGCCCGCGCCAGGTCGGCGAAGGACCGCGCCTGGCCCGAGCCCGCGTTGAACACGCCCGACACCTGCGGCGCGCGCAGCAGCCATTCGACGATGTCGACCACGTCGTCGACATAGACGAAGTCGCGCAGCTGACCGCCATCGGGATAGTCCGGATTGTGCGAGCGGAACAGGCTGACCGCCTCCCCCGCCGCGACCTTGGGCCAGATCTGCGCCACCACCGACTTCATGCCGCCCTTGTGGCCCTCGTTCGGGCCATAGACGTTGAAGAACTTCAGCCCCGCCCACTGCGGCGGCGCGGCGCCCCGGTCGGCCTGGCGCACGGCGTACTGGTCGAACAGCAGCTTGGAATAACCATAGGCGTTCAGCGGCCGCAGCCGGGCCAGCGAAACCGCGTCGTCGTCGTCGTCGAAGCCCGCCTCGCCGTCGCCATAGGTCGCCGCCGACGACGCATAGATCAGCCGGACATTGCGCATCGCGCACCAGTCCCACAGGTCGCGCGACAGGGTGAAATTGGTCCTCAGGATCAGGTCGGCGTCCGGCTCGGTGGTGGAGGAGATGGCCCCCATGTGGACCACCGCTTCGATCTTCTCGGCGTGCCGCTCCAGCTGGTCGAACAACTCCTCCGGCGCCCACAGGTCCGCGACCGCGTGCTTGGCGATGTTCTTCCACTTGGCCAGGTCGGCCGTCTCCAGCCGGTCGCAGACGACGATGTCGTAAGCCGTATCCGCCGTCAGCCGCGCCACGATGTTGGAGCCGATGAAGCCGGCGCCGCCGGTCACCACGATCATGCGCGGGTTCACTGAGCCGCTCCCGTCATCTTCTCGATGGTCCGGGTGGTGGAGAACCCGTCCTTGAAGTCGGCCAACTTGACCTCGCCGCCCCAGCTTTCGACCAGGTCGCCGCCGACCACGCCCTCGCGCGTATAGTCCGAGCCCTTGATCAGCACGTCGGGCCGCAGCCGTTCGATCAGGGCGATGGGCGTCGGATCGTCGAAGCTGGTCACGCGGTCCACGCTGGCTAGGCCGCCGATGACGACGGCGCGGCTGTCCAGGTCGTTGACGGGCCGCCCTTCGCCCTTCAGCCGCTTGACCGAGGCGTCGGTGTTCAGCGCCACCACCAGCCGGTCGCACCAGCTGCGCGCCTGAGCCAGATAGGCGACGTGGCCCCGGTGCAGGATGTCGAAACAGCCGTTGGTGAAGCCGACGCGCAGGCCCTGGCGGCGCCAGGCCTCGACCTGATCGGCCAGTTCGTCCAGCGGCGTCACCTTGGACTGCGCGGCGACCGCGTGCTGACGCAGTTCCGCCTCGACCAGCTCGGCCGGCGTGACCACCGCCGTCCCGGCCTTCCCGACCACGACGCCCGACGCCAGGATGGCGAACTGCACCGCCGTCTCCAGCGACGCGCCGGACCCCAACGCCAGGCCCAGCGCCGCCAGCACCGTGTCGCCGGCGCCGGAGACGTCGAACACTTCGCGCGCCCGGCCGGGGAAGTGCGTCACGGGCTCGCCGCGCCGCGCCAGGCTCATGCCCTTGCCGGCGCGGGTCACGATCACCGCCTTGGCGGTCGTCGCCTTCAGCAGCGCCGCCAGCGCCGCCTCGATCTCGGCGTCCGTCTCGACCGGCAGGCCGGTGGCGCCGGCCAATTCAGAGGCGTTGGGCTTGATGATGTCCACCGCGCCATAGCGGGCGAAGTCGCGCCCCTTGGGATCGACCACCACCGGCGCGCCCGTCCGCGCCGCCTGCGCCAGCGCCGCCGCGATCAGGGCGTCGCCGACCACGCCCTTGGCGTAGTCCGACAGCAGGATGGCCGAAGCGTCCGAAAAGGCGCGGGAATCGTCCAGCGCCGGCGCCGCGTTCTCGTCGTCCAGGCGCAGCAGCTGCTGGCCCGCCGCCACGAAGCGCGTCTTGACGATGGTGGCGGCGCCCGCAGGTCGGTCGATCAGGTCCTCGACCCCCGCTTCATCCGCGATCAGGGCCTTCAACTCGGCCCCCGCCGCATCGTCTCCGGCGACGGCGCCCAGCAGGCCCAGCCCGCCCAGCGCCGCGACATTGCGCGCGACATTGCCGACGCCGCCCGGCATGGCCACCGTGCGACGCGCGCGCAGCACAGGGATCGGCGCCTCGGGCGAGATGCGGCTGACCTCGCCATAGACATAGCGATCCAGCATCAGGTCGCCGACGCAGGCGATCTTCAGGCCGCGCACGCGCTCCAGCAACAACTGCAGGGCGCCCAGGTCCAGGGTCTCAGGCATTCGTCCGCCCTAGAGGATTCACGCCGCCTGCGCCACCGGCCCCTTGGCGCCGACCTTGATGGCCAGGTCGTCGAAGGCGAGCAGTTGGGCCGCCAGGGCTTCGAACTGACCCAGCGGCACCATGTTGGGGCCGTCCGACGGCGCGTGATCCGGATCGGGATGGGTCTCGACGAACACCGCGTCGACGCCGACCGACACCGCCGCGCGGGCCAGCACCGGCACGAACTCGCGCTGGCCGCCCGAGGACGTGCCCTGCCCGCCTGGCTGCTGCACGCTGTGGGTCGCGTCGAACACCACCGGGCAGCCGATCTCGCGCAGCACCGGCAGGGCGCGCATGTCGCTGACCAGGGTGTTGTAGCCGAAGCTGGCGCCCCGCTCGCAGGCCATGACGTTCGGATTGCCGGCGCCCACCACCTTGGCGATGACGTTCTTCATGTCCCAGGGCGCCAGGAACTGGCCCTTCTTGATGTTGATCGCCTTGCCGGTGGCCGCGGCGGCCAGCAGCAGGTCGGTCTGGCGGCTGAGGAAGGCCGGGATCTGCAGCACGTCCACCACCTCGCCCACCGGCCCGCATTGGGCCTCGGAATGGACGTCGGTCAGGGTCGGCAGGCCCGTGACCTCGCGCACCTCGGCGAAGATCGGCAGCGACTCCTTCAGGCCGATGCCGCGCGCGGCGCTGGCGCTGGTGCGGTTCGCCTTGTCGAAGCTGGTCTTGTAGATGATGCCGACGTTCAGCCGCTCGCCGATCTCCTTCAGCGCATGGGCCGTCTCCAGCGCGTGCTGGCGGCTTTCCATCTGGCAGGGGCCGGCGATGAAGGCGATGCGCGCGCCGCCGCCGATGACGACGGGCTTGGGCAGACCATCGGACAGGGTGATGACGGCGTTGGGTCGGCTCACGGGCTTCTCTCTCTCAAGCGGGTCGGGCGGCGGCCAATGCCGCATCCGTTTGGCCATCAAGTGGCGGCCAATCGTCGATCCTGCAAGCTATCACGCCGGGCGGCGGCCCCGCCAGATACGGCTCAGCCGTCCGGGTCGCCGTCCCGAAAGCGCCATTTCATCACCAGCACCCAGCTGGCCATCACCAAGGCGCAGCTGTTGGCGACGGTCACCGGCCAGGCCTGGGTCATCACCCCATAGACCACCCAGAGCGCGAAACAGGTCACCGTCAGCGAATAGGTCTTCAGGCTGACCGAGGAAGCGTCGCGCTCCTTCCAGATCTTGATCGCCTGGGGCGCAAAGCTGGTCACCGAGCAGATCGCGGCGGCCGAGCCGAAGATGTTGGCGACGAGATCGCTCATGCGATCGCCTAACCACGCGAACGTCGGGCCGGTTCCTTATGCGAAAAGGCGGGTGGCGCCGATCGACGCCGCCCGCCCTTCGTCGCCCACGCGGGCTCAGTCGTCCGTATGCGACCGCGTTCCGATGGTGCGATCCAGGAAGTCCAGATAGGTCCGCCACAGGTGCAGCTGGCGCGGATTGCCCCGCACGCCGTGGCGCTGGCCCGGATAGAGCATGGTCTCGAACGGAATGCTCTTTTCCTGGAGGGCGTTCAGGACGCGCGTCGTGTTCTCGAAGATCACATTGTCGTCCGCCATGCCGTGCAGCAGCAGCAGCCGGCCGGTCATGCCGTCCAGCTTATGCAGCACGTCGGAGTTGGCGTAGCCTTCCGGATTGTCCTGCGGCGTCGACATGTACCGCTCGGTATAGGCGGTGTCGTACAGGCTCCATTCCGTCGGCGGCGCGCCGGCCAGGGCGGCGGCCAGGCCCATCTTGGGCTCCAGCAGCATCGACAGGCTCATGAAGCCGCCATAGCTCCAGCCCATCACCGCGATCCGGTCCTTGTCGACGTAAGGCAGGGTGCGCAGATAGTCGGCGCCCAGCACCTGGTCCTCGATCTCCACCGTGCCCATGCGGCGATAAAGCGCGTTCTTGAACGCCCGGCTGCGATAGCCCTCGCCCCGGTTGTCCAGGTGGAAGACGATATAGCCCGCCTCGGTCAGCAGCTGGTCGGTGGCGCTGCCCCAGCCGCGCTTCACGCCGCCGCCCGAGGGGCCGCCATAGACCTGCATCACCACCGGATAGGTCTTCGACGGATCGAAGCCCGGCGGCGTCTTGATCTGCCAGACCAGGGTCTCGCCGTGGCTCTGCAAGGTGCCGAACTCCGGCTCGCGCAGGCGCGAGACGTAGGGATAGAAGGGGTGGCTGGCGTTCAGCGGGTTTTCCTCGATCCAGCGGATGCGGGTCCCGTCCATCCGGTACAGCGCCGACTGCGGCGGCGTCTTCGGATCGGAATAGTTGCCGACATAGGCCGTGCCCGTGCCGTTGACCGACACGTTCCACCATCCGCCCGCCGGCGTGATCGCCACCGGCTCGACCGTGTCGTTCAGGCTGGCGCGGAACAGCTGCTGCTCGATCGGATATTCCTTGCCGTCGCGCATGGAGGCGGAGAAGAAGACCTCGCCCGTCTCGGCGTTCACGCCCTCCAGCGCCAGGACCGGATAGTCGCCCTGGGTGATCGGGCGGATCAGCTTGCCGTCGCGGTCGTACAGGTACAGGTGCCGCCAGCCGCTGTCCTCGTTCGACCAGATGAAGCGGCCGTCCGACAGGGCGCGGAAGTCGTTCTTCAGATCGACCCAGGCCTCGCCCGTCTGCGTCACGATCACGCGCGAGCGGCCGGTGGCGGGATCGACCGCCAGCAGGTCCAGCGTCTTCTGGTCCCGCGACAGGCGCTGGACGTACAGGGTCCGGCCGTCGGTCGACCAGTTGACCCGCGCCAGATAGATGTCGGTGTTCGAGCCCAGGTCCACCTTGACCCGCCGGTTCGACCCCATGTCCTGGACATACAGTTCGACCAGGGCGTTCGGCCGGCCGGCGCGCGGATAGCGCTGCTCCGCCACCGTCGCCCCGCCCCCGGCGATGTCCAGGCGCGGGATCACGTCGACGGGCGTCTCGTCCACGCGGGCCAGGGCGATGTGCGTCTCGTCCGGGCTCCACCAATAGCCGGTGTCGCGGTCCAGCTCCTCCTGGGCGATGAACTCGGCGGTGGCCCAGGAAATCAGGCCCTCGCCGTCCGTCGTGATCTGCCGCTCGCGGCCCGTCGCCAGGTCATAGACGACCAGGTCCTGGTCGCGGACGTAGGAGACGAAATGGCCTTCGGGCGACACCTTGGCGTCGATCTCGTCGGCCTCGGTCTCGGTCAGCCGCCGCACCGAGCCGTCGGCGCGGCTGGCCAGGAAGACGTCGCCTTCCAGCGGCGCCAGGATGTAGCGGCCCTGGTCGTCCCAGGAATAGTCGACCACGCCGCGCGCGCTGATGCGCATCCGCTCGCGCCGCGCCTTCTCGGCCTCGGACAGTTCGCCCGCGTCGGGAACCAGCGCCCGCGCGTCGATCAGCTTGTAGGGCTCGCCCTCCCCGGTCGGCGCGGCCCACAGGTCCTGCACCTGGGCGTCGTCCTCGCGCGAGCGCAGGAAGGCGACCAGCTGGCCGTCGGGCGACAGGCTGACGCCCTTCGCCGCCGGACCGACCAGCGCGGGGTCGGAAAACACCCGCTCGACCGTCAGGATGTTGGAAGGAGTCGCCTGGCTCGGCTGAGCCTGGGACTGGGCGAAGGCGGGGCCCGCGACGGCGATGGCGGCGGCGGACATCAGCAGAAGGTTTCGCATGGGAGCGGAAGCTAGCCGCCCCGCTTACAGCCGTCACGAGGAAATCTCGCGCCGCCGGATACGCCTTTTCCTTCCCTGCGAAGGGTTCTCACATTAGATAGCGGACGATGACCGACGCCGCCCTCGCTCCCGCGCCTGCCGCAGCCAAGCCCAGCCCCTTCCACGAGCTGGAAGTGCTGTGGGTCCGCCACTGGACCGACAGCCTGTTCAGCTTCGCCATCCGACGGCCCGAGGACTTCCGCTTCCGCTCGGGCGAGTTCGTGATGATCGGCCTGCCGGGCGAAGACGGCGGCAAGCCCGTGCTGCGCGCCTACTCCATCGCCAGCCCCTGCTGGGCCGAGGAGCTGGAGTTCTTCTCCATCAAGGTCCAGGACGGCCCCCTCACCTCGCGTCTGCAGAAGATCGTCGCCGGCGACACCGTGCTGATGGGCAAGAAGCCGACCGGCACCCTGGTGCTGGATGCGCTGACGGGCGGCGAGCGGCTGTGGCTGATCGGCACGGGCACGGGCCTGGCGCCGTGGCTCAGCGTCGCGCGCGACCCCGACACCTATTCGCGCTTCAGGCAGGTGATCGTCTGCCACACGGTGCGCAACGTCGCCGACCTGGCCTATCGCGACTTCTTCAGCCAGGAAATCCACGACGATCCCCTGATCGGCGACGAGGCCAGGGCCCAGCTGACCTATTATCCGACCGTCACCCGCGAAACGTTCGAGACCCCCGGCCGGATCACCGACCGCATCAAGTCGGGCCAGGTGTTCGCCGATCTGCAACTGACCGAAGGCTTCTCGCCCGAACGCGACCGGGTGATGCTGTGCGGCTCCATGGCCATGATCAAGGAAACCGGCGAACTGCTGGAATCCTACGGCCTCAAGGAAGGCTCGAACGCCGAGCCCGCCGACTATGTGCTGGAACGCGCCTTCGTCGGCTGACTTGGCTTGAAGGACCGGAGCGGCTAACCCGCCGCCATGACCCAGACCGCCCCCGCCGCCATCGCCTCCGCCGTCGACCCCCGCGTGCCGCCGGAGGCCTGCTCGACCATGGCCGAGGTCCGCCAGGGCGTCGACGCCCTGGACCGCGCCCTGGTGGTCCTGATCGCCGAGCGCCAGCGCTACATGGACGCCGCCGCCCGCATCAAGCCGAACCGCGACGCCGTCTTCGACCAGGCCCGCATCGACGACGTGGTGGCCAAGGTTCTGAAAACGGCCGCGACCCAGGGCCTGTCGCCCGACATCGCCGAACCGGTCTGGCGCCTGATGATCGACCGCTGCATCGCCCACGAGTTCACGACCTGGGACCGGACGCGGGGCTGACGAGTCGAGGCTTGCGTTCATAATCTTGTCGGCGAAGTCGTTGCGGATCAGCGGCTTGGCGCTTCAGAATCGCAATCGACACGCCACGTCCGCGGCAGGCCTTATAATGACCTGACGTTTCATCCTGCGGAGGTCGTCCGAAATTGCACCTTGTTGCACATTGCACCGTTTTCGGCGGTGCAGTGCAATTCCCGGGCGGGTTGAGGGGACTCAGCCCCTCAACCCTCTCAGCATCAGTTCGTGGCGATAGGCGGCGACATCCGCCAGGGCCGCGTCAAGCGCCGTCCGCACCCGTTCCAGGGCCGGCGCCGCCAGCGCCTGCTCGGTCGCCTCCGCCTCGGCGCAGGCCAGGGCCAGCGCGCGCGCGCCGATCCCGGCGGCGGCCCCTCGGATCGTGTGCACCCCGTCGCGCCAGCCCTCGGTCTTCGGGTCCAGCATGACGGACCAGAGGGCGGCCTGCTCGACGAACAGGCCCAGCACCTCTTCCGAGACCGCCGCATCGCCGCCGGTCATGCCTTCCAGCACGGTGAAGTCGACCGCGCCGGACAGGTCGCGGCGCGCCATCAGGCGGCTTCTTCCTCGCCTTTGGCCAGGCGGGAATTGCGCGACGACCACAGCAGATAGACGCCGATCCCGACCAGGTTCCACACCACGAAGCCGATCTGGGTCACCGACTTCAGGCTCAGGAAGAAGACGATGCAGCCGATCACCGTGATCGCGCCGACCACGGGCCACAGCGGCGCCTTGAACACTCGCTTGCGGCCCGGCTCACGCATCCGCAGCACGATCAGGCTGACGCCGACCGAGCAGAAGGCCGCCAGCGTGCCCGCGTTGGCCAGGGACGCCAGTTCGTCCAGCGGCAGCAGGCCCGCCAGGATCGCCACGACGACGGCGGTGAACAGGGTCACCACCGCCGGCACGCCCCGGCTCGACACCTTGGCCAGGCGGCGCGGCAGCAGGCCGTCGCGCGACATGCCCAGGAAGATGCGGCTCTGGCCGAACAGGAAGGCCAGCAGCACCGTCGGCAGGGCGATGACGGCGGCGGCGGCGATCCACTGGGCCGCCGTCCCCTGCCCCATCTGGCGCAGGATCAGGGCCAGGGGCTCCGGGCTGTCGGCGAAGCCGGCGACCGGCCGCGCGCCAATGGCGGCCGTCGCCACCAGCAGGTACAGCCCCGTGCACACCACCATCGAACCGATGATGCCGATGGCCAGGTCGCGCTCTGGCCGCTTGGTCTCCTCAGCCGCCGTCGAGATGGCGTCGAAGCCGTAGAAGGCGAAGAAGATGATGGCCGCCGCCGCCATCACCCCGGTCTGGACAAAGGGCGCGCCGAAGCCGTTGGGCATGAAGGGGGTGAAGTGCTCGCCCTTGAACGCCGGCAGGGCGATGGCCACGAACACGGCCAGGGCGGCGATCTTGATGATGACCAGCACAACGTTCAGCGTCGCGCTCTCCCGCGTGCCCAGCAGCAGCAGTCCGGTCACCACGCCGATGATGACCACGGCCGGCAGGTTGACGATCCCGCCCGCGTGCGGGCCGGCGGCCAGGGCGGCCGGTATCCGCAGCGCCTCGAACACGGCGCCGTCCAGGTGATTCCAGAACGGGACGAAATAGCCCGACCAGCCCACCGCAACCGCGCTGACGACCAGCGAATATTCCAGGATCAGGCTCCAGCCGACGATCCAGGCGATCATCTCGCCCAGAACGGCGTAGGAATAGGTGTAGGCGCTGCCCGCCGCCGGCATCATGGTCGACAGCTCGGCGTAGCACAGGGCGGCGCAGGCGCAGACCATGCCCGCCAGTGCGAAGGAGATCAGCACGGCCGGCCCCGCCAGCCCCGCGCCGACCCCGATCAGCGTCAGGATGCCGGTGCCGACGATGGCGCCGACGCCCAGCGCCATCAGGTGCGGCCAGCTCAGCGTCGCCTTCAGGCGCGGTCCGTCGTGCGGTTTCAGCATGGCGTCGATCGACCGACGCCGGTTCCAGAATGCCATGAGGCCCCCTCGTTTCGCCGCCCTCGTCGCGGCCCGATTCCGCCATGACCATAGACCGCGAAAGAAAGTTTGCGAAACCGCTTGCCAGACCCCAATTGGCTGGGTAGTAGGAGCGCCCTTCGCGGGGCGCACGCCTCGGGAAGCCGGTCGGGTGATTAGCTCAGTTGGTAGAGCAGCTGACTCTTAATCAGCGGGTCCACAGTTCGAACCTGTGATCACCCACCATTTTCCTTCATTCAGATCAACGCAGTAGCCGCCCCCCTTAGGGGCGAATGGCGAACGTTTGTGACTTCTGTGAAATCACACGTGTGACTTGATTGGTTTCTGCTCCGCTTCATCGGGAGCGCGAGCAGGTCTCCTCCACCGTCAGCTCCGCCTCCCAGGGTGATGAAGGCGTCGCGGGCGTCCATGAAGTTGAACGGTCCGGCATGATCACCTCCGGCGTCCGTCGAACCCTCGGCACGCGCTGCCGCCAGCACCGCGGGTGTGCCGCGGGCCCGCCGCTGCTTCCGCCTGCGGACATCCTGGAAAGAGGATAAGGCCGTCCCTCCGGGCGTCCGAAGGACGATCACAAGGCGAATGTCGGCCGGGCCTAGCGGGCCTCTCCCGAAGGGCAGGCCGCGTCGCCCTGGTTGGCCGCCAGTTCGATCTCCGAGACCGAGACCGTCAGGGCGTCGGCGGAGGCGAGCCGGAACGGCTGCTCGACGACGGAGAGATCCGCGCCGGCGTCCCGGAAGCAGGACAGCCGCAGCTTGATGGAGCGCCACTCGCCCGCTGGCGCCGACCGGAGCGCGGACGTGAGATCGAGGCTTCCCTGCCCCACGGCCAGGTTCACGGCGCCGGCCGGCGGCGCATCGACGCGGTAGCGGAAGCTGAGCGCCATCTCCCCGTTCGCCTGTCGGGTCAGGTCGGCCGCGGGTCCCCAGATCAGCGCGCTGGCCTCGGACCCGCCGGCGAAGGCGAACCGCCGCCCGCTCTCCTGGGCCTGGTCGTCCACCACCGTCATCCGCACGCCGCCGCGCGGGCTGGCGGCGGACCGTTCGTCGCCCACGCGCGTCTGCCCGCCGACATCCTCGAGCGCCAGGGACCAGGGCGAGATCGTCCGGCCGCCGACGAAATAGCGATCGATGCTGGAGCCCCCGCCCGCGACGCCGCTGGCCTCCGACAGCATCCCGACCTCGCCGGGATGGGCGTAGCCGAGGCCATAGCCATAGGCGAACTGCGGGTCGTAGCCCGGCTGGCCCACGTTCAGCGGCTCGCCCGTGGCGTCCTTGGGCCAGCTGAACGACAGCGTGCCGGTGAAGTCCTGACGCGGCGCGCCGGCGGCGTCCCCGACCAGCACGTCGGCGATGCCGCCGCCTTCCGTGCCCGGCAGCCAGGCCGCCACGAAGGCGTCTGAGGCGTTGATTTCGGGATTGGTCCACAGCGGTCGGCCCGACAGGAACACCGACACCGTCGGCACCCCCGCCGCCTTCAACC